>JBAIYK010000105.1:0-4990 GCA_037915935.1 Solirubrobacterales bacterium | reverse complement strand
GCTCACCGTGCTGCTCGGCTGGCGCGCGGACTGGTGGGCGCTCGTGCCGCTCGCGCTGCTCTCCGCCGGCGCGATCTGGAGCCTCGTGCCCGCGCACGTGACGCTGCGCGAGGCCGGCGAGCGCTCGGTGCCGCGCTCCCCCGTGATCGCCGCCGCGACGCTCGTCGCGACGCTCGCCTTCATGGTGATGATCGGCAGCTTCTTCCTCGCCGAGCAGTACCTGCAGGACGCTGCCGGCTACTCGCCGCTCGGCGCGGCCGCCGCGCTGCTGCTCGTCGCGCTGCTCGTCGGCCTCGCCGCGCCGATCGCCGGCAAGCTCGCCGACGCGCGCGGGGAGCGCCTGCCCGCGGTCGCCGGCTTCGCGCTCGCCGGGCTCGCGCTGGCGGCGCTCGGGATTCCGGGCATGCCGCTGCAGGGGCTGACGCCGCTGCCGCTGCTGCTGCCCGTCGGCTTCGGACTCGGGCTGCTGTTCGCGCCGACCTCGCGCGCGGCCTTGAACGCGGCGCCGGAGGCTAGCCACGGACGCGTCTCCGCGCTGCTGTCCGCGGGTCGCCTGATCGGCGCCGGCCTCGGCGCGGGGCTCGCCGGGCTCGCGCTCGGCGGCGGCGTCACCGCTGCGCGCGTGCATGACGCGCTGCTCGGCGCGGCCGGGCTCTGCCTGCTCGTCGGCGTGCCCGCGGCGATGCGGCTCGTCGTTCCCGGCGCGCGGACAACGGGCGACCGCGCGGCCGACCCCGCAGGCGCGTCGAGCGGCGCGGGCGGGGCGATGCACGACGCGGTGCGGGCCGGGTAGCCATTCGGTGGTAGCCTGATACCGATCATGAAGCCTGAGAAAGCCCACGATCGGCTCTGTGCCGACGCCCCGCCGGCTGTTGCCGGGGGAGCGCCGAAGCGCGGCGAGCGCCTGCTGGCGGACGCGCGCTATATGGATTCCCGTACTGCTGAGACGGTGACTGAGTGGGTTGAGTCCTGGCAGAGCATGCCGCCAGAGCAGTTCGAGAAGCTCGCCCAGCAGCTCTGAGCGTCTCGTTCGCGCCTGCTCAGGGGTCCAAGCGAAGGTAACGCTTGCCTCGCCTGAGAGGATTTCGCTTCCGTGCCGGCTTGAAGTTTGGAAATGCCTGTTGGATCACGGCCATTCGGTTAGGCTCGAGCTGCCATTCCAAGCATCCGTTGCCGACGTCCAGATCGGCCTTCAGCCGCTGCGCTATCGCCGCTGCGCAGGCGACCAAGGCGCCGAGAGCGTCGGCTCTATCGCCACTGACGAGCGTGTCGACCAACGCGTATCGAACGATCAGCAGTGCGCGACGTTGTGAGACGTGGAGGTTCATGCCGCCAACGGGGACCGCGGGAGAAAAGCCGTGCCATCCGACCACCGACAACTGGCGTCCATCCTGCGAGGTCGTCTTCACACGCCAGTCGGCTTCTCGATCGGGCCAATCTCGGACCACGATCCGGGTCTCGCTTCCCGATCCGAAGATTTGGATTGCCTGTGACATCGGCGGAGCAGAGTAGGTGATCCGCCAGTCGCAACTGAGCGCGAACGCCGACTGGAGCTGCGGTCGGCGCGCTCTAGTCGGCCGTCGCCGCCGTCGTCAGTTGCGACATCGTGAACAGCGAGCGCAGCGGCAGCCCCTCCGCGGCCAGCCGCTCCGCGCCTCCCGCCTCGCGGTCGATCACGCACAACACGACGGCGATCTCGGCGCCGAGCTTTCGCAGCGCCGCGCACGACTCCACCACCTGGCCGCCGGAGGTGATCACGTCCTCGAAGACGGCGAGCCTGCGGCCGGCGACCTCTCCCCCCTCCGCGAGCCTGCAGGTGCCGTAGGTCTTCGCCTGCTTGCGCACGAACAGCGCCGGCAGCCCGCAGGCCTGGGAGGCGACGCTCGCGAGCGGCACGCCGCCCAGCTCGAGGCCCGCGAGCGCGTCGACCTCGGCCGGCAGCATCGCCGCGAGCGCCTCGGCGATCTCTCGCAACAGCGCCGGATCGGACTCGAACAGGTACTTGTCGAAGTACTCGGTGCTCGTCTGCCCGGAGCGCAGCGTGAAGTCGCCGGTCAGGTGCGAGCGCTCGTATATCCGCCGCGCCAGCGAGGCGGAGCCGGTCGAGACGGGGGCCATCTCGCGCAGCCTATCCACAGCGGGCGGCGTGTACGATCGTCGTCATGTCTGACGGGCGCGAGCACGACATCGTGCTGTTCGGGGCGACCGGATTCACCGGCGGCCTCGCGGCGCAGTACCTCGCTGCGCACGCCCCCGAGGGCCTGCGCTTCGCGTTCGCCGGCCGCGACGAGAGCAGGCTGAAGGCGCTCAGCGAGCGGCTGCAGGTCGACGTGCCGCTGCTGCACGCCGACGTCGAGCAGCCCGCGACGCTGCGGCAGCTTGCGGAGTCGACGCGCGTCGCGATCAGCACCGTCGGCCCCTATCTGAGCTACGGCGAGGGGCTCGTCGAGGCGTGCGCGCTCGCCGGCAGCGACTATGTCGACCTCACCGGCGAGCCGGAGTTCGTCGACCTCATGTACCTGCGCCACCACGAGCAGGCGCTGCAGAGCGGCGCCCGGCTCGTGCACTGCTGCGGGTTCGACTCGGTCCCCCACGACCTCGGCGTCCAGTTCACGGTCGAGCGGCTGCCAGAGGGCGTGCCGCTGAAGGTGCAGGGCTTCGTGAAGGTGAGCGCGGGCTTCTCGGGGGGCACGCTGCACTCGACAGTTGGAGCGCTCTCGCGGTTGCGGCCGGCGATGCAGGCGGCGTCGCAAAGAAAGAAGGTCGAGCCACGGCCGGCGGGCCGCAGGGTCCACGGGATCGCGGGCGCGCCGCACAACGAGCCGGAGCTTGGCTGGGTGCTGCCGCTGCCGACGATCGACCCCCAGGTCGTGCTGCGCTCGGCGGCGGCGCTCGAGCGCTATGGACCCGACTTCTCCTACGGCCACTACCTCGTCGCGGGCGGCCCTGGCAGGGCGGTCGCGATCGCCGGCGGCGCGATTGGCGCGCTCGCGCTATCGCAGCTGCAGCCGACGCGCCGGCTGCTGCTCGACCGCCTGCAGCCCGGCGAGGGCCCGAGCGAGCAGCGCCGCGCGCGCAGCAGCTTCGCCGTGCGCTTCGTCGGCGAGGGCGAAGGCCAGCGCGTTGTCGCGGAGGTGGCCGGCGGCGACCCCGGCTACGACGAGACCTCGAAGATCCTCTGCGAGGCGGCGCTCTGCCTCGCCTGCGACCAGCTGCCGCAGCACGCGGGGCAGCTGACGCCCGCGGTCGCGATGGGTCAGGCGCTGCGGCAGCGCCTGCAGCGGGCGGGCATCGCCTTCGCGGTCCTGCGCGACGCGGCCTGAGCCTCCGGCACCTCGGCGGTGTATCGCGGAGCCGTGATCGATGGCGCCGTGCTCGACCGGCGCTCCCCACCTCGTTTACAGCGTCAGCATGTAACTTCGCGGCGCGATCTGGGTTAGGGCACCCTAATATGTGCGGTGCGAGGCCGCGACGGCCACGCAACCGGACATGGAACGCGAATGACACTTGCCGAAACCGCACTGCTAGGCGCGATCGCCGGCATCACGATCTACATCGGGCTGCCGCTCGGGCGGATGCGCAACATCGGCCCGCGCGCGCGGATGGCGCTCGCGATGTTCTCAGTCGGCATCCTCGTCTTCATCTTCATGGACGTGTCCGCGAAAGGCGAGAGCATCATCGCCTCCGCGCTCGACGCCTACAAGCACTCCCACGGCAGTCTCTCGCACGTCGTAGGGCTGTTCCTGCTGCTCGCCGCCGGCTTCACGCTCGGCGTCGTCGGGATCGCGACGCTCGAGCGCCGCGTGCGCCCCGCCCGGCCGCAGCCCGCGCCGATCGCCGGCGCCCAGCAGGACGTCGCGCTGCCCATCGGGACGGTGCAACGCGCCCGCGAGCAGGCCGACGAGACCCGCCGGCTCGCGCTGCAGACCGGCCTCACGATCGCCGGCGCGATCGGGCTGCACAACTTCGCGGAGGGCCTCGCGATAGGCGTCTCGGCGAAGACCGGCGCGATCGGGCTCGCGACCGTGCTCGTCATCGGCTTCGCGCTGCACAACGCGACCGAGGGCTTCGGGATCGTCGGGCCGCTCGGCGCGGTCCGCCCCTCATGGCGGTGGCTGATCGTTGCCGGCCTGATCGGCGGCGGCCCGACCTTCCTCGGCACGCTCGTCGGCTACCAGGTCGACTCCAGCTCGCTCGAGCTCGCCTTCTACGGCCTCGCGGGCGGCGCGATCCTCTACGTCGTCGGCGAGATCTGGACGAGCATGCGCCGCCACGGCATGCGCGAGCTCGGCCTCTGGTTCATCGCGCTCGGCTTCCTCGCCGGCGTCGCGACCGACCTGGTCGTCACCTACGCAGGCGCCTAGCGACGCTGGCTGGTCGCGGACGCCTGTCTGGCCGCAGCCGTCGTCTATCCCAGCCGTTAAGCTCGCCGCCGTGACTGGGTTCGACACTCCCGCGGGCGGGTCCGCCGCCCCCGCGGACGACTTTCAGCCCTGGCAGATCGAGCTGCACGGGCACCGCGTCATCTACCACACCGCCGGCAGCGGGCCGCCGGTCGTGCTCATCCACGGGATGGTCAACTCCTCGCGCCACTGGCGCGAGGTCGCGCAGCGGCTCGCATCCAGCCACACCGTCATCGCCCCCGACCTCATCGGCCACGGCGACTCCGCGACGCCGCGCGGGGACTACTCGCTCGGCGCCCACGCGGCAAGCATCCGCGACCTCCTCGCGGTGCTTCGCATAGAGCGCGCGAGCATCGTCGGGCACTCGCTCGGCGGCGGCGTCGCGATGCAGTTCTTCTACCAGTTCCCGCAGCGCACGGAGCGGCTCGTGCTGATCTCGAGCGGCGGCCGCGGCCGCGAGGTCAGCCCGCTGCTGCGCAGCGCCGCGCTGCCAGGGGTCTCGGCGGCGCTGTGGCTCGCGGCGCACCCGCGCCTGCTCTCGGCGCTGCGCGACGCCGGCGCGCGCCTGGACGCCTCGGGCTCCCGCT
>JBAIYK010000079.1:0-2826 GCA_037915935.1 Solirubrobacterales bacterium | reverse complement strand
GGCTGCGGGTGTGGTACGTCCCCTATATCTCTCCTGCGCGCGAGCGCTCCTATCACCGGTGGGGCGCCTGGGCCGCGCCTGCGCTCGCGCTCGCGCTGCGCGCGCTGCGACGAGAGTTTCCCTTCGACCTCCTCCACGCCCACAACGCGGTGCCCGCAGGAGATGCGGTGAGGCGCGCGCGCCCGCCGAGGCCGCTCGTGATCTCGGTCCACGGCGGCGACGTGCTCTACACCGCGCACAGGTTCGGCGGCGAGGGCGCGCAGGCGGTCTCCCGCACGCTTCGCGCGGCGAGGCTCACGCTCGCGAACAGCGAGGGCATCGCGACGCTTGCGCGTGCGCACGGCGCGCATGAGACGCGGGTCGTCCACCTCGGCGCAGACCTGCCTCAGCGCGCGGCTAGCTCGACCGTGCAGACGCGCGCCCCCCTCCCGCAGGCGGCGCGCGAGCGCCAGGCGCCGACGCTCGTGACGGTCGGGCACCTCGTCGCGCGCAAGCGCCACGCCGACGTGCTGCGCGCGCTTGCCGTGCTCGCGCCCCGCCATCCGAGCCTGCGCTACCTGATCGTCGGCGACGGGCCCGAGCGGGTCGCGCTCGAAGGGCTCGCGCGGCGGCTCGGAGTCGCCGAGCGTGTGCAGATGACCGGCCAGCTGCCGCCGCAGGAGGCGCTGCAGCGAGAGCGCGGCGCGGGCACGATCTTCGTCATGCCCTCGACGGAGGAGGCGTTCGGGGTCGCCTACGTCGAGGCGATGGCAGCCGGCATGCCTGCGATCGGCTGCCGCGGCGAGCCGGGGCCGGAGGAGATCGCCGCCGCGGGCGACGGGTTCCTGCTCGTGCCCCCCGGCGACGTCGAGCGCCTCAGCCAGCGGATCGACGAGCTGCTGCGCGACCCCCAGCGACTGCGCGAGGCGGGCCAGCACGCGCGCGAGACCGTCGCATCGCACTTCACCTGGGAGCGCTGCGGCGCGCAGACCGTCGCGGCATACGAAGACGCGCTGAAGTGAAGCCGGTCCTGTTCGTGACGGGGCATGCACCGCCCTACCGCCGGCAGGGGCTCGCGCTGTTGCACGAGCGCGAGGGGATCGAGGTCGCGCTGTTCGGCGGCCGCTCGAAGCACGGCGTGGCCGATGCTGATCCCGCCCCGCCCGCCGCGCCGGAGCCGCTGCCCTTCCCGCACCGGCTCGTCGCGCAGCAGGAACTGCTGAAGATCGCCGCCTCGGGCCGCTATCGCGCCGTCGTCTGCTCGACCGGCGGCCGCCTCGCGCTGCCCGCCGCCTGGGCGGGCGCCCGTCTCGCCCGCGCGCCGGCGATCCTCTGGTCGTCCCTGTGGGCGCACCCGGTCAGCCCCGCCCACATCGCCTCCTACCCGCTGATCAGGCGCCTCTATCGAAGCGCCGATGCGGTCGTCACCTACGGCCCGCACGTGAGCGAGTACGTGCGTCGCCACGGCGCGAGGAACGTCCACGTCGCGCCGCAGGCGGTCGACAACGACTTCTGGTCGGGGCCGGCGACGGCGCCGACGCATCCAGCCTGGCCGCAGGGGGCGGAGCTGAGATTTCTGTTTGCGGGGAGGCGATCGCGGGAAAAGGGACTTCGGGCGCTCGTCGAGGCCTGGCGCATGTCAGGTCTCGCTGCGTCCACCGCCGCGCTCGTCCTCGTCGGCGTGGGGCCCGCCCCCCCTTGGGTCCCCGCCGGCGGCGCGGTGGACCCCGGAATCGTCTGCATCGAGCCTGTCGATCCCACAGAGCTGCGCGACTTCTACGCCGCCTCCGATGTTCTCGTATTGCCCTCGATCCCGACGAGGACGTTCCGAGAGCCATGGGGATTGGTCGTCAACGAGGCGATGAACAGGTCGCTGCCCGTAATCGTCACCGACGCCGTCGGCGCGGCGGCGGGCGGCCTCGTGCGCGACGGACGCAATGGGCTGGTCGTGCCGGCGGGCGACCCGCAGGCGCTCGCGAGCGCGCTCCGGCGCCTCGCCCGCGACGCCGGTCTGCGGCAGCGGCTCGGAAAGGCGGGCGCGCTCGACGTGTCCGCCTACACCGCGCAGGCGTGGGCGGAAGGCTTCTCGCATGCGCTCGCGAGCGTCAACCTCTCCCGCGGCCGCTGGTAGCTTTGGGCGCGTGTCGATGAGGGCGACAGCCGCCGCGACGCTCGCGCTCGCCGCCGCGCTCGTCCTGCCGGCAAGCGCGCTCGGCGACGTCGGGATGAAGATCATCGAACGCTGCTCGCACGGGCAGCCGATCTCCGGCTACACCGTGCAGCAGTACCGGCGGGCGCTGGAAGAGATGGAAACCGAAATCACCGAGTACACCGACTGCGGCGAACTCATCACCCAGGCGGAGCTGAAAGCCGCCGGCCATCGCGGCGGCACCGGCGCCGGAGGCGGCCAGGGCGGCATCGGCGGCGGCTCGGCCGGCAGCGGCGGCAGTGGCCTCTCTGGCGGCGGCGCCGCCGGCAACGGCAACGCCGAAATCCCGTTCCTCACTCCGGCCGAACAGCACACCGTCGAACGGGCACGTCACGTCCCCGCCGCCCCGATCCACCTCGGCGGCCGCGAAGTGCTGCCTGGGGTCGTGCACGCGAACCTCGCCTCCGCGGCGAGCAGCCTGCCGACGCCGCTGCTCGCGGCGATCGCGCTGATGCTCGCCGGCCTGCTGCTGCTCGCGGGCCGGGAGGCGAGCACGCGCCTCGCCGGCCGATGGGCGCGCCCCGGCGGCTGGCGGGACCGCCTCAGCGGCTGGCGCGCGGGCTGAGCGGGAATGTCGAGCTACGCCCCGGCGTCACCCTCGCACGAGCCGGCGCCCGCGCCGAGCGCGCCCGGCCCCC
>JBAIYK010000043.1:0-5266 GCA_037915935.1 Solirubrobacterales bacterium | reverse complement strand
AGCTGCGCGGCGAGTTCGGTGACGAGCTCGTGCAGGTTGAGCGTCACCACCCCCTTTTCGGTGGAGACGACGTTTCCACCCCCGTTCAGGATCTTCATCAGGGACTGATGGGCGGCGTGGTTCGCGTTGCGCCACAGCTGCTGCACCCTCGGCGCGGCGAGCAGGCTCGGGACCGCGCGCTGCGCGAGCTGCCTGACGCCCGCCGAGAGCGGCCCGGAGAGGCCCTCGAGCTGTTCTGGCAGCGCCGACTGCAGCCTCGCCTGGACCTTGCCGGAGGCGAACAGTTCGTTGACGAGATACGTGCTGAGCGCCTGTTGGACGTGCGGATCGGCGACGATCTCGCTGCTCGTGCTCGTCCAGTTCTCGGTGTTCAGCGCCTGGCGGTTCACCCACAGCGCAAAGCAGGCGACGAAGCCGATCAGCGTCGCGACTGCGAGCAGCGTCGGCACGAGTGCGCGATGACGGTGGCTCTGCTGCTGCGCGGCGACGCTCATTGGCAGAGCATCGAAGCGGACGCCCCTGCGAGCATCACCCGCTTCGAGTGATGCGCTCCGATCTGCGCTCCATACGCTGCCTGGACAGAGGCTCCTCTACGGGGCTCACATCACAGGAGGTGCTCCATGAGTGACGGACATGCAGTCGCAAGCGAACAGCCGAGCGCCGCGGCTCGGCAGCGGATCGAACCGCGTTACGTCGAACCCGAGGAACAGCCCGGCTACGGCTGGGTGATCTTCGCCGGCGTGCTGATGATGATCGCGGGCACGCTGAACATGATCTATGGCATCGCCGCGATCGCCAAATCGAGCTTCTACGTCGCGAACACCCACTTCGTCTTCAGCGAACTGAAAACGTGGGGATGGGTGCTCACGTTCGTCGGCGCCTTCGAGATGTGCGTCGCCGCCGGCATCTGGGTGAAGTCGTCCTGGGCGCGGTGGACCGGCGTCGTGATCGCCTCGCTGAGCGCGATCGCCCAGCTGCTGTACCTGCCGACCTACCCGTGGCTCTCGCTTGCGGTCTTCACGCTCGACGTGCTCGTCGTATACGGGCTGATCGCGCATGGAGCGAAGCTCGAAGACGAAATCTGATCGACACCAGACGTTGGGCCTGTTGTCCCACCTCGCGGCGGCAGGCGGAGCAGCGGCGGCGCCCTGCCTCCAGACGCCCGCCGCGCTGCTCGGGGCGGGCGTGCGTCTGCAAAGACGCGCGCTGGGCGAGCTCGACGCCGCTCTGCTCGCCCCCGGCCGGCGCCTTCGCCGGCGTCTGTGGGATGAGCTGCGCGACGCCCTTCGCGGCGCGCTCGCGGACGCATCCGACGCGCTCTGGGCGCGGTTGCTGAGCGAGGAGGTGCTCGAGGGCGTGCTCTCGCGGGTGGAGGAGTCGGGGATCGCCGAGCGCGTCGCAGACCGCGTGCTCTCGGATGGAATCGCCGAGCAGGTCGCGGCGCGCGCGCTCGCCGGCCCTGAGCTGCAGCGGATGCTCGCGACCGCATTCGAGGGCCCGCTCGTCGAGGAGGCGGTCGCGCAGCTGCTCGAAAGCGAGGCGATCTGGATCCTCGTCGACGAGATCGCGCGCAGCCCCTCGGTCACCGAGGCGATCAGCCACCAGGGCAGCGGCTTCGCCGAGGAGATGGCGCAGCGGCTGCGCGACCGCTCGCGCAGGGCGGACGCGCGCGTGCAGGCGCTCGCTGCGAGGGTGCGGCATGGGCGCGCCGAGGAGTCCGGGCCGCGCCGTCTGCGCGGCACGAACGCGGGCGGACCCCAGGGACTGGCGCACCGGTGAGCCTGCAGCCCGCATCCCCGCAGCCCACATCGAAGCCGACCTCGCGGGTGCCGCGCGACCTCGCCGTGAGAGCGGTGCAGGACCGGGCAAGTGAGGCTCCGCGTCACCCGTCCGCCGATACCCCGCGCATCGCGTCGCCGGGCGACTCCGACCTGCAGGCGCCGCAGGACCGGGCCAGGCGCGCTCAGGCCGAGGCGATCAGGCGGGTGCGGGGGCGTCCCGTCGAGCCGCGCTCGGGTGCCGCCGGCTACGCGGGCCTCGTCACGCGCATGATCGCATTCGCCGTCGACGGCGCGCTCATATGGGCAGTCGCGGCGACGGTCGGCGTCACCGTCGGGCTCGGGGTGTCGCTGCTGCACTTGCCGAGCAGGGCGGACGCGGCGATCGCCGCAGTGCTCGCCGCGCTCGCGCTGCTGTGGCCGGCCGCGTACTTCGTCTTCTTCTGGTCCTCCGCCGGCCAGACCCCGGGAGCGCGGGTGATGTCGATCGCCGTCCTCGACTCCGGTGGGCGTGGAGGGCTGAAGCCGCGGCGCGCGCTGCTGCGCTTCGTCGGTCTCTGCATCGCCGCGATACCGCTCGGCGCCGGCATTCTCATCATGCTCTTCGACTCGCGTCGGCGCTGCCTGCAGGATCGGCTCGCGCGCACGGTCGTCGTGTACGTAGCCGGCGGCGGGCAACGGCTCTGAGGCAGGCCGGCGCGAGCGTTCAACGTCGACGCGCCCGCCGGCGCCCGAGGTTGCCGACGATCAGGGAGACGACCGTCACGAGGTAGACCTGCCCCAGCAACGCCTCCGAGACGGCGAGTGTGTGTCCGAGGTTGCTCGCCGCGGTGAGGTCTCCGTAGCCGACCGTGCTCAGCGTCGTGAAGCTGAAGTAGAGGCAGCGCGAGATCGTCGCCTGCTCGCCGCCGGCGAAGAACGGAGCTTCGCCGAACCGATCGACGACTCCGTAGAGGAAGGAGTAGAACATCCCGATCAGCAGGTAGACGCAGAGCACGCCGATCACGGCCTCGACCGTCACCGACTCGGTCTCGCGCAGCCTGCGGATCACGCCGACGAGGATTGCCGGCGGCGCAAGGGCGACGAGCATCGCGTTCGCGAGTCTTGCCGCGCGTTCGTCCACCTCGCCGCTCAGCGCCTGCACGAGGCTGAATGCGATCAGCCCGAGGACGATCAGCGAGGCCGCCTGCTTGATCGCGGGCCGGACCCTGCCGACCTGCAGCGCGAGCAGCAGCGTCGCGCTCAGCAGCACGGTGAGGAAGACGACCTCCCATCTGCCAGGTTGAGCGATGCCCTCGATCGCGAAGGCGGCGAGGATCGCGACGAGCAGAGCGCCGTAGCTGCGGAGGCCGCTCGCGTCGGCAGCCGCTTCGCCTGCGCGGTCGCTGTGTGTGAGAGTGAGGTTCACATCGGTGCGATGAGCCCGGATCACCGCCCCCCTCGGCGGCGCCGGGATGGTGCTCGGGAGCCAGCCGCCGAGGGGAGTGCCACTCGGGATACCGCCTCTTGCCGCTGCCGCATCCTCCGTACGGGGTGATGCGGGCGCTGCGACCAATGAGGCGACGTCGTCGTCGCCTACGGGCAGCTCGAGTGATCGAACGGAGTCTGCCGCCGGCCCGACGATGCCCGTAGCGAAGGCACGACTCCGGCCTGATCTACGCCTGGCGCGTCCGTCCGTCAACGGCGCTAGCGTGCCGCAGCGTCGTGACGGCAGCGCTGCCCTTCACCACTTCGCACGCGGAATGGCTTGGCCTCATCGTCGGTGTCGTCAGCCTCATAGGAATCGGCGGCATCGTCGCCAACCTCGTCTGTCACCGCAGCGGCTGCTTTCGCTGGGGAAGGTTTCGCCACGGTCACTACAGGCTCTGCCACGTGCACCATCCGCACGTGCCCTCGGATGGGCGGATAACCGAGGAGCACATCGCCGCCGTGAGACAGACGGCTGAGCGCGAGGCGCCCACGTCGTCAGGCCGGCCGTCGCCGACGTAGCAAGCGATGGAGCGGTCGCTCGCGCTCCGTCTCGATCGCGCGGCGGGAGCTTCGTTACAGCGGCGGGACCTGGTTGTTGACCTGAGGCCCGTGGTAGAGGTGGTCGTGGTCGCTGCATGCGGCCGGGAAGCGGAACTGCACGCTGTCGCTGCGCACGCCGTTGTAGCTTGCGAACAGGGTGACGTGCCCGATCGTGCCGACCTCGCATCTCGGATCGGTGCTGCTCCGCACGCGGACGATGATCTTCATGATGTTGCCGGGCACTCCCCACATCACCGCATGATGGGAGTGGTAGACGAGATGGCGCTTCACCGTCATGATGATCAGGCGGTCGGGCCCGCCTCGAAAGCGGTCGACCTGGCAGAGGATGCCGGAGACCGTGTTCGCGCTCAGATCTATGTTGCCGTGGCCGCGTGCGTAGCTGCCGGTCGCGCCGGTGATCGGCGGTCCGGTGTGAAAGCCCCACGGCGGTATGCCGCCGACGATCGGGATCTGGGCGCAATACTGAATCGAGCTTCCGGCGGCTGTGCCGGCGATGCCGATCAGTGCCAGCAGCAGCGTCGATGTCAGGGCGCCGAGCCCGCCGTGCCGCCTCGCGCTGCGCATGCGGCGCTGACTATACCTCAAAGTCCTGATCCGGCTGTCGTCGAGAGGATAGGATCGCGTCGATGCCAAGAGTCATTCCGTCTTCACGGCTCGCCCAGACCTGCCTCGTACTCGCCGCAGCTGTCACCTGCATGTGGGCATACACGAGCAAGGCGGCGCCCCTCAGCGAAGCGCGCCTGTTCGCCGGCGAGGTCAATCTGCGCGCCTCGGACCTCCCCGGCTTCAAGACCGTGCTGAGTCTCGGCGAGACGAGATCCGGTCCTCTCGACAGCCGAGTTGAAGCGTGCGACGGCGGCCCGATCCTCGAGGGAGCTGTCCACGGCTTCGTCTCGGCGCTGTTCGAGAGGCAGAAGGTCCCGGTACAGACTGTGCTGTCGGCGGTGTACCGCGTACATGACCCGTCCACCGCCAGACGCTACATAAGGGCCGCCAGCGGTCGCCGAGGGCTCAGGTGCATCGTGCATGACGAACTCGCCAAGAGCGCGGGGTTGCCGCGACTGAAGATCGCCCTGTATTCGCTTCGCTCGTCCATCGGCGGCGCAGCCATCTCAGGTGTCCGCAGAGTGCGCTGCATCGACTTCCTGCGGACCTGTGAAAGGCGAACGCCGCAAGGATTCCAAGACCGGCTCTGGTTTGTAGCCGGGCGATACGTCGTGATGCTCGGATTCGTCGCCGGTCCAAGCAACCCAGCGACGGCACACCATTCTCTACTTCCGATCGAGCGTCGCCTCCTCGCACTGCTACACGACCGCGCGCAAGCACACAAGCCTTAGATCAGCCGTGGTCGGCCGGTCGCGCGGCGCTCGAGCAAGGCGACCGACCTGCTGATCATCGCCACCGCCGCAGCAACCGGGCGCGCACTCGTGAGCCTCGATGACGCACAAGCGGGGCTC
>JBAIYK010000037.1:0-27306 GCA_037915935.1 Solirubrobacterales bacterium | reverse complement strand
CTGGATCGCCCAGCTCGGGGAGAGCACGAGCCTTGCCGCAGGGTCGGTCCGGGTCCAGTCGACCTCCGGCGAGCGCACGAGCCGCGTGGTGAAGAAGACCGCGCGGGCGGTCGTGACCACGTACTGGTAGTGCCCCCGGCTCAGCGCCGTGCGCCAGGCCCGGCAGCCGGCTATCGGCCGGAACGAGCCATCGGGACCGCGCTGGCCGATGTACACGACGCGATTGGAATCGTCGAGGCCCCAGAGGGGGTAGCCGAAGAAGAAGCCGAAGGTGCCGGCGAGGGCGATCTGCGCGTGGTGCAGGCCCCGAGCCCAGCGCCACGCCTCGTAGACGGCGAACGGCCCGTACTTCTCGGCATATCGGCGCCTCAGGTAGTCCCGGGCGCCCCAGTAGCCCACCGCGACCCCGGCCAGCGCGAGCGAGAGAGCCAGCGTTGCGGCGGCGACGCGGACGAGCGGGCGCCGGAGCGGCATCGGCGACCACGGTCTGAGCACGACGATCACCGCCGCCACGAGCGCGAGGACCACGGCGGCGGGCGCTCCGCCCAGGTTGTCCGGTGTCCACACGCGGCGCAGGGTCACCGTGGCGACGAGCAGCGTCGTGAGCCCGGCCGCCGCCGCGAAGCGGCCAAGCTGGCTCCTGAACAGCAGGGCCAGCGGGGTGACGGCCAGCGCCAACGTCAGCGCGGGAGCTCCGTAACGGACGTTGGAATGCAGGCAGTAGGGATGTCCCCAGGGCCCGCAAGCCGTGAGCGGAGTCAATGGGTAGGCAACGAGGGAGGCCAGGGCGATCAGAGCCGCGGCGAGGATCACCCGGTCGCGCTTGGAGAACAGACACACGAGAGGACCGATCACTGCGGCGGCGACCAGCGCCGGCCACCAGGGCCCGAGGTTGAGGTTCAACGCCGGAATCAGCCAGTCGCGGAGGATCCGGAGGTGGGTGGCGTAGTCGGCCAGCGAGTAGTTGTTGCCCTGCTGCAGCGGCGGCGGGTGAGGCGTCGGCAGCACGCCGAAGCTGAACCACGGGAGCGGATTCCCGAGCGCGATCAGGTTACGGGCATACCAGTAGCCGCCGGCGAGGACGAGCCCGCCGATCCACCACCCGATCGCGCTCCGGCGCCGGCCGCTGGGGGCGAACGCGATCGCGGCAAGCGTGAGCGCCCCCACCGGACCCAGCAGGTTCAGCCTCACCGACAGCGCCAGCCCGGCCGCGACGGCGGCGACCATGCTGCCGCCGCGGTACGCCCGCGTGTCGGTCCTCGGCATGTCGGCGGTGCGCATCCACACGGCGAGGGCCGCCATGATGAAGAACACGCCAAGGAGATCGTTGTCGGCGGTTCCGGCGTTGCTGCCGAGCATCATCGGCGTCGCCATCACGAGCGCCGCCGCCAGCATCGACGTGGAGCCGAATCCCCGGACGGAGCCGATGCACCAGGCCGCAAGCAACGTGAGCGCGAGCCATATGAGGTTGATGCCCGGCGAGAGCACGTCGTTGCCCATCAGCACGATGCCGAGCGCGTGGAACAGCTCTGAGGTGGCTGGATAGAGCCCGGTCAGGTAGGCGTAATCGGTGTAGCGGATCGCCCGGATCTGACCGGTCTGGGCATAGGAGGCCGCATGCGGCAGGTGGTATGCCAGCGAATCGGCGCCGGTGATCCCGTGCTCGAACGAGTGGAGGCTCCGTCCCGTCCACAGGAGCAGCACGACGACCAGGCCGGCCACCGACATGAGGATCAGGACGGCGCCGGCAGCTCCTGGCCGGGCGGCGCGAGGGCCGGCGACCCACGCACTCGGGCGCGACGTCAGCCCGAGTCTCAGCGCCGATCCGACGGTGATCGAGCCCACGACCATCGGCGCCAGCCTGAACAGTCCGACGGTCCCGAGAACCTCGATGATCCCGACCAGCAGCGCGCACCCGATGACGATCTCGGCCAGGCGGGCATGGGCGCCGCGCCAGCCCGGGAGGAGATGCCGCCGGAGGGCGGCCGCGCCGACGCCGAGCGAGCCCAGCACGCACAGCAGCGCAGCAACGCCGATCAGGTAGCGGCCGAGACTCAAGCTGGCGTCAGGGGCTGAGTCCGGGGCTGTGGAGTCGTTGAAGCACCAGAGCGCCGCCGAGTACCATAGTGCGGCTACCTGGACGTGATCGACACAAAGGACACGCGATGGCGATCAGAACCGAGAGCCGCATAACGATCGCCGGCAGCGTCCCTGAGGTGTGGGCGTATGTCTGTGACGTCGGACGCTGGCCGGAGTGGGCGCCAACCGTACTCGAATGCGAGGTTCGCGGAGGGGGTCCGCTTCAGCCCGGATCGCGAGTGGACCAGCGAGCGAAGGGGATCCTCGGGACGAGCCGCGGCCGCAGTCAGGAGGCGACCGCCGTCGAGGCGCCCCGCCGCGTGGCGTTCGCGGGGCCGATGGGCACCTCCGCGGCGCGCTGGGGAATGGAGCTGCAGCCGCTGGACGGTGGGCGGACGACCGAGGCGCTGATGTGGATCGAGGTCGACCTGATGGGCATCATGCGCGCGATCCCTCCCAGCATCCTGAAGGGCAGGATCCAGCGCGTGAGCGATCGCGAGATGGTCGCGATCAAGGCTGCGGTCGAGTCCGAGGCTGCGGTCGAGTCCGAGGCCGCGGTCGAGTCCGCGACGCCAGGCGGCTCGGATTCCCGGTAGATGGAGGGTGGCATGCGGCTGCGTCGCGACGCCGCCGAGACCGAGGAGCATCCCGTGAGCGAGATCGACCGCAGACGAGAGCGCCTGATCGAGACGTACCGCAAGAAGGCGAAGCGCTACGACGTCACCTCCCGGCTCTACCCCGCGCCCGGCTACCCCCAGCGGGCGCAGCGCCTGCGGGCGATGCGAGCGCTCGGCCTTCGCCCGGGCGACGTCGTGGTCGACGTCGCATGCGGCACGGGCCTCAACTTCCCGCTGATCGAGGACGCGATCGGTCCCGGCGGCCGCATCGTCGGCGTCGATCTGACCGACGCGATGCTCGCCAAGGCCCAGGATCGGGTGGAGAGCAGCGGCTGGAGCAACGTGAGCCTCGTGCAGGCCGACGCGGCCGACTTCGACTTCCCGAGCGAGGTCGACGCGATCCTGTCCACATACGCCCTCTCGCAGGTGCCGCAGTGCGCGGAGGTGATCGCCCACGGCGCCGTGGCCCTCTCCGCGGGCGGGCGCTGGGTCGTGCTCGATCTGAAGGTTCCCGTCAACACGCCCCGGTGGCTGGCGCGGCTCGGGACCGCGGTCGTGCGGCCCTTCGCGTCGATAGACGAGTGGATGATGCGCCGTCCGTGGGAGGCGATCCGCACGGCGATGCAGGAGGAGCTGACCGATCTCTCCTGGACCGAGCTGTGCTTCGGGACCGCGTTCCTCGCCGCCGGCTCCCGCAACCCTGGAACCGTCGATGGAACGGACCTCTCGAGTGCTGCGAGTGATGAGCGGAGTTGAGCTCACGTCTACGGCGCGGCTGGGCGGGCGGGGCGAGTGAGATCGCGGAGCGCTGTCTTCACGAGCGCGACGATCCGCGGGTTGGGAGAGCGCCCGTCGAGGTCGTCGAGCGCCGAAGCCAGCTCCATCGTTCCCATCGCGAACACGCGGCCTCCGCTGCGCGCGGTCGCCCGCACCATGTCCGCGCTACGCAGGACGCCGTCGGACCCGCGGTCGAGCGCGGTCATCAGCGGCACGACCCGACCGGCAAAGCAGGCGGGAACGAGCGAGTCCCACTCGTAGCCGACGACCTTGGGGATCACGTCCCCCGGCTTCAAACCGGCGGCCGCCAGCCACGGATCGCTGCTCGGCCCGACGACCGTGTACGAGGTGGGCGGCGCGGTCAGATCGCGCTGCGCGGCCCACTCGTGCTGCACTCCCATCAGCCTGCACTCGGGCTCGCCGAACGTCCTGAAGAACCCATCGTCGAAGCGCCGGTCGCGGATCGGATCGATCGACGGGTCCCGCCACTCGACGATCGTTCGCCGGCCGGCGGCGTAGCGCATCCGCCACTCGCCGCTGTTGGAGCCGAACATCAGGTTCCTCGACAGCGCGAGTGCCCGGTCGAAGGCGCCGCGCATTCGCTGCGTCCAGTACTCGTCGTGGCCGATCGCGAACACCAAGCGGTGGCGCAGCAGCGATCCGGGGGCCCTGTCCGTGTCGACGTCGGTCTGGTAGGAGACGTCGATGCCGTTGCGCTCGAGGAAGCGCACCCAGGGCAGCTCGAGCTCCGTGCCCATGTCGTGGAGCTCCCGCTGGTCGAAGGGCCGATCGAAGGACACCTCGAGGGCGTGCCTGCTCGTGCCGAACTGGTAGAGGCTCCTGCCGCCCCAGGGGTTGTAGGCCTCCCACGTGTTGACCGGCACCTGGATCAGAACCGCGGACGCGGGCGCCGCCGGGCTCTGGCGCACGATCATCGGAACGCTCCCGACGGCGCCGGCGTGCGCGCCGCCCACGATCTCGAGCTTGGCCTCGTAGTAGCCGGAGACCGCGTCAGGCGGGATCTCGACGCGATCGGTCACCCGCCAGGGGGCCCGGAACAGCCCGGTGACGGAGGCGGGCGTGGTCGGCGGGGGCTGTGCGACCGCGGCGCGGCTGCCGCGGCAGCCGGGCACGCACGTGACGAGGCGCCCCCCGATCCCCCCCTACCACCCCAGCCGGTACACGAGCACGCGATAGCGCGAGCCGCGCGGTGCGTCCACGTGCAGGTGAAAGCTCTGCCCAGGGGCGACGCTGGTCTCCGAGGCGTACCCGGTGATCACCCTTCCCGCGCCGGCTGGGATCTCCCAGCCGGAGGTGCCCGGGCGCGAGTTCTCTCGCTGCACCGGATTGGCGGCGGCAGAGGAGGTCGCGAGCGCCGCGGATGACGCGCCGCCGCCGCTCGATCCACCGCACGCGCCGAGGGCGAGCGCCACGATCGTCGCGCCGATGGCGAGGAAGGTCCTGTCTGACATCGCGTCAGTCGCTCCGGTCTATCCTGGCCGTCGCAGCATTCTGATGAAGAGGACGCGCTATCGAGCATCGACCTTTCCCTGCGCACCCGGAAGCGAGCGGGCCGATGCGCGCGCGTTCTGGCTGCGCTCCCCCGGCTGCGGCGAGATCCGGCCGGCCGCGCTGCCCGACCCCGGGCCGGACGACGTGCTCATCCGCACCGTGTGCTCCGGCGTCAGCCGCGGCACCGAGACGCTGGTGTTCCGCGGCGCCGTGCCGCCAGGCCAATATGCGGCGATGCGGGCGCCCTTCCAGGAGGGGGATCTCCCAGGCCCCGTCAAGTACGGCTATCTGAGCGTCGGCGAGGTGGAGCAGGGGCCCTCGCAGTTGCGCGGCCGCACGGTGTTCTGCCTATATCCGCACCAGACCGCCTACGTCGTGCCGGCGAGCGCGGTGACCGTCGTGCCCGCGGACGTGCCCCCCGCTCGGGCCGTTCTCGCCGGTACGGTCGAGACGGCCGTCAACGCCCTCTGGGACGCCGCGCCGCTGCTCGGCGACCGCGTCGCCGTCGTGGGCGCCGGGATGGTCGGCTGCTGCGTGGCGCGCCTGCTGAGCGGCTTCCCGGCGATGCAGGTGACGCTCGTCGACGTCGATGCCGGCAGGGCGAAGGTCGCGGCCGCGCTCGGCGTCGACTTTGCGCTGCCCGACGAGGCGGCCGGCGCTCGCGAGCTGGTCGTGCACGCCAGCGCGACCTCGGCCGGGCTCCAGCGCTCGCTCGAGCTGCTCGCGCCCGAGGGCACCGTGATCGACCTCAGCTGGTACGGCGACGCGGAGGTCCGGCTGTCGCTCGGCGGCGCGTTTCACTCGCGCCGCCTCGGCATCCGCGCCAGCCAGGTCGGCACCCTCTCCCCCGCCCGCGCCGGACGCCGCAGCACCGCGGAGCGGCTGGCGCTCGCGCTCGAGCTGCTGCGGGACCCCGCCTTCGACGCGCTCCTCTCCGGGCGCTCCCGCTTCCGCGAGCTGCCGGACGTGATGGCCCGCCTCGCCGCGGGGCGTCTGCCGGCGCTCTGCCACATCATCACCTACGACGGGGAGTGACAGTGTTCAGCGTGACCGTACGCGATCACATGATGATCGCCCACAGCCTCCAGGGCGAGGTCTTCGGGCCTGCGCAGCGCCTGCACGGCGCGACCTACGTGGTCGACGCCACCTTCCGGCGCGCGGTCCTCGACGCCGACGGCATCGTGGTCGACATCGGCCGAGCAGCGCAGGAGCTGCGCGCGGTGCTGGCCGAGCTCACCTACCGCAACCTCGACGACGAGCCCGCCTTCGCGGGCATCAACACGACGACCGAGGCGCTCGCCCGCGTGATCGCGGATCGCCTCGCCGAGCGCGTGCCCGCCGGCGCCCTCGGCGAGCGCGCCCGAGAGCTCGACGCCCTCGCCGTCACGCTGCACGAGTCGCATCTCGCCTGGGCGAGCTGCGAGCGGCCGCTGTGAGGGCCGTTCACGTGCTCGTGCCCGACGGCATCGACGACCCGGCCCGGCCGAGCGGCGGCAACACCTACGACCGCCATCTCTGCCGCGAGCTTCGCTCGCTCGGCTGGTCGGTGCGCGAGCGCGCCGTCCCGGGCTTCTGGGGTCGTCCCGGCACGGCGTCGTTCGCGGCGCTCGCAGGGGCCCTGCAGCAGATCCCCGATGACGCGGTCGTGCTGCTCGACGGGCTGATCGCCTCGACCGCGCCGGAGGCGCTCGTGCCGCAGGCGCGCCGGTTGCGCCTGGTCGTGCTCGTGCACATGCCGCTCGGCCACCGCCCGGCAGACGACGAGGCGCGGCGGCGAGAGGGCGCGGTGCTCGCCGCCGCCACCGCGATCGTGACGACGAGCGCGTGGGCCCGCCGCCGGCTGCTCGACCTGTACGGGCTGCCCGCCGACCGGGTGCGCGTCGCCGAGCCCGGCGTCGAGGCCGCCGAGCCGGCAGGCGGGACCGCGGCAGGCGGAGCGCTGCTCTGCGTCGGCGCCGTGACCTTCGAGAAGGGCCACGACGTCCTGCTCGCCGCGCTCGCGTCGATCTCGGAGCTGTCCTGGACCTGTGCGTGCGTGGGCGGCCTGGAGGGCGATCCGCCGTTCGTCGCAAGCCTTCGTCGGCGCTCCGCGGACGCCGGGCTGGGCGAGCGCGTGTCCTTCCCGGGACCTCGCACCGGCGAGGATCTCGACGGCAGCTACGCCTCCGCGGACCTGCTGGTGCTGGCCTCGCGGGCCGAGACGTATGGCCTGGTCGTCACCGAGGCGCTCGCGCGGGGCCTGCCGGTGATCGCGGCCGAGGTCGGCGGGCTGGCGGAGGCCCTCGGCGAGGGCGCAGCCGGGATCAGGCCGGGGCTGCTCGTCGCACCCGAGGACCCCGTGGCGCTCGGCGAGGCGCTGCGCGACTGGCTCTGTGACGCGAAGCTGAGAGCACGGCTGCGGCGGGCCGCCTGCGAGCGGCGCGAGTCGCTTCCCCGCTGGTCGAGCACCGCATCCGTCGTTGCGCGCGTGCTGTCCGAGGCGAGGCGATGAACGCGGGCGCGACCAGGGTCAGTCCGAGAGGGCTTGCGCTGCGAGAGCCCGCCGATGCGAAGGCCCGTGCACGCGACCTCGTGGACCGCCTGCAGCGAGCGCTCCCCGCGAGCGGCCGCCGGGTGATCCACGACCTCGGCTGCGGCACCGGCGCGATGGGCCGCTGGCTCGCGCCGCTGCTGGCGGGGCAGCAGCGCTGGGTGCTGCACGACCGGGACGCGGACCTGCTCGCGCTCGCCGTCGCCCACGACCGACCGGCGGCGGCCGCAGACGGCGCGCCCGTCACCGTCGAGGCGAGGCGCACGGACCTCACCCAGGTGAACGCGCGCGACCTCGCCGGGGCTGCCCTGATCACGGCCTCGGCGCTGCTGGACCTGCTGACCGAGAGCGAGCTGGACCGGCTGGCGGGCGTCTGCGCCGCAGCTCAGTGCCCGATCCTGCTGACCCTGTCGGTCACCGGTCGCGTCGAGCTCGCGCCCGCGCTGCCGCTGGACCGCCGCGTCACCGCCGCGTTCAACGCGCATCAACGCCGCGCGACGGAGCGCGGCAGGCTGCTCGGGCCGGACGCCGTCGGCTTCGCCGTCGAGGCGTTCAGCAGGCTGGGCGCAGAGGTCCTGCTCCGGCCGAGCCCCTGGAGACTTGGTCCCGCCCATCCCGCCGACCCCGCGCACTCCGACCTGGCCGCGGAGTGGCTCACCGGCTGGGTCGATGCCGCGTGCGAGCAGGAGATCGAGCTGCGCGCCCGCTGCGAGCCGTATGCGCGCGAGCGTCTGGAGCAGGCGAGCGCCGGAGAGCTGACGGTCACCGTCGGCCACGCCGACCTGCTGGTCCTCCCGTGAGGAGCGGATCTCACCCCTCGAACCGCGGCGAGAGCGCGTAGCGCAGCAGCACGACGTCGCCGATCTGCCGGACCTCGGCGAGCCTCGCGCGCCGGCCGGGATTCCACGGGAAACGGCCGTCGCTCACGAAGCGCGTGGCTCGGGAGTCGCCGACGAACAGGGGAGCGACGACCAGCTGCAGCTCGTCGACGAGGTCGTCGGTCAGGAACTGGGTGTGAACGTTCCCGCCGCCCTCGACCATCAGCCGCTGCACGCCGCGCTCGCCGAGGTCCTCGGTGAGGCGGCGCATCTTCACCCGCCGGCCGCCGTCGACGATCGTCGCCACCGTGCCCAGTCGCGAGCGGGCGTCGCCCACGCGCGGGCTCGCGCAGTAGACGAGCTTCTCGATGTCGCCGGCGGTGAAGAAGTCGGCGCGGGAGTCGAGCTGCATCCGTTCGGTCACGGTGACCTTCAGCGGCGACGGCGGGAGCCCGCGTGCCGCCCGCTCGGCGCGGCGGTCCTGCGAGCGCACGAGCAGCCGCGGGTTGTCGATCCGCACGGTCGCCGCGCCTACGAGGATCGCATCGGAGGAGGCGCGCACCGCGTCGACCCTGTCGAAGTCCGCGTCGTTGGACAGCTCGAGGCGCCGAGGCGCGGCGCTGCCGAGGTAGCCGTCGATCGACATGCCGCAGCTGAGCAGCACGTAGGGGCGATCAGGCATGCGTTGCTCCCTCCCCGAGCGGCTGCTGGTTGCGCGCGGGAGGCCGGGCACCACGGAACCATGCCACGAGCAGGACGGCGGCGCCTGGCAGGCTCGCGACGAGCACGATCACGCCATAGACGACCGCGGTCGCGACGCCTCGCCCGGCGCCGAGGCCGGCCGCCGCGAACGCCCACGCCGTCACGCCCTCGCGTGGCCCCCAGCCACCGACGTTCGGCAGCGCCATCGCCATGATCGCGAGCAAGGCTATCGGCAGCATGCGGGACGGCGGCGCCGTGATCCCGACGCTCCGCGCGGCGATCACGAAGGTGATCGCGTAGCCGCCGAGGACCAGCGCGGATGCGAGCGCGATGCGCGGCCACGCCCGCCGGACGAGCAGCGCGCCTCGGACGTCGGCGGCCGCGGCGCTGCGCACGCGCCCCCACGCGGACGTCCGATCCGGCCGCAGCCTCGCTGCGAGCACGACGACGAGCGCCGCGAGGGCGAGCGAGATCGCCACCGGCGGCATCGCCGATTCGACGGGCGAGGGCAGCGCGAGCAGCGCGACCGCGGTGAGCAGGACCTGCACGACCTGGCCGGCTGCGCGCTCCCACACGACGGCCCTGAGCGCGCGGCCGACGTCGCGCACGTCGCGACCGTGGCTGACTCCGCGGTGGACGTCGCCGGCGATTCCGCCGGGCAGCGTGACGTTGAGGAACAGCGCCCGGTAGTAGGCGGCGATCGCGGTGGACAGCGAGAGCTCGACGCCGAGGCCGCGGGCCACGACCGTCCACCGCCAGGCGCAGCAGACCGTGGTCAGCGCCACGACGCCGCTCGCCGCGGCGAGCGCCCGGCCGTCGACCGAGCGGACGCCGTCGAGGAACGGACCGGCGCCGAGGCGCCAGACCAGGACGGCGAGGACGAGGACGGGGCCGACGACGCGGCCGCACGCCCACAGCGTCCGGCCGCACGCCCGAAGCGTCCTGGTCATCGCGGCCCAGCCTCTGAGTCGAAGGCGGTCAGGAACCTGTTGCGGACGGCGCTCATCGGCCAGACCGGGGCGCGCGGGCTGGGCAGCAGGCCCGCCTGCCAGCCCCAGCCTCCGATCCGCTCGAGGACCGACGGGTCGTGGGCGATGATCGAGATCGGCACGTCGTGGCTTGCGTGCGTCCCGCTGACGATCGCCAGCGGCTGCTCGTCTCCCACGACGAGGAGCACGAGGTTCTTCCTGCCGTAGCGCTGCACGTAGGAGATCAGGACCTTCAGCGAGTACTCGAGGGAGCGCGCGTAGGCGGCCTTCACCTCGCGGGGGTGCCACCAGAACGATTCCGGCTTGCGATACATCGGCACGCGGTCGAAGATCGAGCCGTCGCCGACCTCGCTCCAAGGGATCTGCCGCGGGATGCGGCTCCAGGGCATGTGGCTCGACACCGTGTCCACTTCCGCGAAGAGCGGCCGGTGGGGCTTGGATAGCACCAGTCGTTGCAGGGCCGCGAACATGTACTGGTCGGGCATCGGCGCGTAGGTGAAGCCCGGCCCGCGGTAGCCCATGTCACGACGGTCGTAGAGCTTGCCGTAGTGATAGAACGACGACCCTTCCGGCCAGTCCCGATCGTCCGCCGGCGCGAAGCTGATCGTGCGCCACCCCGCCCGGTCGAACGCGTCGCTGAGAGTGAAGCGGTGGGTGCCGACGAGCTGGTCGTAGCGCCGCTGGCTGTCGACCCAGACCCCGGACTGCAGGGTGGAGTGCGCGAGCCAGCTCATGCCGCCGAAGCCCGGCGCGTCGACGAAAGCGCTGCGGGCGGAGAAGCCCGCGGTCCGCAGCTCTCGAGTCCCCCTGTCGAGCAGCGCATCGATCGCCGGCGCAAAGCGAGACCCCTGGACGGAGACCTGGCCATATGCCTCGACGAACACGAGCAGCACGTCCTTGCCGCGCAGGCCCGTCAGCAGCCGATCGCCGGGGACGCCGCGGAAGCCATCGATGCGAGTCTGCCTGGCGAACACGGCGGCGTCGCGGATGTCGGCCTGGACCGTGCGGACCTCGTAGCCGATGTAGCTGGCCGTGCTCGTGGAGGCGATCGGGGTGTCGGGGAGAAGCTGCGCGCCGGAGACCGCGAAGAGCAGCCAGACGGCGCCGAGTCCCGTCACGGCCCGCAACGACGAGCGCCGGTGCTCGGCGGCGACCCGCATCAGCCGGAGCAGCGCGAGGGTGCTGAGAACGAGCACGGCGATCGTTGCCGTCACACCGCCGACGATGATCAGGCTCGCCTCGCTGCTGCCGATCGCGGCTTGCAGCGTTTCTATGCCGGTGCCGACGCTGCCCAAGTCGCCGAGAGGGTCGAACGGCCGGGCGAAGGTCGTGAAGAACCCGATGTCGAGGATCTTCAGGATCACCACCAGTCCGAGGACGGGTCCGGCGACCGCGGCCAGGATGCGCCGCGGGACTCTCGGCAGCAGGACCCCGACGGCGATCAGCGCGAGGCCATCGAGGGGAACCCTGAGGAACGCGGTCGGCGTGAGGTCTTCGGGGCGGTCGGGCGCGACGAGGGCCGCCCACACGACCAGTAGCGCGAGGACCGTGAGCGCCGTAGCGATGCACGTGCGGAGCCTCCCCCGCTGCGGGCCGTGCATCGCCGCGCGCCCGAGCGGGGCGTCCGCCCGCCTGGACGACCGGATGCCCGCGCGCCCGAGCGTGGCGTCCGCCCGCCCGGACCGGCCGCCCGCACGCCCCGACCAGATGCCCGCCCGCCCGTCGACCTCTGCGCATTCGAGCGTGGTGTCTTCCGCCCCGACCGGCGCCCGCGGGGCCTGCCTACGCATCCACAGCCACAACGCGTCGCGGCCGAACGACTCGCCGAGCAGCACGAGGGCGACGAGGAGCGCGGCTTGCGCCACGGGCCGCGGCAGGATGCCGGCGGCCGCGATCGTCAGCACGATCCCCTGCGTCGCGGTTACGACCTTGCGCCAATAGCGCGGCGGCAGCGGCGCCCGCATCCACGGCAACGGCCATCCTGCTGCGAGAAACGCGTAGCGCGCAGCGCCGATCGCCAGCACCCACGCGCCCGCCGAGCGGGCGACGTACGCGCTCAGGACGAGGATCAGGAACGCGTCGACCTCGCCGTCGAACTGCGCGCCCAGCCCCGCCGTCGTCCTCGTTCGTCGCGCGACCCACCCGTCCACGCAGTCGAGCGCGAGCGCGAGCGCGCTGATTCCCACCAGCGGCGTGACTGGGACGCGATGCGCGAACGAGTCCGCGACCAGCGCAGCGACCCCGACGGCGAGCGACGCCCGAGCCAGCGTCACCCAGTCCGCGGGGCCGAGTCCGTCGCAGCGGTGGCGCGAGAGGCCGGTTGCAAGCGCCGCGTTCACGATCACCGCGCAGGCGAGTCCGGCGACCCAGCCGCCGACACCGAGGCCGACGGTCACGGCGAGCCCGGCCAGCAGCAGCGCCTGGACGATCAGCCCGACGAGCGGGCCGGCGCCAGCCGCGCGCGTCGCGCGCGGGCGGCGCTCCCCCATCGGCTGCGCGCTTGCTGCCATGTGCCTATATGACGCTCGCGCCATCGCAAGCCTTTCCCCTCGCAAAGCTGAGAACCTTCGCGCATGAACGGCTGGGCTGCCGGAGCGGCGCCGCACGCGGGCCGGGCGGGACGGCCGTGAAGCAGGACGAGCGCACGCCGTTCGTGCGGGCCCTGCAGCGAGCCCGCGTTGCGGCGTATCCCTCCGGCGAGTTCATCGAGCAGGAGGGTTTTATGCGCGCCGGACAGATCCTGTCCCTCGCGCGCCGGGCCGGCATCGGACCGGGGGCCTCCGTGCTCGACCTGTGCTGCGGAGTCGCCGGTCCCGGGCGTTTCCTCACCCGGCAGCTGGGTTGCGCCTACCTCGGGGTGGACCTCAGCGCCAGCGCCATCGAGATCGCACGTGAGCGCGCGGGCCGCCTCGCCTGTCGCTTCGAGGTCGCACGCGTCCCCCCGATACCTCCGGGTCCGTTCGACGTCGTGCTGCTGCTCGAGACGATGCTCGCGTTCCCCGACAAGCAGACGCTGCTGCGGGACATATCGAGGGCGCTCACGCCCGGCGGTCGCTTCGCCTTCACGGTGGAGGAGGGTCCGCCCCTCACCGAGGCGGAGCGGGAGAAGATGCCCGACGCCGACACGGTGTGGCTCGCCCCCATCGGCGAGCTGCTCGCCTGCTTGGACCGAGCCGGACTGGTCGTCCGCTGGCGGGAAGACTGCACTCGCTCGCACCTCGCCACGGCAGAGTCGCTGACCGAGGCGTTCGCCGCCGATGCGCTCGACATCGCTGCGCAGATCGGCGACCGCGCGCTGCAGGAGCTGCTGGGCGCCCACCGGCTTTGGATCGACTGGCTGCGGGCCGGGCGCGTGCGCAAGGTCGCGCTGGTCGCGGAGAAGGTCTGAGGATATCGAGGCCGACCCCATCGCTTCCGCTTCTTGCCCGCTCGCTCTTTGCGAGCGCGCCAGCCGCTCAGGCGAGCTGCCGCGCCCTGTTCACCGCGTGCGCGGCGAAGCCTGCGGGAACGCCCTTCGCTGTGAATCGCAGTCTCGTCGCGTTCACCTTGCTCGCGTCGAGACGCTGAAGAGTGCGATCCGAGACGAGAATCTCATCTGGGCCGGCGGCCTCGACCAATCTCGCCGCGATGTTCACATCCACGCCGAGATAGTCCCTCCCGAGCTTCCGCGGGCGGCCGAGGTGAATGCCGGTTCGGAGCATCGGCCGGTACCCGACGACTTCGATCGTTGCGACCCGCTCGCGGGCGGCGAAGGCAGCCTCCACTGCGCTCGAGGCATCGGGCAGGGCGGCCATCAGTCCGTCGCCCAAGCGCTTCACCACCTCACCGCTGCGTTGCAGGATCAGCGGCTCGATCGCGTCGCTGATCGCGCGCAGCAGGTCTATCGCCGGCCCGTCACCGACATCGAGGGCCCAGGTCGAGAAGCCGGTCAGGTCGGCGAAGAGGATCGCGATGTCGATCTCGCCACGCCCACGGCCCTGATGCTCTGCGAGGCGCTGCCACGCCTGCAGCGCGGTGAGCCCGAGCTCTCCCAACGCGCCAGGCGCATCGTTTCTCAGGGCAGCAAGCTTTCGTGCCAAGAGCTCCGCCGCCGGGCCAGAGCGGCTCATGGCAAGCCGGTTGCCGAACTGGACCTCGCCGAGCACCCGCTCACGCACACCTTTGACTGCTCCGACGAGCGCAGGATGCTGGTTGAGCCGGCGGACCGCGGCAGTCAGCTGTCCAGCGCGGCTCTCTCGCTTGGGCTCGGTCACGGGCGGCCCCGCTTGCGCTCAGTCACGGGCAGACGCGCGTCCCTTGCGCGTCATCCGCTCCAGCTCGCGGCCGAACGCCGCCTCCGTCTCCTGCGCCATCGTCAGTTGATAGGCGCTGAGCAGCGCCTGTGAGGAAAGGGGACGGAGCTGCTCGATCGACTCGGTCATCTCGGCCCAGCGATCTTCCGGGTAGCCGGCGGCCGCGAACGGCTTCCACAGGTCATCGAGGAACAGGCGCACGAACTCTCGGGCGATCGTGCGGCACTGCTGCCCGAGCAGCTTCGAGACGACGCTCACCGCATGCGCGAGCGGGACGCCGCGCGCCACGACCTCCTCGGCCACGTCGAGCAGCGAGGGCATCGGGGCCTCGAACCGGTCTTCTCCGAGCGGCGCGAGCAGACCGCTGCGCTGCGCGCGTCTCAGCGTCTCCTCGTCGGCCTGCTCGCCGAACCGCTCGCGCAGCTCATCCAGCGTGAAGACGGCGGGCTGCTCGGCCTCGAAGGGCACCGTCAGCGCCTCCTTCATGCTGAGGAGCTGCTCGGGACGGTTGCCCGTCTGCTCCAGCAGCCGCTGGATCGCCCGCAGGTTGAACCCGTCGGCCTGCATCTGCTGGATCAGCTGCAGCCGCGCCAGATGCTCGGGGCCGTAGTAGCCGACGCGTTCGCGAACCTCCGGCGCGGGCAGCAGGCCGCGCGCCCGGTGCGCCCGGATGTTCCGTACCGTCATCCCGCTCTTCGCTGCGAGCTCCTCAATCGTCAGCGAGCACTCTGGCACAGGCGCGGCGAGGCGAAGGCGCTCTCTGGACACAGGCCGAACCATAACATCAAGGAACGTGACGTATGCCAACGTCACATCGAATCGTGTAACGTGTTGCGCATCGTGGGCAGGGCATCGAGATCAATGCTCATCGTCGAGCGAAGGACCTCGCGGCGAGGCGCACGCGGCCCCCTATCCGACGGGGAGCTCATCCGGCTGCGAGAGCGGCTGGCGGACGAAGCCCTCGCGCTCGCGCGGCCGCGGCTGTGGACGGACACGATCGGCGCGCTGGCCGCGAACGTGTGGCGTGGCGCGTCCACCTTCGCGGCCGACGCACCGCTGCTGTTGCTCGGCGCGGCAAGCGGCGCGACCGGGATTCGCCTTGGACCGCCCGGCGTCGACTCACGCGCGATCGACACCGTCCAGCGGCTCGTTCGCCGCGGCGGTCCCGCCTACATCAAGCTCGGCCAGTTCATCGCAAGCGCCGACGGCATGCTGCCGCCACGATGGGTCGAGGCGTTCGCCTGGTGCCGCGACGACGCGCCCCGTCTCTCTGAGCGCACGGTCCGCTCGATCCTCTCGCGCGAGATCGGCCTTCAGGCGTTCGCGGAGCTTCATCCCATTCCACTGGCGGCGGGCTCCATCGCCCAGGTCCACCGGGCGGTCCTGGCGGACGGCGCTGCTGTCGTCGTGAAGCTGCGTCGCCCCGGCCTGCGGCGGAGGCTGAGATCCGACATCGGCGCGCTCGCGCTCGCGGCGGCCGTCGCGGGGCGGGTGAACGAGGACACCGCCGCCGCGAACCTGCCCGGCTTCGTCGAGCTGTTCGCCCAGCTCGCCCTCGAGGAGAGCGACTTTCGCCTCGAGGCGCTGAACCTGCGCGACTGCGCCGCCGCCTATCGCGCCTGCGAGATGGATTGGGTGAGCGTCCCCCGTCCCGTCGAGAGCCTCGTGACCGAGCGGGTGCTCGTGATGGAGGAGATCGAGGGCGTCCCCTACGATCGCGCGGCCGCCGCACTCGGGGATCGCCTCGACGGAACGCGGCTGCTCGCGCTCGCGGTCGGCGGCGTGTTGAAGTCCGCGCTTCTGCATGGCGTCTTCCACGGCGACCTCCATGCCGGCAACGTGCTCGTACGAGCAGACGGCACCTTCGGGCTCGTCGACTTCGGCATCTGCGGCCGCTTCACCGCCGTGCAGCGTCGCAGCATCGCGAGGTATCTGGTCGGCTTCGCGCAGAGCGACGCGGGCGCGCAGGCTCGAGCGCTCCACGACTTCGGCGCGATCCCCGCGGTCACAGACGGGCTCGTAGCGGAACTCGCCGCAGAGCTCCACGAGCTCGCGCGACGGCGCGACGGCGCGATCACCTTCCAGCGGCTCGCAGACAGCGTCTCCGGCCAGCTCGCGATCCTCGCACGCCACGGATTCAGGATGCCCAAGGAGCTCGTCCTCTTCTTCAAGAACCTCCTCTACCTAGCGAGCTTCGCCGCAGCCGTCGCCCCCCAGGCCGACCTCTTCTCGATCATCGAGTCCGCCGTCGGCGGGATCGACGAGCGGCACGGCGAGGAACTGGCGCTTCTGCTGGCCTGAGGACCGAGTGTCGGGGTTCCGGCGGCGCCTGCTGGATGTGCTGGCGCCCGCTGGCGAATACGTCATCCGCGGCCGCCGCCGGGCTCGCACGCCTCGATACTTCTCGAAACCCATGATGCGCTATGATGCGCTACATGGAGCCGCGCAGGAGAGCGCCCCGCCGTCCCGGCCACAGGACCACGCTCACGGTGCCGCACTCGGTTCTCGACGCGGCGGATCGTCTCGCCCGCGAGCTTGGCACGACTGCTAACGACGCGATCGTGCGCCTCGCCGAGGAAGGCGCCGCCGCTCGCGAGCGGCGGGAGCGGATCGCCGCGCTCGCATCGGAGCGTCGCACCGCCGTGGAGCGGACCGGGCTGAGCGACGCGCTCGCGTTCCCCACCGCCGCTCAGCTCCATCAGGCGATGCTCGCGGGCCGCCGCGATCCTTGACGATCGCGTGGGACACGACGCTCGTCTCGCGGATCTATCCAGGCGGGCCGCTCGAGCGACGGCTGCTGGACAGCGCGAGCGCCGGCGAGCCGGTCGCGATCACCGCGCCCACGATCATGGAGGTCGTCCGCAGTCTCGAGGCGACCGCGGCGAGCGAGCCACAGGTTGCGGCCGGGCTGTCCTGGTTCATCCGGCTGATCGCAAGCGGTCTCGTCGAGGTGCTCCCGCTCGACCGCCCCGCGGCGATCCTCGCCGGCTGCCTGCGCGCAAAGCAGCCCACGCCGCCGACCATCGCTGCACGCCGCAAGGGCGCGAAGCCCGAGCAGCGCGCCGGCTGGGTGCTCGACATCCAGATCGCCGCCTGCGCCTGGACTCATGGCCGCGGGATCGCGACCGAGAATCGCGGCGACTTCGAGAGTCTCAGTGACCTGATCGCGAAGCTCTACCCCGACGCATCGCCGCTTGCGGTGGCTTCGCCGCCTTCGATCTGAGACTCATCGCAGCTGCTCGAACGCTTGGTAATAGGTGAGTTTGCCCACTACCGAACGCTTCCCGATCGTGAGGCTTCACCGTCGAGAAGTGGCGCCGGTCGAGCGCGGTGATCGTCGGGGCGTCGAGCCGTTCGGCGAGCGCGACGACGGATGCGTCGGCGCCGCCGAGCGGGAAGTCGGCGTACTTCTTCACGAGCTCGGCTAGCTGCGCTTGCGGGATTTGCCTACCCGGCCAGCGGCGGCTGCACCGGCGGCCGCACCAATGCTTGAGCCACCGATGGCAAGCGGCAGTGCTCCATGCATGCCGCGAACAGCGCAATAGATTGTCGTCAGTACCAAGCAGACTGTCAGGCCGAGGAAGACTCCCTGCCGTATCCGACCCAGTTTCGAATCCTTCTTGTGCTCCTCCCACCCCTCCTTCCTCACCTGAAATTCGAATTGACGCACTTCAGTCTCGTACAGTTCGTCGTTTTCGCTCTGCGGCGCTTGCTTCGAGTCGTTGCTTCCGTTGCTTCGTAAGACGCCATACGTGATCGCCAGAAAGGCGGCGAAGGCATAGGCGATCAGGGAACGGAGATGAGCAAAGACCAGGCGTAACAACCGCGATGGTTTCCGTTCTGCGCGGCTGACTCGTGGACGCCTGTCGGTGTAGCGCAGAACGAGGTGTTTGTGCGCGACACGCCCGCCCTCGTTGTCGCGATGAGGCTGGCGTCGAGCGGCTGAGAAGTGGCCAAAGAGAATGTGATCGGGTGGGTCTGACATTTGTCTTACATCGAGCTGGAGCAGGATCGAGGCGCGAGGTCCGTGACGGGACTAACGCGCGTAAGAGCCGTGGTTCCAACTCGATGTGTTGCGCGGAGCTGACCACGCTTGGCCATCTACGCCCCGCGAGCGTCAGCGCTCTGCGGTTGCGCTCCGCATCGTGGGCTATTGCAGGCCAGAAACTCGCCAGGGCGAGCGCCAGCAGAGATCGCCACGTCATAACTGAGCACGATCTCATACCGGCCAAAATACGCAACCGTCACCCGGCGCTCGGGCCGAGAATCCCCAGGAATGGCGGTATCGCAACTGCGAAACGTTTCTATAGGTGCGGGGGCCTACTCCAAAGCCGCCTCTGGAGTTGGAGACGCGTGCATCATGCCGCCGTTGCCGCAGGCGGCATCAGGACGAGCGGCGCCAGGGTCTGCGACTCGTCATGAGACAAGTAGGCCCAGGGGGCACCTGGCATCTTCGAGCCCTCGGCGCGCGCCTCGGCGTCGTCAAGCGCAAGACCCGCGACGACCTCGCATACGCGTGGCTCAATCTCAGGCTACCGCGAGCGGCCGTCGCGGCTCTGCCGCGCCACATGTCCCACTCCCCACGCTTTCGTCGGAATAGACAGTGTTCGGTTGATCGCGCGCAAGGAGGCCGCTCTTCGATGCTGACGAGCAGGGATGTCGAAATCGTCGGTTGGATCGGCCACGTCGGCGCGACTGGCGCGGAGCACGTGATGCGGCGGTTCGGGATGAGCCGCCGCCGCGCCTACCAGCTCGTGCGAGATGGGCTGCTCGAGTCACGGACGGTGCTCTACAAGCATCCGGGGCTCTACCTCGCCACGCGCCAGGGGCTGCGGCTGAGCGGGCTCTTGCGGCTCGGCGTGTACCGCCTCTCACGAAGAACGCGGCGCCGCGGCTCACTGTCGCCACTTGATCGAGCACCCGACCGGCGTCGTCTCCGCGGGGTCGGCGTCTGCGCCCTGCAGCACCGCGTCGAGCGCGGAGCGCAGGAACGCCGCGTCCTGAGAGGGGTCGTCGTGGTCTGCGTCCGGCGCGCCCCGGTAGCGGAGCCTGCCCTCCGCGTCGAGCACGAACACGTCCGGGGTCGTCTTCGCGTCGTACGCCCGCGCGACCTCCTGGGAGTCGTCGCGCAGGTAGGGCACGCCGTCGAAGTCGCCCTTCTGCACGCGCTCAGCCATCGCCTCTTGCGAGTCCGCCGGATAGCGCGTCGCGTCGTTCGGGTTGATCGCGAGCATCTTCACGCCGCGGCCCGAGTAGTCGTGGGCGACGCTCATCAGCCGGTCGTGCCAGGCGAGCGCGTAGGGGCAGTGGTTGCAGGTGAAGACGACGACGGTCGCGGGCGCGCCGCCCGGCTCATGCTCGGCGCCCTCGGTGTCTTGCAGCGAGAAGCGCGGCGCGGTCTCTCCGATCGCAGGCATCTGGTCCTCCTAGTCGTCATCTCTCGCCAGCGCCCGCGTCAAGGCGTCGCGGACGTCGGCCGGGTCGGGGGTCGGGGAGACCCGACCGTCGCGGCGATGATAGATGCGGCAGGTAAGGCCGAAGGGCTGGCCGCCCGGGTCGTCGACGTCGACGCCGTCGATCCGGATCGTCGGCGAGCCGATGAAGCGCTCCTGCGCCGCCCGCTCGTCGCTGTCGATCCTTCGCACCTCGACGCTCTGCGGTTCGAGACGCAGCTCCCGCATCGCCTCGCGCAGGTCGGCGAGCGCCCGCGGGTGCGAGGGGCAGCCGTCCCAGTAGAGCAGCTCGACGCGCATGCGGCCACGTTAGACGGTCATCAGCCTCCCGGGCGGCCTGCCGCCCCTCCGCCGCCTGTGCAGCCGCATGCCTCCGCCACCGACGCGCGATCACCACTGGTAGGTTTCGCCCATGCTCATCTCGACGATGAACGACCTGCCCGGCTATGAGATCGAGGAGGTGCTCGGCGAGGTGTTCGGGCTCACGGTCCGCTCGCGCAACGTCGGCTCCCAGATCGGCGCGGGGCTGAAGTCGCTGATCGGCGGCGAGCTGAAGGGCATGACGAAGATGCTCGCCGCCGGCCGCCAGGACGCGACCGACAGGCTCGTCGCCGAGGCGGAGGCCAAGGGCGGCAACGCGATCCTCGCCTTCCGCTTCGACACCTCCGAGCTCGGCTCGACCTGGACCGAGATCTGCGCCTACGGCACGGCGGTGCGGGCTCGTAAGCTCTGAGGCGGCGCCAGCGGGTTCAGGACTCGCGAGCTTCAGGCTTGAACATCGCATCGGCGCCGCATGGACTTCATCGTCGTTCGCCGAGCGGCCGGTCGGTCATGCAGATGCCGTTGACCTGCAGCCAATGCCGCTCGCGATCGTCCTCCGAGCGCTGAAACGCTCGCGCAAGACCGAGCATGAGGAGCACCTCGACCCCACGACGCATGCGTGCCTTCACATCGGAGACGAGCTCGGCCTTCACCATCTTGTGGTCTGCTTCGACGAACCTCACGTCTGTGACCGACAGGAAGGCCGGCTTGTCCTCGTCGTTCAGACGCAACCGCAGCTTGCCGTAGCGGTCGATCTCGATATCCGGCCTGCGTCGTACGCGCAGGACGCCGAGCGAAACCGTCCCGCGGCCCTTCTCGACGGCGTAGTTCCAATCGTGTCGCACGAGATCGTCGCCGAAGATCGCCGTCAGGCAGTCGTCGGCATGTTCGTGCAGCAGCTCGACGTAGCGGTTCGGGCTGAGCCGCCCCATCACCTTCGCTCTTGCCGGCCAGAAGAGATGGTCCTCCGTCTCGGGTCGCTTCGGGTCAGCGGTGACATTCCCAATCTCCACGAGGGCGCCAAGGTCGAACGGCCCGCCGTGCGCACCAAGCAGGCTGCGCGTGAGCGGATGATCGCGCTCGGTAATCGGACGGATGTGCCGACCTGTCGCGGGATCGATTCCAGCGACGCAGATGCGCGGCGCCTCCATCCGCGTCAGATGGTTGATCACTATGCGCATCAAAGATGCACCGGCCGCACCGCGGGCCAGTGCTCGGCGAGATACTCACAGACAAGTCTGCGATGGCAATGCTCGGCGGTCGCCTCGCTGCAAAGCAGCGCCGTCGGCGTCTCGAACTCGGTGGGCGAGAGCGCGCACTCGATCTTCCGCTCGGCCATCAGCCTCGAGAAGCCTTGCTCGTATGTCGACCAGTCGCCGTTGCGCTTCTTGTAATCGTCGAGCAGATCCTGTGTCGGAGCAAGGCGCGGATCGTGCTCGTAGGACGCGCCGATCAGCTCTCCCAGGAAGAATGGAAGATCCTGGGCCTTCGCAAACCCGGCCAGCTGGGAGGAGTTGTTCAGGCGGACGTCGAGCAGACGACGGACGCCGGCCGCCTTCAAGCGGCCGAAGAAGCGCTCAGCCGTCGTCTGCGTGAAACCGATCGTGTAGATCTCCACGCCGCCTCCTTGCCGAACAGCATCTCCTGACCCTCGTCGGGATCCAGAGCCACGACGTCCTCCTCCAGGAGGACTCCGTCGCGCAGGATGTGTCGCAGCTCGACGCCGTGCTCGGTCAGCACCTTGCCGACGAGCAGCCGTCGGTGGCACTCTCGCGGATCGCACTCGCTGCACATCAGCGCGATCCGATGCTCCTCGCAGCCCCTCAACAGACGCTGTATCGCCATCCGAAACACAGGCGTCACGGCCATGAGGTCGTAACGCGCGCGACCCAGCTCGTCATAGTGCTCCTCTCGTGAGGGCCGGCCGCCGAGCTCCCCTCCGAGGAAGAGATAGCGCACCCCGATCTCGCGAAGCGCGACCTCCAACGTCTCGCGATCGAACTGCGGCGCTATGCGCGAGTACGGGTAGGACCGAACGTCCACGAGGAACTCGATCTCCTCCCCGATCAGGAGCTCGGCGAAGCGCTCGAAGGAGTGATTGGAATGCCCGATCGTCCAGATCGCCGACGCGGCTCGCATGAAGGCCAGGGTACCCCGCCCCGCGGACACGCCAAAGCGCGCTACGCCGCCACCAGGCGGAACGGCAGCGCCTCGGCGATCTCGGCGAGCCGCGGCGCGTTGCGGTCGCGCTCGGATGCGATCAGCTCGCCCGTCGGCAGCGGCCATCTCACGCCCACGTCGGGGTCGTCGTAGGCGATCCCGCGCTCGCGCTCGTCGGAGTAGTAGTTGCTCTGCTTGTAGATCACGTCGCAGACCTCGCTCAGCACGCAGAAGCCGTGGGCGAAGCCGATTGGGCAGTAGACCATGCGCATGTTCTCGTCGCTCAGCTCGAAGCCCTCCCACTGCCCGAAGGTCGGCGAGCCGCGCCGCAGGTCGACGACGACGTCGTAGATCGCGCCCCGCGCGCAGCGGATCAGCTTCGCCGCGCCCTCCCCGATCTGGAAGTGCATCCCGCGCACGATCCCGTGCGCGGAGCGGGAGTGGTTGTCCTGCACCATCTCCTCCGCGATGCCGAGGTCCGCGAAGACGCTGCGACGGTAGGTCTCGCAGAAGAACCCGCGCTCGTCGCCGAGCACGCGCGGAGCGATCAGCATCGGGCCATCGATCCGGGTGTCAAGTCGCTGCAGTTGCATTCACGCTCCCTCGGTCGTCGTCTCCTGTGCCCGAGCCCTCGCTCAGGCCCGCACGGTCCATGTAGTCATACAGGGCCTCGCGCCAGGAACGCAGAGCGGGGAGCCCGAGCGAGTCCGCCCGCGGGCGCGCGAGCACCCCGTTCAGCGGCCGCTTCACGCCGCCTGGCTCGATCGTCGTCGAGACCGCCTGCACGGGAACCTGCAGACCTGCGCGGGCGAGGATCGCCTCGGTGAACTCATGCCAGGAGCACTCCTCTGAGGCGGTGAGATGCACGACGCCCCGCGCGCCGCTGCGCACAGCGGCGAGGATCGCCTGCGCGAGGTCCGCGGTGAACGTCGGCTGCAGGCGCTGGTCGGCGACGACCGAGAGCGCGCCCTGCTCGCGGGCGCGCGTCAGCATCCGTTGCACGAAGTTGCCCCCCTTGCTCGCGCTGCCGTGGAGCCCGTAGAGGCCCGCCGTGCGCACGATCAGGCTCTCTTCGCCATAGGCGATCGCAGCATGCTCGCCGGCGAGCTTCGTCAGCGCGTAGATCGACTGCGGCGCCGGCAGGTCGTCCTCGGCGTAGGGCTCGTCGCAGTGCCCGTCGAAGACGTAGTTCGTCGAGACATGCACGAGCTTCGCGCCGCGGCGCGCGAGGTTGCGCACGGCCTCGACGTTCACCTCCCACGCGCGGGCCGGATCGGCCTCGCACAGGTCCAGGTTGTGAAAGGCGGCGCAGTTGAAGACGATCTCGGGCCGCGCCTGCTCGAACGCGCGGCTCACCGCGTGGGCATCGGTCACGTCCAGCTGCGTGCGCGGATACGCGATCGCCTCGGAGCCGAGCAGCGCCGCGAGGTCGGAGGCGAGCTGGCCACCGCCTCCGGTGATCAGCGCCCTCACAGGACGGAGGAGAAGGAGTCGAGCACGGGCTTCACCTCGTGCAGCAGTTCGAGCCAGCGGATGTTGTAGCAGCGCGGGTCGGTCAGGTGGGCGCGGTCGCCGTCGTCGATCCGCGCGAGCAGGTCCGTCACCGCCTCCAGCACCGAGCGCCGGGGGATGAACCCCAGCGTCGTCGAGAGCTTCGCGTTCGCGCACTCGTAGTCGCGCGTCAGCGCCGGCGAGGGAGCCTCTTCGAGCCCGACGCTCTTGCCCGTCAGCTGCACTGAGCCGGCGACGATCATCGCCAGCTCGCGGATCTGATAGTTGCCGTGGACGACGTTGAAGATCTCTCCGCGCACCCGCTCGGCGGGAGCCTCGTAGGCCGCGATCATCGCCTCGGCGCAGTCGCGGACGTCCACGAGCGGTCGCCACATCCAGCCGCCGCCGTGGAGCTTCAGCATGCCGTTCAGCAAAGCGTCCTTCACGAACGTGTTCACGACGAGGTCGAAGCGCATCCGCGGGCTCCAGCCGTAGACCGTGCCGTTGCGCAGGATCACCGGGCACAGGCCCTCGCCGCTCAGGCGGATCAGGCTCTCCTCGCCGTAGCGCTTCGAGGTCGCGTAGGCGGCCCTCGGCTGGATCGGAGCCTCCTCGTCGTGCATCCCTGGCGGCAGCCCGTCGTAGAGCGAGCAGGAAGAGGCGAACACGAAACGCTCGATCCCGCGCCGCACGCACTCTTCGCCGAGTGTTTCCGTCGCGACCGCGTTCATCTGCCAGTTCGCCTCGGGATTGAATTCCGCGGTCGGGTCGTTGCTCAGGCCGGAGAGGTTGATCACGCCGTCGACGCCCTCGAAGGCCTCCCTCGGAATGTCCCGCACGTCTGCGGAGACGAGCTCGATGCGATCGCGCACTTCGGCGAGGCCCTCCTCGCCGAAGTACAGCCGGTCGAGCACCCGCACGCGGTAGCCGCGGTCGAGCAGCCGCGGCACGAGGATGCACCCGATGTAGCCCGCCCCGCCGACGACGAGCACCAGCTGGTCGGGGTTCGGAGCGCTCGCGGCGAGCCCGTTGCAGCGCTTCCCGTCTAAAGATGTCGGCTTCTCAGCGGCCATCGCCGCAAGCTAGCGAATGAGCGCGGCGCGCACAAATCGCATGTAGGCCGCGCTCAGGAGGCTCGCGAGCGCGGCGGGCCGACGGGGGAGCAGGGGCGAGTCGAAGCGGTCCTCGAAGAACGCGAGCAGCTCCCCGTCCCCGCAACGGCGCGAGCCCTGCACGACCCGCCGGTGCGAGCGCAGCTCCCCGCGGAGCGTCACGATCGACCCGTAGGCCCGCAGCTTCTGCCCGAGCCAGCCCTGCAGCGCGGCGACGGCGAGCAGCCCAAGCTCGGCCGCAAGCAGCAGCGGCGCGAGCAGCAGCAGCGTCCGCATCTCGTAGTTCGACAGCACGCTGAACAGACGATTGCGCTCGAGGTAGAACCACTTGCGCCCGCGGCGGGCGAACTCGTAGTGATGACGGACGGTCGCCTGCGGGCAGTACAGCACGCGCAGCCCCGCGATCCGCGCGCGCCAGCCGAGGTCGGCGTCGTCGTAGTAGAGGAAGAAGGAGTCGACGAAGCCGCCGAGCCTTTCGAAGGCGGCACGGCGGATCAGGCAGCAGGCGCCGGAGACGACGATCACATCGCGCGGCTCGCCGTGCTCGCGCCGCTCGCCGTAGCCGCCCGACGGCGAGATGCCCGTCGGGTGCAGCGGGTTCGCGCCGGCGTTCGTCGTGTCTCCGTCCTCGAGCAGGATCTGCGCCCCCACGATCGCGATGCTCGGATCGGACTCCGCGACCGTCACGAGCCGCTGCACGCAGTCATCGTCCGCGCGCGCGTCGGGGTTCAGGCAGAAGAGGTAGTCGCCGGACGCATTCGAGGCGGCGAGGTTCACTCCCGCCGGATAGCCGAGGTTCGCCTCTGCGGCCAGCGCCCTCACGTTGGGCGCACAGCCGTCGAGCGCCTTCGCGAGAGCGCCCTCGGGCCCGTTGTCCACGACGACGATCTCGGCGGGCGGCCGCGTCTGCGCCAGCAGGCCGTCGATCGCGGCGCGCAGCTCCTCGGGGTGCTCGTCGTAGCAGACGATCACCGCCGTCACCGCAGCCGTGGCGGTCTCATCGGCCTCGTCGTGGGTGGGAACGGTCATGGGCTCGGACATCCCGGCCATGCTACTCAGTCGCGTCCTCGTGATTCGAGGCATTCGCATGCGTCGGCTTCGTCCTCGCATCGGCCATCCGCCTCGGGCATCCGGAACGCTGGTAGCGTCCGTAGTCTCCGCGTCGCGGAGGCGGGCCCGTAGCTCAGTGGTTAGAGCCGCCGACTCATAATCGGTAGGTCGCAGGTTCGAATCCTGCCGGGCCCACAGGCGAACGAGAACGAGGAGAGAGCCAATGGCAGAGCGCGCAGCGTTGGTCACGGGGGCGTCGAGCGGGATCGGGCTCGCGATCGCCGAGATGCTCGGACAGGAGGGCTACAGAGTCACGATGACAGCGCGGCGCCCTGAGAAGCTGGAGACGGCGGTCGCCCAGCTCCAGGGCAAGGGCCTCGACGTCCACGGCGTCCCCGCCAACGTCAGCAGCGAGGAGGAGATCCAGCGCGTCGTAGAGGCCCACCGCCAGCGCTACCAGCGCCTAGACGTGCTCGTCAACAACGCCGGCGTCGGCGTCGGCGCGACGCTAAGCGAGATCCTCACCAAGCGCCTCGACATGCAGCTCGAGGTCAACCTGCGCTCGATCGTCCTCTTCTACCGCGAATGCCTGCCGCTGCTCAGTCAGGCCGCCACGGAGCACAGGAACGCGCTCGTCGTCAACACCTCCTCGATCTCTGGCAAGCGCGCAGAGGCGTGGCTGTCGGTCTACTCCGCCACCAAGCACGCCGTCGTCGGCTGGACAGAAGCGATGAACAAGGAGCTCTCGGGCCAGGGCATCAAGTCGACCGCGCTCTGCCCCGCGTTCGTCGACACGCCGATGACGGACTTCGTCAAGGAGCACGTCAGGCCGCAGGACATGATCCAGCCGCAGGACATCGCCGAGTCGGTGCGCTTCCTGCTCAGGACCTCCCCCAACTGCGTAGTGCCGGAGATCATGTTCGTCAGACCAGGAGAGGGCCTATAGGGTCTTTCATGGGCTCGCCTTTTGGGGCGAGCCTGTGGTTGGCACCTTCAAAGGCGGCGCAGACCCGATCGAATGAAGCTCGGCGTTCACATCGGCTATTGGGGCCTTGGGCTCAGCTCGGAGGACCAGCTGCAGATCGTCCAGGAGGCAGAGCGCCTCGGCTACGACTCGGTCTGGACCGCAGAGGCATACGGCTCCGACGCCGCGACCGTGCTCAGTTGGCTCGCGGGGCAGACGACGAAGATCAGGCTCGGCTCGGGGATCTTCCAGATGCCGGGCCGCTCGGCCGCGATGACGGCGATGACCGCGGCCACCATCGACCAGCTCTCAGGCGGGCGGATGATCCTCGGGATCGGCTCCTCTGGGCCGCAGGTCGCAGAGGGCTGGCATGGGCAGCGCTTCGCCCACCAGCTGCAGCGCACGAGGGAGTACGTCGCGGTCGTGCGCCTCGCGCGCG
>JBAIYK010000081.1:0-3161 GCA_037915935.1 Solirubrobacterales bacterium | reverse complement strand
CGCGCGAGCAGATGCTCGCGACGCTCGCGCGAGAGCTGCCCGGAGCGCCCGCGGGCGGCGCTCGCGCGCTCGCGCGCGCCCTCGGCGGGGCGATCGCCGAGCTGCAGGGAGCGGGGGTGACGCCGGCGGCGCTGCGCAAGGCGAGCGAGACCTCCGCGGCCGCGGGCGAGGTCTGCACGCGCCTGCTCGTGCAGCTGCACGAACGCTACGACCGCGCGCTCAGGCGCCGCAAGGCGCTCGACGCCGAGCTGCGCGCGCGCAGGGCGCTCGACGTCCTCGGACGTTGGCCGGCGCTGTGGAGCGTGGAGGGGCGGCCGCCGCCGGTGCTGCTCTACGGCTTCGACGACCTGACTGGGCTGCAGATCGACGCGGTGAGGACGCTCGGCTGCGCCGTCGACGCGGCGGTGACGGTCGCGCTCTCCTATGAGCCCGGCAGGGTCGCGTTCGCGGAGCGGGCGTGGGCCTTCGAGGAGCTCGCGCCGCACGCGACAGAGAGACTCACGCTGCCCGCGCGCAGCGACTACTACGCCACCCGTTCCCGCCCGGCACTGCACCGCATCGAGCGTCGCCTGTTCGAGCCGCGCGCAGACGCAGCGCCATCGCCTGCCCAGGGCGTTCAACTGCTCGAAGGCGACTCGCAGCGCAGCGAGCTCGAGCTGGTCGCCGCGCAGGCGCGGGCGCTGCTCGACGAGGGGTTCGCCCCCGAGGAGATCGCGATCGTGCACCGCGCGCCCGCGAGCGTCGCGGAGGAGCTCGCCGACGCGCTCGACGCGGTCGCCGTGCCGCACGCGATCGCGCGCTGCGGGCGCTTCGCGAACACGGCGCTCGGGCGCGCCCTGATCGGCCTGCTCAGATGCGGCTGCGCGGAAGTCGAGGGGGCTATGGCTCCTCTTGGAGCCGCGAGCCTCGCCGACTTGCTCGCCTGGCTGCGCGCGCCCGGCCTGCTCGAGCGCGTCGAGCTCGCCGACCGGCTCGAGCAGCAGGCGCTCGCCGCCGGCATGCGCGACGCCGCGAGCGCGCGGGCACTGTGGGAGCGCGAGCACTGGCCGCTCGACGCGATCGACCGCGTGAGCGCGGCGGCGAGGCGCGGCGTCGACAGCCTGCTCGAGCGCGCGCAGCGCGAGCTGCTGCGGCTCTTCTGCGCCCCCCGCGCCCACCGCGCGCCGGTGCTCGACCCCGCCCACGACGAGGCGGCGCTCGCGCTGCGCACGGGCTTCGAGGCGATCTGCGAGCTGCAGGAGCTCGCGGACGTCGGCTCAGAGCTGGTGGGCGGTCCCGCCGGCGTGATCGAGGCGCTGCAGGAGGCGAGGCTGCGGGGGCGCCGCGCCGCTCACCGCGCGGCGGTGGCGGTGCTCGATCCGCTTTCGCTGCGCGCGCGCCGCGTGCGCGCGCTGTTCCTCTGCGGTTTGCAGGAGGGCGTCTTCCCAGCGTCGTCGGGGGGCGAGAGCGCGATCTCCGACGAGCTCGCGGGGCTGATCGCCTCGGTCTGCGGCGGCCGGCGGCTGCGCCGCGAGGAGGCGCTTGCCGCCGAGCGCTACCTGCTCTATGCGAGCGTCTCGCGCCCGGAGGAGCGGCTGTTCCTCAGCTGGCAGGGCGAGACCGAGGACGGTCAGCCGACGGCGCCCTCGCCGTTCCTCGAAGAGGTCCGCGGTCTCTTCGACGGCGACCTGCGCACGCTGGGCGCGGTCGAGGCTGCCCGGCCCCGCGCAGCCGGGGTAGTCGCCGGTCTCGCGCATGCCGAGAACCCGCGCGACCGAAACGCGAGGGCCGAGGACCCGCGGAGCGACCACGCGCCCAGGAGCGGCGGCGCCCTCTCCGGCGGCGCGGTCGACTCCCTGCTCGACGAGCATCTGCTCAGCGAGCTGAGCGAGCGCACGCTGTGGTCCGCCTCCTCGCTCGAGCGGTGGGCGGCCTGCCCGGTCAGCTGGTTCGTCGAGCGCGTGCTCGGCGCGGAGGGCATCGGCCCCGAGCCGGAGCCGCGGGCCCGCGGCACGCTCGCGCACGCGGTCCTCGGTGAGGCGCTCGAGGCGCTGCGCAGCGAGACCGGCTCCGCGAAGATCACCGCGGCCAGCCTGCCGCGCGCGCGCGCGCTCGTGAGCGAGGCGCTTTCGCGCAGGCGCGAGCAGCAGCCGATATCCGTCGCCGCCGAGCGCACGCCGCTCGCCGACCGAAGGCTAGAGGCGGACCTCGGCCGCTACCTCGAGCACGAGGCGCAGCAGCAGGGACCGCTCGAGCCGACCCACCTCGAGCTGTCGTTCGGGTTCGAGCAGGACGGCGACGGGCTGCCTGCGCTCGAGCTCGCCGACGGCGTCAGCCTCTGCGGGCGCATCGACCGCGTCGACATCACCCCAGGCGGGCAGGCCGTCGTCTACGACTACAAGAGCGGCCGCACGGGCCCCGACCACTCGGGCGCGAAGTGGGCGCAGTCCGGCCGCTTCCAGATGCCGCTCTACATGCGCGCCGTGGGCGAGCTGATGGGGCTGAACGCGGTCGGCGGGCTCTACCAGCCGCTCGCCGGCCCGGACCTGCGTCCGCGCGGCGCGCTCGACCGCGAGGCGGACCTGAAGCTGCGCTGCGTGCGCACCGACGCCTGCGACGCCGACCGGCTCGCGGAGCTCGTGGGCGCGGCCTCCGAGACCGCCGTGAAGGCCGCCCGCGAGGCGCAGGCGGGCGCGCTGCAGCCGCGGCCGCAGACGTGCAGCCATCGCGGCGGCTGCAAATATCCGAGCATCTGCAGGAGCGCGCGTTGAGCGCCGGCGCTCTGCAGCTGGAGCTGGAGATCGTCGATGGCGAGGCAGGGGGCACTCCGGCGCACGCCGCCGCCGACCCGGTCCGCGCCGCATCCGCTCCTGACGCACCCCCACTCACCGCCGAGCAGGAGCTTGCGGCCGCCCGGCGGGAGGGGCCGATGCTGCTCGCGGCGGCCGCCGGCAGCGGGAAGACCTCGGTGCTGGTCGAGCGCTACGCGCGCGCAGTCGCGGAGGACGGCCTCGCGCCGTCGCGGATCCTCGCGATCACCTTCACCGAGCGGGCCGCGATCGAGCTGCGCCGGCGGGTGAGGACGCGCCTGGGCGAGCTCGACGGACGCGATCTCGCGCTCGAAGCGGAGGAGGCGAGCGTCGGCACGATCCACGGCTTCTGCGCGCGGGTGCTGCGCAGCG
>JBAIYK010000063.1:0-8210 GCA_037915935.1 Solirubrobacterales bacterium | reverse complement strand
TCGAGGTGATCGGGCTCGACGAGGCCTACCTCGACCTTCACGGCTTCCACTCGCCGCGCGCGGCGATGCGGCGGATCGTCGCGCAGGTCAGAGACACGACCGGGCTCACCTGCTCGGTCGGGATCGGGCCGAACAAGCTCGTCGCGAAGGTCGCCTCCGACGCGGAGAAGCCGCGCGGCTTCGTCGTGCTCAGCCGCGAGCAGGCGTGCGCGCGCTTCGCGTCCTCACCGCCGGGGCTCGTGCCGGGCATCGGCCCGAAGACCGCGACGAAGCTCGCAGAGCTCGGGATTCACACGCTCTCGGCGCTCGCGGCCGCGCCGCAGCAGACGCTCGCCGAGCGCTTCGGCGTCAACCTCGGCCGTGACCTGATAAGGCGGGCTCGCTTCGAATCGGATGGTGCCGTCTCGCAGCAGCGCAAGGTCGTCTCTGAGTCGCGGGAGCGCACCTTCGACTTCGACCTCGCCGACGGCGCGACGCTCGAGCGCGAGCTCGATCACATGTCCGTCGAGCTGTGCGAGAGCCTTGCCGCCCATCGCCGCCGCGGGCGCACGATCGCGATCAAGGTCAGGCTCGACGACTTCTCGACCGTAACGAGGGCGCGCACGATCGAGGCGCCGACCTGCGAGGCGAGCGTCGTCGTCGCGGTCGCGAGGCAGCTGCTGCGCGACTACGACCCGCCGCGGCCGGTGCGGCTGCTCGGCGTGAGGGTCGCCGGGCTGGAAACGGAGGAGCGCGCACCCGCGGCGCCTGCCGACGGCCAGATGGCGTTGCCGATGTGAGGCGAATAAGGTTGCCGCGAAGATGCCGCCCGTGAGAGCCGGAGAGATCGAGCTCGACTGCGAGCGCAGCGGCTCGGGACCGCCGCTGCTCGTCATCATGGGCATGAGCGGCACGAGACGCCACTGGGGGGAGCCGTTCCTCACGCTGCTGCGTCAGGACTTCGAGGTGATCGCCTACGACCACCGCGGCGTCGGCGCCTCCAGCCGCGTCGAGCGCTCGTTCACGATCGCCGAGCTCGCCGACGACGCGGCCGCGCTGCTGAGCGCGCTGCAGCTCGACTCCGCGCACGTGCTGGGGATCTCGATGGGCGGCATGGTCGCGCAGGAGCTCGCGCTGCGCCACCCTCACCGCGTCGACACGCTCACGCTCGGCTGCACCTACTGCGGAGGCCCGCGGAGCGCGCTCCCCGGCGCAGAGACGACGCGCATCCTGCGCGACGCGCTGCTCACGCGCGAGCGCGAGCGCGCCGTCTCGGCCGCCTGGCAGGTGAACGTCTCGGCGGCCTTCGGCGCGGATCGGCAGGCGAGGGCGAGCTTCATGGAGATCGGCATGCGCCACGCCGTCGCCTCCGTCGTCGTGATGGAGCAGATGAGGGCGATCTCGCTGCATGACACGAGCGAGCGCCTTAGCGAGATCGAGGCGCCGACGCTGATCGTGCACGGCACCGACGACCTGATGCTGCCCGTGCAGAACGCGCGCCTGATCGCGGAGCTGATGCCTCAGGCGCGTCTGGAGATCATCGACGGCGCGGGGCACCTGTTCTTCTGGGAGCAGCCGCAGCGCTCGGCGCAGCTGATCGTCGAGCACGCCGCCGTGCGGGCGTAGGGCGGACGAGCCTCTGCGAACGCAGGACGGCGTAGAGCTCTCCGTCGAGCAGGCTGGCGAGGGCGAGCCGATCGTGCTGCTGCACGGCCTCACCGCGACGCGCCGCTACGTCGTAATGGGCTCGAAGCTGCTGCAGCGCTCGGGCCATCGCGTGATCGCCTACGACGCGCGCGGCCACGGAGAGTCGGCCCCGGCTCCGAGCTCGGCCGCCTACGGCTACCCGCAGCTCGCCTGCGACCTCGAGGCGGTGCTCGATGGGCTCGGAGTGGAGCGGGCGCTGCTCGCGGGCGCCTCGATGGGCGCGCACACGATCGCGCGCTTCGCGCTTGCCCATCCCGAGCGAGTCGCCGCGCTCGCGCTCGTCACGCCGGCCTTCGACCCTGACGCGGACCCAGGGCTCGCCGGCTGGGACGCGCTCGCGCGCGGGCTGAGAGAGGGGGGAGTCGAGGGCTTCCTGGCCGCATACGACCTCTCGAGCCTGCCTCACCGCTGGCACGACACCGTCAGGACCGTCGTGCGGCAGCGGCTCGCAGGGCATCTCCATCCCGAGGCGGTCGCCGACGCGCTGCAAGCGGTGCCGCGCTCGCGACCGTTCGAGTCGATCGGCGAGCTCACGACGATCGAGGCGCCGACGCTGATCGTCGCGAGCCGCGACGAGCCCGACCCGGGCCATCCGCTCGCGGTCGCGGAGCGCTACGCGGCGGCGATCCCGCGCGCACGACTGCTCGTGGAGGAGCGGGGCGCCGCGCCGATCGCGTGGCAGGGCGGGCAGCTGTCGCGTGCGCTCGCCAACCTCGCGAAGGGGAGCTGACGAGACCTCCGCCCGCCGGAAATTAGTATGAGAGCGATGGATCTCACAGCCGCCGAGGTCAGGGTGCTCGGCTGCCTGCTCGAGAAGCAGCGCACGACCCCGGACGCGTATCCGCTCACGCTCAACTCGCTGCGGCTCGCCTGCAACCAGTCGACCAACCGCGAGCCCGTCGTCGACTACTCCGAGGCGCAGGTGCGCGACGCGCTGCAGCGGCTCGAACGGCGCGGGCTCGTGCGCTTCGCGAGCGGCGCAGGCAGCAGGGCGGCGAAGTTCAGGCACCTGCTCGCCGAGAAGCTGCCGATGGACGACGCCGAGCAGGCGCTGATGTGCGTGCTGATGCTGCGCGGCCCCCAGACGCCGGGCGAGCTGAAGCAGCGCGGCGATCGCCTGCACGCCTTCGCGGGCCTCGCGGAGGTCAACGACACGCTGCAGCGGCTGATCGGCCGCGATCTCGCGCGTCGTCTCGGACGCCGCCCGGGCCAGAAGGAGGAGCGCTATGCGCAGCTGCTCTCCGCCGAGGCGGAGGCGGCGCATGCCGGCGACCCCGAGCAGCGCGCGCCTGGCGTCGCCCCATCGATGGAGGCGCCGGTCGATCGCCAACCGCCGTCGAGATCGGAGGCGATGGCCGCGCCGCTGCAGGCGATCGCCGAGCGGGCCGAGGAGCTCGCCGATCTGCGCGCGCGGGTCGCCCGCCTCGAGGCCGAGCTGCGCAGCCTGAAGGAGAAGCTCGGCGCAGGGGTCAGCGCATGAGCGCCCTGCACGCCCTGCTCGCGAGCGCGAGCGGATCCGACGCCGCGAGCGGGGTCGGCATCCCGCTCGCGCTCACCGCCGGGCTCGTCTCGTTCCTCTCGCCCTGCGTGCTGCCGCTCGTGCCCGGCTATCTCTCGACCGTCGCGGGCGTCAGCCCCGCCGAGATCGCAGGCGCCGCCCGCCGACGGATGATCGCGCCGAGCCTGCTGTTCATCGCCGGCTTCTCGGTCGTGTTCATCCTCATGGGCCTCGGCGCGACCGCCGTCGGCTCCACGCTCGACGCGCATCGCAGCACGCTCGAGCGGGTCGCGGGCGCGCTCATCGTCGTGATGGGCGTCGCCTTCCTGCTCACCCCGTTCACGACCCTTATGCCGCTGCGCCTGCGGCCCCGCTCGAAGCTGCTCGCCGAGCTGCGCGCGGCCGCGGGGCGGGGCGGGCCGATGCTCGTAGGCGCCGCGTTCGCGATCGCCTGGACCCCCTGCACGAGCGTCACGCTCGGCGCGATCCTCACGCAGGCGGCGATCTCGAGCTCCGAGGCGCATGGCGCGCTGTTGCTCGCCTTCTACTCCGCCGGGCTCGCGATCCCGTTCCTGCTGCTCACCTTCGCCTTCGAGCGCTTCACGGGCGCGCTCGCGGTGGTGAGGCGCCACTTCCCGGTCGTGATCGGCGCCGGCGGCGCGGTGATGATCGCGCTCGGGCTGCTGATCATCACGGGCGAGTTCGCGACGCTCAACTCCGAAGCGAACGCGTTGCTGCAGGGCACTGGGCTCGACGTCTCAGGCATCTGAATCGGGGCACCTCAGAGCCACTCCCGCTGCCCACTGCCGCACCTCGAAGCGCTGCGCCGATGGATCGCGGCGATGCGTGCGGCAGGTGGGCCACCATCGCTGGGAGGGAGCCCGCGGCAGCAGCTGACAGGTGACACGGCAGCTGGCAACCGGGGGCGGCAGCCGCCGATCGAACCGCCGCGCCAGCCGCCGACCTGTCTATGTTCTGCTCGGATGTCAGTCCAGCAGCGCACCGCCCTCGTCTCGGTCGCGATCGCGGCGGCGCTCGCAGGGCTCAAGCTGCTCGTCGGTCTGCTCTCGCACAGCCTTGGCATGGTCGCCGAGGCGATCCACTCCGGCACCGACCTCGTCGCGGCGCTGCTCACCTTCTGCGCGGTCGCGGTCGCGGTGCGACCGCCGGACTCGGACCACCCCTACGGGCACGGCAAGGCGCAGCACCTCTCCGCGCTCGGCGAGGGCGGGGTGCTCGTCATCGCGAGCCTCGGGATCGCCGTCGACGCGGTCCTGCGGCTCTCCGGCGGCAGCCACACCGTCCACGCCGATTGGTACGTGATCGCAGTCGCGCTGCTCGCGATCGTCCTCGACGCGAGCCGCTGGGCGAGCTCGAGCAGGGTCGCAAGGCGCGAGCGCTCCGCCGCGCTGCAGGCGAACGCGCTGCACTTCGCGCTCGACATCGTCGGCTCGGCTGCGGTCCTCATCGGCCTGCTGCTCGTGCGCTCGGGCGATCAGCGGGCGGACGCGGTCGCGGCGCTGCTCGTCGCGGGCCTCGCGCTGTTCTCCGCCGGGCGCCTGATGCGCCGCAACGTCCAGGTGCTGATGGACAGCGCGCCCGCGCCCGTCGCACAGCAGACTGCGCGCGAGGCGATCGAGAGCGTGCAGGGCGCGGGCAGCCTGCGCCGGCTGCGGATGCGCGAGGCGGGCGGCACGCTGTTCGCGGACGTGATCGTCACCGTCCCAGGGGGCCTGGACGTCGAGGCGGCGCACTCGGTCGCGAGCGCGATCGAGCGCGCAATCGAGCAGGCGCTGCCAGGCAGCGATGTCGTCGTCCACGTCGAGCCAGACGCCGAGACGAGCGGGCGCTGAGCTACGCCGCCTCGCCGACTGGCGCCTGCCCGCGCGCGACCTGCTTGCGCGCGCGGTAGCGCGCTTCCCAGGTGCGCTGGTTGCGCTTCGCGTCGAGCACGAAGGGGGAGAGGCCGATCGCCCTCACGATCAGGCGGTTGATGATCGACTCGGGGAAGGGCAGCGGCCGCAGCACATCGACGAACAGGACGACCCTAGTCTCGTCGGTGTCGTTCCAGACCTCGTGGTCGAAGGTGTCGTCGAAGACGAGGCTTGAGCCCTCATCCCAGTGGCGGACCTGATCGCCCACCCGAATGCGGCACTGCTCCTTCTGCGCCGGCACGATCAGGCCGAGGTGGTAGCGCAGCACGCCCTTGTAGGGGCCGCGGTGGGCGAGGATGTGCTTGCGGGGGGAGAGAATCGAGAACATCGCGGTCGTCATTCCCGGAATCTGGCGCATGATCTCCGCCGTGCGCGGGCACAGCTCGACGCCGAGGTCCGCCTCGAAGCCGTAGCCGTAGAGGAAGAACGTCTTCCAGCGGTCGTCGTCGGTGATCGCGACCTGGTCCTTCGAGATCTCCTGGAAGCTCGGCAGCGCCTCACGATCGTCGAGCAGGCCCTGCGCCTCGGCGCGGATCGTCTCCCAGTTGCGCTCGACCTCCGCGACCCAGGGGAAGCGGTCGAGCGGGAGGAACGCCTCGTCGCCGACGAGCGAGCGGCGCCCGACCCAGCGCTCGATCGGCGCGAGCAGCCTTTCGCCCGCCGTGATCGTCAGCTCAACCGTGCGTTCCCACGGCGACTTGCTCATCGCCGTGGGATCTTAGTCAGGCTGCCTCGCGCAGAGCCGCGAGCTCAGGCGACTCCGCGAGCTTCTTCAGCGCCCGCTGCTCGAGCTGGGAGGCGCGCTCGGCGGAGAAGCCGAGCCGCTTGCCGATCGCCGTGAGCGTCTGGGGCTCCTCGCGGCCGGTGCCGAAGCGCAGCGTGAGCACGGTGCGCTCGGTCTCCGGCAGCGAGGCGATCGCCTCGTGCACGAGCCGCTCGCGCTCGTTGTCCCACGCGGTCTCCTCAGGCGCCTCCTGGTCGGAGGGCAGCAGGTCACCGAGCGCGGTGTCGCCGTCCTCGCCGACCTGCTGGTCGAGGCTGACGAGCGCTGCGCGCTGGTGGCGCACCTCCTCGATCTGGTCGATCGGCAGGCCCGTCTCGGCCGCGATCTCGTCGATCGTAGGCTCGCGCCCGAGGCGCACGGACAGCTCGCGCTCGACCCTGCCGACCTTCCTCGAGCGCTGCGCGACGTGGACGGGCAGCCGGATCGTGCGGCCCGAGTTCTCGAGGCCGCGCTGGATCGCCTGCCTGATCCACAGCGTCGCGTAGGTCGAGAAGCGGAAGCCCTTGCGCCAGTCGAACTTCTCTGAGGCCCTGATGAGGCCGAGCATGCCCTCCTGGACGAGGTCCGCGAGCGGCAGCCCCTGGTTCTGGTAGCGCCTCGCGTTCGAGGCGACGAGCCTGAGGTTCGAGTTGATGAGCAGTTCCTTCGCGTGCAGGTCGCCGCGCTCGATCCGCTGCGCGAGCTCGATCTCCTGGGAGGGAGCGAGCAGGGGGTAGCGGCGCGAGTGGGCGAGCAGCTGGTCGACGGACTCGGGGATGAACGACTCGTCGACGAGCGCCTCGGGACCGGCGCGCCTGATCGCGGGCATGACGGCCGACTCCTCGTCGTCCTCGTCCTCGTCGCCCTTGCCGTCTACGGTCGCCGGCTCGATCGCCTCGTCCTCGTCCTCGTCGAGCTCCTCGGTGAGCGTGTCGTCCTCGACCGGCTCTGGAGCCGCGGCGAGCTCGAGGTGCCCGCGCTCGTCGTCGGCACGCGACGCGTGGGCGGGCCGGCCGCCGGTCGAGCCGGGCGGGCCGATGGGCAGAGCCCTCGTTATGTCGATCGCCTTTGACATGCTGCGTCCTCTAATCCGATGCCTGGAGTCGGAATTATACCCAGATTAGTTGCGTTGTCAACCAAATCTCTTCGATCTCAGTCCGCTCGCCGTAGAACGCCTGTTCTAAAGCCGCTCGACGCGAGCAAACCGCCCCTTTTTCCGGGATCTCGCCGAAGTGGGCCGACATCCAAGCCAGACGGGGATACCCGCCTGCAACTCGATTAACTCCGAAACGCGACAATCGTTGCGCCGCGAATCGTGACATGCGTCACATGGCGTTGTCAGAGATCGGACTTCGGCGGGCGTCTACCGTCCCCGAGGATGCCTAGCCTTCGCACGATGAGCGTCCACGTGGGCCAGTACGAGTTCGAGCATGCCTCATACGACGCGGAGGGAGACGTGCTCTATCTGCGACGGGGCGAGCAGCGGCCGGCGGCAGACACCTTCGGCAGTCCCGAGGGTCATGCCGTCCGACTGGACGAGGGCGGCGAGGTGATCGGCATCACGATCGTCAACGCGAAGTGGCTGCTCGACCGCGACGGCAAGATCGAGATCACCGTTCCGAGCCGCATCGAACCTGACACCGAGGAGCTTGCGCAGGTACTCGCCGCTTAGCCGGGGCGCCTTGGTATGTGTCGGCTCGTCGCTCAGAACAGGATCGCTGGGCACGACCCGCAGGGGCCGAGACCGAGATCCTCAGCGGCCCAGCGATGCAGTTGCTCAGAGAACTTCAGGCCTCGACCGGGTGCCGCTCGGTCGGGGCGCGCGGGGCGAGCAGGGCGCCCCAGTCGCCGTCCTCGATCCGCGCCGGCTGCGTGCTCGCGAGGAAGTCGAGCAGCAGCTCCGCGAGGCCCTCGGGATCTTCGAGATGCGGGAAGTGCGCTGCCTTCTGCAGCAGCTCGAAGCGGCTGCCAGGCGCGAGCCGCTGCGCGGCGCGGCCGTGCTTGGGCGGGATCGTGCGGTCGCGCGCGCCCCAGACGATCAGCGTCGGCATCTCCTGCAGCAGGTAGAGGCGGTCGTTTGCGTTCACGCGCTGGCCCTCGACGTCGATGACCGAGCGCAGCGTGTGCAGGAAGGCGGTGCGCGCGCCGGGGCGCTGCAGCGGCGTGAGCGCGCGCGCGATCGCCTGCAGCTGCACGCCGTAGCGGGAGCCCGAGGCGTCCAGGCGCGCGCCGGCGTCGCGCAGCGTCGAGAGCAGGCGCGGGTGCGCCGCGAGCCGCAGCGCCGCCGAGACGCCGGGCAGCGCGGCGCTGCGCAGCAGCGGGCTGACCT
>JBAIYK010000064.1:0-39657 GCA_037915935.1 Solirubrobacterales bacterium | reverse complement strand
TGCAGGCGCTGCAGCGCGAGCCTGTAGCCGTCTGGCCCCTTGCCGCTGATCTGCTCGAGGCAGAGCCCCTCGAAGATCGAGACGCGGCGCCAGGGCTCGCGCCTGCGCACGTCGGAGAGGTGGACCTCGACGGCGGGCAGGCGCGTGATCTCGAGCGCGTCCCTGATCGCCCAGGCGTAGTGGCTCCAGGCGCCGGCGTTGACGACGATCCCGTCGGCCTCGCCCTCGAGCCGGTGCAGGCGGTCGACGAACTCGCCCTCGGAGTTGCTCTGGAAGAAGCGCGTCGAGAGGCCGAGCTCGTGCGCGAAGGACTCGATCTTGCGCTCGAGCGCGAGCAGCCCGAGATCGCCGTAGTGGCGCGGGTCGCGCCTGTGCAGCATGTCGAGGTTGACGCCGTGCATCACCTCTATGCGGTAACCGGCCGCCATCCCGGCAAGAGCCTATCCGCTGCCTGCGGGGCCACAGAGCTCGGCGACGGCGGCGCGCAGCTCCGCCTCGCCGACGCGCTGGCCAATCCTCACCGCGCCTGGCGCCTGCACCAGCACGAACGGCACCTCCGCTCCGAGCCGCTTCTTGTCGCGGTTGACCGCGGCGAGCACGTCCTCGACGCTCGCGCCCTGCAGGCTGAGCGGTAGCCCGCGGCCGCGCATCAGCTCGCTCACTTGCGCGCGCAGCTCCTCCGCGCCCGAGAGCCGCAGCGCCGCGAGCAGCCCGAGCCCGACTGCCTCGCCATGCAGATAGCGCCGATAGCTAGTCGCGGTCTCGATCGCGTGGCCAATCGTGTGCCCGAGGTTGAGCGCCTGCCGCGCGCCCGCGTCGCGCTCGTCCTGCGCGACGATCTCGATCTTCGTCTGCGCGCACAGCAGGATGGTGCGCTCGTCGAGCGGCTCGTCCTCGCGCACGCGCTCCCACAGCTCTCCCCCGGCGATCAGCGCCGTCTTCGCCACCTCCACCCAGCCGGCTGAGAGCTCGCGTGGCGGCAGCGTCGCGAGCATGGCCGGGTCGACGAGCACCCCGCTCGGCTGGTGGTAGGCGCCGACGTAGTTCTTGCCCTCCGGCAGGTCGACGCCGGTCTTGCCGCCGTAGGCGGAGTCGACCTGCGCGACGAGCGTGCTCGGCACCTGGACGTGGGGCACGCCGCGCTGGTAGGTCGCCGCGCAGAAGCCGGCGAGGTCGCCGACGACGCCGCCGCCGAGCGCGACGACGTGGTCGGTTCTCGTCATGCCGGCGTCGAGCAGCCTACGCCAGACGAGCTCCGCGGTCGCGACCGTCTTCTGAGACTCTCCTGGCGGGATCGCGATGCTGCCCGCGAGCTCACCGAGCTGCTCGCCGTAGAGCGGGGCGACGTTCGCATCGGTGACGCAGAACGGGCGCGAGCACTCGCGATCGAGCGGCCACGCGGCGGCGGCCGCGCCTGAGCGCAGCAGCCCCTCGCTCACCAGGCCGCGGCGGACGAGCACCGGGTACTCGCCCGAGGCCGCGCTCGCCCACAGCAGCTTCGCGCCTGGCGGCGCAGCGCGCAGCATCTGCAGCCCCGCCTTCGCCCGCCGCGCGATCCCGCGCACGCGCGCCGGCAGGATCGCGTCGGCGAGCGCGCCGTAGACCGGCTCGCGATCGGCATGCAGCGCCGTGAAGCGCTCCGGGTCGCGCGCGAGCGGGCGCTCCTCCGCGCCGGTCTGCCCTGAGCCATCGCCGCCGGGCCGCCCCGCGCCCTTCCCCTGCACGCGCTTCCACGCAGTCTCCGCGTCGACGTCGAGCAGCACGACGAGGTGATCGGCGAGCGCCTCCTGGACGCGTCCGGAGAGCACGCTGCCGCCGCCGAGCGAGATCGCGTCCTCTGCGCTCGCGCCCTCGAGCAGCTCGAGCACGACCTGCTCCTCGATCTCCCTGAAGCGAGCCTCGCCATGCTCGGCGAAGAGCTGCGCGATGCTGACGCCGGCGCGCCGTTCGATCTCCGCGTCGCTGTCGAGCGCCTTCAGCCCAAGCGCCTTCGCGGCGTCGCGGGCGGCGGTCGACTTGCCCGCGCCCATGAAGCCGACGAACACGAACGCCCGCCGGGGCGCTACCTCCTCCATCCGATCCGCTCCTCGTAGGCGACGAGCGCCCGCTTCGCATCCTCGATGTGGTCGCCGCCGAACTTCTCCCGGTATGCGTCCGCGAGCACGAAGCAGACCATCGCCTCGCCGACGACGCCCGCCGCCGGCACCGTGCAGGAGTCGGTGCGCTCGCGCAGCGCCTGCGCCGGCTCGCGGCTCTCGATGTCGACCGACCGCAGCGGCTTCGTCAGCGTCGGCAGCGGCTTCATCGCGCCCCGCACGAGCAGCGGCTGCCCCGTCGTCATCCCGCCCTCCAGCCCGCCGGAGCGGTTCGTGTGGCGGTGGAAGCCCCAGTCGCTCGAGTAGAAGATCTCGTCGTGGGCCTGCGAGCCGGGCAGGCCCGCGATCTCGAAGCCCTCCCCGACGGAGAAGCCCTTCACCGCCTGGATCGAGCAGATCGCGGCGGCGAGCCGCCCGTCGAGGCGCTGCTCGAAGGAGACGTGCGAGCCGAGCCCAGGCGTGAGGCCGAACGCCTGCACCTCGAAGACGCCGCCAAGCGACTCGTTCGCCTTGCGCAGCGCGTCGATCTCGGCGACCATCGCCCTGCCCGCCTCCTGATCGAGGCAGCGCACCGGCGAGGCGTCGACCTGCTCGAAGTCCTGCAGCTGCAGCTGGTGCTCGCGCGCGGGCGCCTTCACGGAGGCGATCTGGATCACGTGCGAGCGCACCTGCACGCCGAGCGCGGAGAGGAACGCGCGGCAGACCGCACCGCCCGCGACGCGCGCGGCTGTCTCCCGCGCCGATGCGCGCTCGAGGATGTCGCGCACGTCGGAGAGCCCGTACTTCCAGGTGCCGATCAGGTCGGCGTGCCCCGGCCTCGGCAGGTGCACCTCGGGCACCTCGGCCTGCACCGGCCAGGGGCTCATCCGCTCCTGCCAGTTGGCGTAGTCCCTGTTCGCGACCTGCAGCGCAACCGGGCCGCCGAGCGTGCGCCCGTGGCGCACGCCGCCCGTCAGCTCCGCTCTGTCGGTCTCGATCTTCATCCGCCCGCCGCGGCCGTGGCCGAGCTGGCGGCGGCCGAGGTCCGCGTCGATCGCCTCGCGCTCCAGCGTAAGGCCCGCGGGCAGGCCCTCGAGGATGCAGGTGAGGCCAGGGCCGTGCGACTCGCCGGCGGTGATGAGGCGGAGCGCCATCGTGGCGCCCAGCTTATCTGCGGCGCCTCGCCCGGCGCCCTGCCGCGGCCGCTCTACGGCCGCGTGTCGCCGCGCCGCGCGGCGTGGCCCTTCGCGCTCGCCGGCGCGCCGGCGATGCCGCCGAGCGGGCCGGCGAACTTCGCGCTCGCGGGCGCCGACAGACGCAGGCGCGCGATCAGGGCGCTGCCCGCCGAGGAGGCGCGCGCGGCGGAGGCGCTCGCGCCGCTCACCTTCTCGATCTTCGTCACCGTCAGGCGGTAGTAGCGAATCGAGCCGTCGTCTTCGAAGACCTGCAGTTCCTCGGCCTCATGCAGGCGCACGTCGATCGCCTGACAGTTGCCCGCGCTCGGCACGCAGCTCGCCTTGCCGTGCAGGATCGCTTCGCGCAGCAGCAGGAACAGGACGCCGGCGCCGTGGCCGGTCACGCCCTCGGGCGCGACCAGCGCCCTGTGCTTGCTCGGCAGCGGCTGCAGCTTCGCGACGCCCTTGAAGACCTGCGGCGCCCCGATCGGCTGCCCCGCTTCGGAGAGCTGCTGCAGCTGCACGTCGACGCGATAGAGGTTGAGCGGGGTGCTCGACGGCTGAGAGCCGCCCGAGCCGGAGCCACCCGAGCCGGAGCCACCGGAGCCAGAGCCGCCGGAGGATTCGCCGGAGCCGCCGCTCGCGCCTTCGCCGCCGGAGCCGCTCGCGCCGCCGGAGCCTTCGCCGCTCGCGCTGCCAGGGCTCGTCGAGCCGCTCGCGCTGCTCGAGCCGCTCGCGGACGAGCTGCTCGCGCCGCCGACTTCCGTCGAGCCGCTGCCGGGCAGCGGTTCGAACGGATCGTGCATCTTGCCGTGGTGCTGGTAGCTCGCGCCGACCGTCGTCTCAGAGAGCGCCGCGTTCGGGTTCGCCGGGGCGCTCGCGACCGCGGGCCCTGGCAGCGGCGGCACCGGCTTCACGACGCTCGATGGCCTGAGCGAGGCTTTCGAGGGGCCCGAGGCCGCGACGAGCCCGACGTAGGCGAGCGCGCCGACCAGCGCGAGCCCGGCGGCGATCAACAGCGGCAGCATCCTGCGGCTGGAGAGGTCCTCCTTCAGAGCGAGCAGCAAGTCGTTCATCGCAGCGGCCTCACGATCGCGGGGGTTGCGGGCGAGCTGGACGAGCTCGAAGCGCCTGAAGATGCGGGGCTCGCGCCGGAGGGCGCCGCCGCGCTTGCGCCGCTCGTCAGGCTTTCGCCGGCGGGCAGCACGTAGGCGCTCGCGGTCACCGACGCCGTCAGTTCGTGGCTCGCGGGCGAGGATTCTCCGCCTGTCGACGCGCTCAGGGTCACGCCCTGGATGGAGAGCAGGCGGCCGCTCACCTTCACGCTGCCGTCCTTGTTGCTCACCGTGAAGCCCTGGAGGCGACCGATCAGCTTGTAGAGCTGATCGAAGCTGCCCTTGAAGGTGAAGCTGAAGGGCAGCTGCTGGAAGCCCCCGACTGCCGCGCCCGCCGTGCTCGTCGCGCTCGTCGCGCCAGCGCTCGCCGAGCCTGAGCTGCCCGAGCCGGAGCCGCCGGCGGTGATCGATTCGAAGTTCACGCTGTCCTTGCTCGAGGCGTGGTCGAGCTCGTAGACGAGCGAGGGCACCTCGCGGTCGGCGGGCACCGCCTCGCCGAGGCTGACGATCGAGGCGTAGGCGGCCGTGTAGCGGCGCTGCGCCTGCTGGGCTTCGGCGAGCTTGCTCTGCGCTTCGGAGAGCTGGGTGCGCGCGGTTTCCACCTTCGCCTGCATTTCGCTGGCGCGCTTCTTCTCGGGGGAGAGCACGAGCATGTACGCGGCCGCGAGCACGACGAGCGCGCCGACGACCATCAGGACGATCCGGTCGCGCTGGGTCATCGTCCCTGCCCTTCCGTTCCGCTCTTGCCCGAGCCGCTGTTCGCGCTCGACGTGTCGGCCGCGGGGCTCGTCCCGATCGGCGGCGTCTTCACCGCCGGCTGCGGCAGCGCGGCGAAGGTCACCTGCAGCGTGAAGGTGGGGTCGCCGCTCGGGCAGCCGCCGTTCGAGCCGCCGCCGGAACCGCCGCTCGAGCTGCCCTTCGCCGAGCTCTGCAGGCTCACTTCGCTCACGCCGTCGATCAGGCGCAGCCTGTCCATCGTCAGGGCGACCTCGGACTGCGAGGTCGTGCAGCCCGCGATCGTGAAGGTCGGGGTGCTGCCCGCGGGCGTCACCGAGCTCACACTGCCGCCCGCGCCGGCGCCTGCCGCACCGCTCGCGGACGCGCTGGAGGCAGAGGAGCTCGCAGCCGCGGAACTCGAGCCGGCAGCCGTCGAGCCGACCGTCGCGGTCACGGAGCTCAGCGCGACGTCGCTTGGCAGCACGCGCCCGAGTTCGTGCATCGAGTGCGCCCAGTCGAAGCGCGTGTTCGCGAGCTGCTGGACCGCCTTCAGGCGTTCTTCGCGCATCGCGACGAAGCGCGTGTAGGGGGCGAGCTTCGCCGCCTGCGCCTGCGCCTGCGCCGCTTCGGCGCTCAGCCTTTCGGATTCGCCCTGCTTCGAGTTGATTTCGTGGGCGGCGAGGCCGTAGAGCAGCGCGATCAGCGCGAGCCCGCAGACGACGCCGACCACGAGGTAGGCGGCGCCGCCGGAGCGGCCCGCGAGGCTTGCGAAGCTCATGCCGCTCGAGCGCTGCTCGGCGGGGATCAGGTTCACGGCCCTCATTGGGGCGCCTCCTCGACCGCTAGGCCCGCGGCGATCGTCAGCCGCTGCGCCGAGACGCCCTGCAGCCGCTCGCCGCCGTCGACCTCCACGCTGCGGCGCGTGAGCGGGAAGCCGAGCTCGGCCTCGAGCGCCTCCGCGAAGCCCTCGATCTCCAAAGCCGCGCCGCTCAGCACGACGTCGTGCACGTCGCCGCCGCCCTGGGAGCGGTGGAAGTCGAGCGAGTTGCGGACCTCGCCGGCGATCTCGCGCACGCCGGCGCTCAGCACGACGCGCGCCTCGGCCGCGGCCGGGTCCTCCTTCGCGATCTGCTCCGTGAACGGCTCTGTCTCTGTCGGTGCCGCCTCTGTGAACGTCAGCTCCTCGGTCGCGCTTGCAGGCTCCTCCTGCGCCGCGCCCGCGAGCTGCTCGACCATGCCGGTCGACGGGTCGCCGGCACCGCCATCAGCGGGGGCGCCCTCGCTCGCGCCTGCGGGCTGCTCGTGCTCGCCGCCAGAGGTCGCCTCCACGCTCGCGCCGGGGGCGACTGGGGGTGTCGGTGCCGTTTGAGCAGGGCTCAGGTTCACGGTGCCGAGCAGCTCGCGCGCGTCCGCGAGCGCGATCGAATGCCGCTCCGCGAGCTCGGACGCCATCGACTCCAGGCCGCCGCTCACCATGCGCGTGAAGCGGCAGATCAGCCCCTCGGCGATCGCGAGGTTCGTAAGCCCGCCGACGTTCAGGTACAGGGTCGAGGGCTTGCTCGCCTGCTCGCCGCCATCCCCGCCTGCGCCCGCCGCGCCGGCGCCGTTTCCGTCGGCGCCGCGGTGCAGCGCGCGGATCATCGCGAAGGCGGAGAGGTCGACGCCGACCGCCTTCAGCCCCGCCGCCTCGACGGCGTTCAGCAGCCTGCTCACCATCTCGCGCTGGGCGGCGACGACGATCACGCGCTGACGCGGGCCGGCGGGGGTTTCGACGAGGCCGAGCGGCTGGAAGTCGAGCACCGCGTTCTGGAGCGGCATCGGCATGTGGTCCTGGGCCTGGAAGCGCACCGCGGCCTCGAGCGCCTTGCGGTCGTCTATCGGCGGCAGCTCGATCACGCGCAGCACGGTGCGCTGGTTCGCGATCCCGACGCGCACGCGCCTCGGCAGCCTGCCGTCCTTGAAGAGCTCGCGCAGCGCCTCGGTCAAGAGGCTCTCGTCGAGCACCTCGCCCTCGCGCACGGTTTCCGGGGGCAGCGGATGCCCCGCGGCGCGCTGGATCACGAGCCTGCCGTTGCTGTGCGCCTGCACCGCGGCGACGTAGCCGGGCTGCACGTCGAGGCCGACCGCTGCCCCTGAGGAGCCCTGGCCGCCGCGGAAGCTCAGCTTCGGCGCGCGCAGCTGCAGCCCGCCGGAGGGCAGTTTCATGTCCAGCTTCGCGAGGTCCTTCAAGGAGGCCATCAGCGCATCACCGCCGTCGAGTACCAGCTCACGATCGGCTGCCCCGCGAACAGCGCGACGATCGCGCCGAGGGCGAGGAACGGGCCGAACGGGACCGCGGTCTTGCGGCCCTTCGCCACGCCCACCTTCGCGATCACGACCGCGCCGACGGTCACGCCTGCGAGCAGCGCGATCGCCACCGCCGGGACCACCGCGTCGCCGAGGAAGAGGCCGATCATCGCCGCGAGCTTCACGTCGCCCATCCCCATCCCGCGCGGACTTGCAAGCGTCACGAGCAGAAAGGCGCCGCCGGCGCCGAGGCCGGAGAGCAGGCGCGGCGGCTCGCCGGAGGGGTCGAGCGCGAGGCCGAGCGCGATCGCGGCAAGGCAGCCTGGCAGCGTGATCGCGTTCGGGATGCGGCGGTGCTCGAGGTCGATCGCGGCCGCGGGCACGAGCAGCAGCACGAGCGTCAGCCCGAGCGCGATGCCCGCCGCGGAGCTCTTCGCCAGCACGACCGCGACGCACAGCGCGGCGGTGCCCGCCTCGATCAGCGGGTAGCGCGCGGAGATGTGGGCCCCGCAGGCGCGGCAGCGGCCGCGCAGCAAGAGCCAGGAGAGCACGGGAACGTTGTCGTAGGGCCTCACGTGGGCGCCACAGCTCACGCAGTGCGAGGCCGGCGCGACCAGCGACTCGCGCCGCGGCAGCCGGTGGCTCACGACGTTCAGGAACGATCCGAGGATCGCGCCGAACACTCCTGCGAAGGCGGTCTCCATGCCGGACTCATCGACCGCGACAGACGGCGGCTTTAGCGGTCGGGCGGCGATGCGAGGGAGCCTGCATCTGCACGGCATGCCGCCGTTCGCAGGACTTTTTGGAGAAGGAGCGGCCTTCGTCGCTCCTCTACGAGAACGCAAAGAGGGCGGCCCACCCAGGCGGGCCGCCCTCTCAGGCGCTCTGCCTTCGCCTCTGCCTGCTGGCGGAGGATCAGGTCAGGATGCGGTGGTTACCAGGTGCCTTCCTTGCAAGCGCCGCCAGTGAAGTTCGCCGCGCCTGCTTTGTTAGTGCAAGTACGGACGGTTTCGCCCGAGGTGTTGCGTTCGAGCTTGTAGGTGTTTTCGGTGGTCGGAGCTTCAGCCGTGACGTAGAAGCCTTCGTTGCTGGCGCCGACACCCGCAGCAGCCTTCAGGCAGGAAGTTTTCAGCGTGGTGGCGCTGCTTTCCCCGCATGCCTTGATGCCTTTTTCGAGACCTTCGATTGCACCGGTACTCACTTTTGCGAACGAACCGCTTTCTTCTGTCCCGATCGTCTGCGCGAACGTCGCCGCGTTGCGCGCAAGCGACTTCGCCGAAGAGTCGTTCGCCTTCTGGGTCTGGTTCAGGAAAGCCGGGATCGCAATCGCGGCGAGAATGCCTATGATCAAGATCACGACCAGCAGCTCGATGAGCGTGAAACCACCCTCATCGGACGCGCGATCGCGCAGTCGTTGCAGCATCTGATTGCTCCCTTGTTGATTCGCTAGGAGCCAGCCCCCAAGCCCACCGCCCAACAGCGGCACCACCCCCGGTACAGTCACCTATGAGAGTCGCGGGCCTTGTCACGCGCCGCAAACGACGCTCTGCCCAATGAACCCCGGCGCTGGCACTGATCCAACGACTCCTGCATCGACCACGAGTAACGGGCACTTTAGTTGCGCGCAGCCCATCTGGACGGACGCTGGCAAGCGGCGCATGAGATCCATCTGCCGTGCCTGCAACGCAAAGAGGGCGGCCCACCTGGGTGGGCCGCCCTCGTAGGCGCTCTGCCTTCGCCTCTGCCTGCTGGCGGAGGGTCAGGTCAGATGACTACCACGTGCCTTTGTTGCAGGCGCCGCCAGTGAAGTTCGCCGCGCCTGCTTTGTTAGTGCAAGTACGGACGGTTTCGCCCGAAGCGTTACGTTCGTACTTGTAGAGGTTTTCGGTGGTCGGAGCTTCAGCCGTGACGTAGAAGCCTTCGTTGCTGGCGCCGACACCCGCAGCGGCTTTCAGGCAGGAAGTTTTCATCGCGGTGGCGTTGCTTTCCCCGCATGCCTTTATGCCTTTTTCGAGTTTTTCGATTTCTGTGGTGCTCACTTTTGCGAATGAACCGCTTTCTTCGGTCCCGATCGTCTGCGCAAACGTCGCCGCGTTGCGCGCCAGCGACTTCGCCGAAGAGTCGTTCGCCTTCTGGGTCTGATTGAGGAAGGCCGGAATCGCGATCGCGGCGAGAATGCCGATGATCAAGATAACGACCAGCAGCTCGATGAGCGTGAAACCACCCTCATCGGACGCGCGATTGCGCAGTCGTTGCAGCATCTGATTGCTCCTTGGATTCGTTAGGAGCCAGCCCCCCAAGCCCACCGCCCAAACGGCGGCACCACCCCCGGTACAGTCACCTGAGAGGGTCGCGGGCCTTGTCACGCGCCGTAAACGACGCTCTGCCCGATGAACCCCGGCGCTGGCATTGTTCTGACAGCGCCTGTATCGGCCCGTGATCGACGAACTTGAGCGGTGTTGTCCACAATGGACGCTCTGCCGCGCGGCGCCAACGACGGGCCGGCAGGCCCCATCCCCATATCAGGAGTCCGGATCGCCGCCCGCGTCCTCGCCGCGCTGCGTAAGCCAGCCCGCCTGCGCGTCGATCCCCTTGCGCCGGCGCCCGCTGCCCTCGCACCACGGGCACTTGACGACCTGCTCCTGTCCGCCGAGCTTCGAGATCAGCGTGCCGCGGCCCTCGCAGGGCATGCACTCCTCCGCGGCGCCTGCTTGCTGGGCCGCGTCCGCCTGCTCGTCTCCGCCGCTGTCGTCCGCTGCGCTCATCGAGGAAGCGCGCAGGTTAGCGGCCGCGTCGGCAGGGCGTCCGTCCGCGCGGCGGGACGTGTGCTCGTGCCCATCTCGGCCCCGCGGGCGGCGGGCCGGCCTGCCGCGCTCGCCCTGCGACATGCCCCGATCGCTGGCGCGCGCTAGCGTTTCAGGCGCCGTTTCCAGGAGATCCCGATGCCAGACACGCTGAGATCGCTGAACATCCTCGTCGTCGACGACGAGGCGCCGCTGCGCGAGACGCTGACGCGGTCCTTCTCGCGCGAGGGGCACCACGTCGAGTCGGTCTCGAGCGGGCAGGAGGCGATCGAACGCGCGGGGCGCGAGCAGTACGACGTCGTGCTGCTCGACGTCGCGCTCGGGCAGGGCCCGAACGGCTACGAGGTCTGCAGGACGCTGCGCGAGCGGCGGAACGTCGTGCCGATCATCATGCTGACCGCGCTCGACACCGAGGCGGACGCCGTCCAGGGGCTCGAGGCGGGCGCCGACGACTACGTGACGAAGCCGTTCGGGCTCGCGGAGCTGCGCAGCCGCGTGCGAGCCGTGCTGCGGCGCGCCTCCGGGCGCGGCGTCGGGCGCGAGGTGATGACGGTCGGCGACGTGAGCCTCGACCACGGCCGCCGCGAGGTGAGCGTGCGGGGGCAGGAGGTGCGGCTCACCTTCTCGGAGTTCGAGCTGCTTTCGCGCCTGATGTCAGAACCGGGGCACCTCTTCAACCGCCAAGAGCTGCTGCGCGCGATCTGGGGCGACTCCGCCTACCGCGACCCGCGCGCGATCGACGTCCACATCCGTCACCTGCGCGAGAAGCTCGAGTCAAAGCCCGAGGACCCGAAGCTGATCCTGACGGTGCGCGGCGCCGGCTACCGCTTCCAGTCGCCGTGAGGGGCGCGCGTCTCGAGCGGCTGCTGACGGGTCTGCGTCCGCGGCTGCTCGCGGCGATGCTGCTCGTGAGCGCCGTGACGCTCGCGGTCGCCGCGCTCGCGCTGCTCTCGCCGCTCGAGCAGCGGCTGCGCGAAGACGGCGTGCGCACGGTCCAGGCGGCGATGGGCTCGGCGAAGACGGAGTTCGCGGACGTCCCGGTCGAAGCGAACGGCAGGCCCGAAGCCGAAGAACTGCACCGGGTCGTCGTGCAGCTGACGCGCCGCACGAACGGCGAGGTGACGCTGCTCTCCAGCTCGCTCGAACCGGTGAACGTGCCGAAGGTGAGGAACCTGAACGTGCCCGACTACTTCGGGCTCGCCCGCCGCGCGCTGAAGCGCAAGCGGCCGGTGCGCAGGGTGATCGCCGAGTCGCTGATCGTCGCGCAGCGGCTGACGGTCGCGGGGCGCCGCTACGTGCTCGTCGTCGACAAGCACCTGCAGTACGTGTCGGCGGCGGTGAACGTCGTGCGCGAAGCGTTCCTCGTCGCCGCCGCCGCCGGCCTCGGCACCGCCCTGCTGCTCGGGTTCGGGATCGCGACCGCGATGCTGCGGCGGCTCGAGCGCCTGAGAGCGGCGACTTCGCGGCTCGGCAGGCGCGGCCTGGAGGCGCCACTGCCGGAGGACTCCGGGCGCGACGAGATCGGCGATCTGACGCGCGCCTTCGCGGGCATGCAGTCGCAGCTGCGGCGCGAGGAGGACGTGCGGCGCGCGTTCGTCGCGACCGCCTCGCATGAGCTGCGCACGCCGCTGACCTCGCTCGACGGGATGCTCGAGCTGCTCGAAGAAGACCTCTCCGATCAGGGCCTCGACCTGCAGGACGCGCGCCTGCGAACCGAGCACGCGCGCGAACAGACGCGACGGCTCTCCCAGCTCGCCTCCGACCTGCTCGACCTCAGCCGCCTCGACACCGCCGCGCCGCTGCGCCGCGAGCCGCTCGAGCTGGGCGAGCTCGCGCGGGCGGTGACGGCCGAGTTCGAGCTGACCGCGGGCAAGCGCGAGGTGACGCTTACGATCAACCCCCCCTCTCAGCCGTGCTGGACCGCCGCCGACCCCGGCTCGGTCGCGCGGATCGTGCGGATCCTGATCGACAACGCGCTGCGCTTCGCGCCGCCTCGCAGCAGTGTCGAGATATCGCCTCGCATCGAGCGCGAGTGGGCGCAGGTCCTCGTCTGCGACCGTGGGCCCGGCGTGCTATCTGAGGAGCGCGAGCGGATCTTCGAGCGCTTCACCCGCGGTCAGGCATCCGGCGGCCGCGGCGGCGGCTTCGGGCTCGGGCTCGCGATCGGCCGCGAGCTCGCGGCGCGCATGGGCGGAAGCCTGCAGCTGCTCGACTCCGCGCCGCACGCGGCAGGCAACGGCGCCGGCCCCCATCACGCCGCGGATGCGCCTGACGGAGCGGGCCCCGGTGCCTGCTTCGCGCTGCGCCTGCCCGCGATCCCCGCCGAGCAGGAGGCGGTAATCGCGTGAGCACCGAGGGCGCGGAGATCGAGCGCCTCGCCGCGCAGGCGAGGGCCGCGAAGGCGCTCGCGATCGACACCGAGTTCGTCGGCGAGGGCCGCTACCGCACGCTGCTCTGCCTGATCCAGGTCGCGGTGCCGCTCGACGGCGCCGATCGCGGCTGCTGGATCGAGCTGATCGACCCGCTGCAGGACGGCTTTCAGTCCGCCCCGCTCGCGCAGGCGCTCGCCGACCCGGAGGTCGAGGTCGTGCTGCACGCCGGCCGCCAGGACGTCGCGCTGCTGCGCAGGGCGTTGCAGACCGAGGTGAGCAACGTGTTCGACACCCAGGTCGCCGCCGGCTTCACCGGCCTGCCCGCCCAGGCCTCATACGACACGCTGCTGCGCGAGACGCTCGGCCTGAGGCTCGCGAAGAGCGCGAGCTTCACGCGCTGGGACACGCGCCCGCTGACCGCGGAGCAGCTCGCCTACGCGCGCGAGGACGTCGTGCACCTGCTCGAGGCCGCGGAGGTGCTGAAGCGGCGCCTGACCGAGCGCGGCCGCCTGCAGTGGGCGCTGCAGGAGTGCGCGCTGATCGCCTCCGCGAGCGACGAGCGCGACCTGCAGACGGACTTCGCGCGGCTGCCGCGGATCGCCTCCGCCTCCGCCGCCGCGCAGGCGCTCGCGCGCGAGCTCGTGCAGTGGCGGGAGGCGACCGCGGAGCGCCAGGACCGCCCCGTGCAGGGGGTGCTGCCCGACGCCGCGCTCGTCGAGATCGCCAGGCGCGCGCCGGCGAGCACGTCGCAGCTGCTGAACATCAGGGGCGTGACGCAGCCGATCGTGCGGCGCAGCGGCGAGGCGATCCTGCGCTGCGTGCGCTCCGGCGGCCGCGCTGAGGTGCAGCCGCTGCGCCCGCAGCAGCGCTCGAGGCCCCCCGATCCCTGCGACGGCCCGATCGTCGCGCTCGCCGAGGCGCTCGCCCGCACGCGCGCGCACGAAGCCGGCCTCGCCTACGAGCTGATCGCGAGCAAAGCCGACCTGCAGGCGATCGTCGCCGCGCGGCGTCTCGGCGAGCCGGACCCGGAGGTGCGCCTGCTGAGCGGCTGGCGCCGCGAGCTGCTCGGCGAGGAGGTGCTGCGCCTGCTCGCCGGCGAGGTGTCGCTGTCGGTGGGCGATGGGGGGCTGCGGGTGACGAACGAGTCGGCGGCCCCGAAGACCGGCTAGCGGCTCAGGCTCGCGCGACCGGTGAGCAGCGGCTCAGGCGCGCTCGACCGGCGGCCAGCGGATTCGCTTTGACAGCTCGTCGCGGCCGAGATCGATCAGGCCGCTGCGCTCGATCGGCCGATACTCGCCGTCTCGGAGCGCGAGCCAGCTGACCGAGCGCTGCTGCGGGTCGACGATCAGCACCTCGTCGACCTCGTGGGCGGCGTAGAAGGGCAGCTTTTCGAAGCTCTCGTCGTGCGGCGAGACGATCTCGATCGCCATCGCCGCCGTCGGATGCCAGACGCCTGAGGCGCCAGGCCGGTGAAGCGCCGCATCGGGCACGCGGAAGTCGTGTTCGCCCTCGCCGATGTTGCACTCGCCCGTAGGTTCGAGACCCGCCGCGTCTGCGGCCGATCCGACGATCTTCAACACCTGCCACTCAATCGATCCATGCGCGTGGCTTGGAGCCGGAACCATGTGGTAGACGCCCTCCCAGATCTCGTCGAGACGATCGAGCCCGGAGCGCCGCCGGCGCTCCATCAGCTCGCCCAGCCCAGCCGTCTGCGGATCGAGCACGAGAGTGCGCACGTCGGTGAGGCTACCAGCGCCGAACGCTCGCGCCGAGGCCCCGCCTGTCTTCACGGCCTGGGTCATGCAGCGACCCTACGCCGCGCTTGGGACGGAGCTCGCAGTCGAAACGCGCCACAATGACCGGCGAGGATGTCGCTGCTCCTCTTCCTGATCCTGGTGCTGATCGTCGGGCTCGTCGTCGGAGCGCTCGCACGGCTGCTGCTGCTCGGCCCAGACCCGATGGGCATCGGCGGCACGATCCTCCTCGGCCTCGCCGGGTCGTTCAGCGCCGGGCTCTTCTCCTGGTTCGTCCTGCACAGGCACGGCGGCGGGCTGATCCTCTCCGTGCTCTTCTCGATGCTGCTGCTGTGGCTGCGCCGGCGGTGGCTGCTGCGCAGCCGGCGGTTTTGAGGCGAGCAGGCGGCGGATGTGGCCCCGGGAACAAGGTCTCAGCCGCACACCTGCAGACGATCACAGGGGCGCCTCCGTGGTGATGTACCCTTGGAGCATGGCACGCGAAAAAGGAGCATTTGCACCCGGCACAAAGGTCGGCGTTCGCTTCAGCGGCCGTGTGACGACGGCCTATGTCATCGAGGACCTTGGCGTCTTCCGCGGACGACACATCCTCCGAGTCCACCTCGGCGAGTGGGACGACCCCGAAGCGATCGAGTATGAGCTTCCTGAGGACGAGCTCGAGCCTCTTCCCGCCGCTGCCTGACGCGCGGCGCATCTAGGTCGGCGGGTCGCAGCCGCGCGAGAGCTCCGCCCGTAGCCGTGGCGCCTCTGCCGTCGGCGGCCCAGGATGAACGCGCCGGACCGGCTAGTTGCCGATGTGTTCGTAGACGCTGAACAGCGGCATGTACATCGAGATCACGACGAAGCCGACGATCCCGCCGATGAAGAGGATCATCACCGGCTCGAGGATCGAGGTGAGCGCTTTGATCGAGGCGTCGACGCGCTCCTCGTAGAACTCGGCGATCTTGCCGAGCATCGAATCGAGCGCGCCCGTCTCCTCGCCGACGCCGACCATGTGGGCGACCATCGTCGGGAAGATCTTCGTCTTCGCGAGCGGCGCCGCGAGCGTGCCGCCGCGCTTCACCGAGGCGATCACGCCGTCCATCGCCTCCTCGACCTCGATGTTGCCGCCGGTCTTGCCGACGATCTCGAGCGCCTGCAGCAGCGGCACGCCGGCCGCGACCAGCGAGGAGAGCGTGCGCGACCAGCGCGCGAGCGCGACCTCCTGGACGACCTTGCCGATCTTCATCGGGATGCGCAGCTTGAAGCGGTCCCACTGCTTCTTGCCCATCGCGGAGCGCTTCCACTTCAGGAAGCCGAAGACGGCCGCGCCGGTGCCGATGATCAGCGCATACCAGTCGTGCGTGACGAGGTTCGACGCGCCGACGCAGACCTGCGTGATCGCCGGCAGTTCGCCGCCGAACTGTTTGAAGACGCCGACGAAGACGGGGATGACGAACGCGACCATCGCGATCAGGACGATGAGCGCGAAGCTGATCACGAGCGTCGGGTAGACCATCGCGGAGCGGATCTGTTTGCGCAGCGCGTTGTCCTTCTCCATCTGGCTTGCGACCCGCTCGAGCGAGCTCTCGAGCACGCCGCCCGCCTCGCCCGCCCGCACCATCGCGACGAACAGCTGGCTGAAGACCTTCGGATGGCGCGCCATCGCGTCGCTGAAGGAGAGCCCCGCCTCGACGTCCTTGCGCACCGCGACGATAGTCTCCTTCAGGAGCTGGTTCTGGGTCTGCTCCTCGAGCACGTAGAGCGCGCGCAGGATGCTCATGCCGGAGGAGATCATCGTCGCGAGCTGGCGCGAGAAGACCGCGAGGTCCGGCAGGCTCACTTTCTTCAGGAAGGCGAGCTCGATCTCCTTCGATTTGTGCTTGTCGATCACGTCGAGCACGACGAGGCCGCGCGCCTTCAGCTGGTCGGCGACCGCCTGCTTGGAGTCCGCCTCGATCTCGCCGCGGGCCTTGCCCCCCGCGAGGTCGACCGCTCTGAAGACGTAGGTGCTCATGCTCGCCCCTATGCCGCCGCGAGCGTGCCCGAGCCGAGCAGCCGCCGCAGCTCCTCCGGCGTGGTGGAGCGCGCTTCGGCGAGCTTCTGGGTGATCTTGCCCTGCCGCACGAGCCCCGCGAGCGCGGTGTCCATCGTCTGCATCCCGAGCGCGGAGCCGGTCTGCAGCGTCGAGTAGATCTGGTGGGTCTTGCCCTCCCTGATCAGGTTCCTGACCGCGGGGCTCGGCACGAGCACCTCGCAGGCGACGACGCGCCCGGAGCCGTCCGCGGTCGGCAGCAGCTGCTGGGTGAGGATCCCCTGCAGCGCGACGGAGAGCTGCACGCGCACCTGGCCCTGCTGGTGGGCGGGGAAGACGTCGATGATGCGGTCGATCGTCTGGGCGGTGTCCTGGGTGTGGAGCGTCGCGAAGACGAGGTGCCCGGTCTCCGCGGCGGTGAGCGCGGTCGAGATCGTCTCGAGGTCCCTCATCTCGCCGACGAGGATGACGTCGGGGTCCTGGCGCAGCGCCGCGGTGAGCGCGGCGGAGAAGCTCTGCGCGTCGGAGCCGAGCTCGCGCTGGTTGACGAGGCAGCGCTTGTGCGGGTGCAGGAACTCGATCGGGTCCTCGATCGTCATGATGTGCTCCTCGCGGCTCTGGTTGATCTCGTCGATCATCGCCGCGAGCGTCGTCGACTTGCCGGAGCCCGTCGGCCCGGTGACGAGCACGAAGCCGCGCGGCCTGCGCGTGAACTCGTGCACCGCGGTCGGCAGCCCGAGCTCGTCGATCGAGGTGAGCCCGAAGGGGATGAGCCTGAAGGCGGCGCCGACCGCGCCGCGCTGGTAGTAGGCGTTGACGCGGAAGCGCGCGTGCCCCGGGATCGAGTAGGCGAAGTCGAGCTGCCAGTGCGTCTCGAGCTTCTGACGCTGCTCGCCCGTGAGGATCGAGTAGACGATCTCGCGCGTGTCCGCGGGGCTCATCTTCGCGTACTCCTCGAGCGGCGTGAGCCGCCCCCGCACGCGCACGGTCGGGTGCGCGCCGGCGGAGAGGTGCAGGTCGGACGCCTTGCGGTTGACGACCTCCATCAGCAGGTCTGCGAAGTCGAAGTTCATCGCTCTGCCCATCGGCGTGCGGAGGCCGCCGCGCAAGCCCCGTGGACGACTGTTCGAGTTTGGCCGCTTGCGCTCATGGTCGATCCGCGCTCCTCAGGTTCGCCTGGTCGGTCCCGCACGTCTCACGCGATGCCCGGCCGGTCCCCAGGTGTCACGCGATGCCCGGTCGGCTCCCCCATCAGGACGTTCCGAGCACGCGCGCGACCTCGGCGATCGAGGTCTTGCCCTCGCTCACCTTGTCGAGGCCGTCGTCGCGCAGCCGCCGCATCCCCTGGCGCATCGCGACCTCCTTGATCTCCTCCGCGGTGCGCCGTTCGAGCGCCATCGTCCTGATCTCGGACGTCACGTCCATCACCTCGTAGATGCCCGCCCGGCCCTTGTAGCCGCTGCCGCCGCAGCGCGCGCAGCCGACCGGCTCGTAGGCCTCTAGGTCGACGAGCGCCTTGTAGCCGCTCTCCTTCAGCACCTGCGCGGGAACGATCGTGCGCCGCTTGCAGTTCGAGCAGAGCGTGCGCAGCAGCCGCTGGCCGACGACGCAGCGCAGCGCGGAGGCGACGAGGAAGGGCTCGATGCCCATCTCGATCAGGCGCGTGATCGCCGAGGGGGCGTCGTTCGTGTGCAGCGTCGAGAGCACGAGGTGGCCGGTGAGCGCCGACTCGACCGCGATCTGGGCGGTCTCGCGGTCGCGGATCTCGCCGACCATCAGCACGTCGGGGTCGGCTCTCACCATCGCGCGCAGGCCGGCGGCGAAGGTGAGCCCCACCTTCGCGGAGACCTGCACCTGGGTCAGCCCCTCGAGCTGGTACTCGACCGGGTCCTCGACCGTGATCACGTTCTTCTCGGCGGTGTTGAGCGACTGCAGCGCCGCGTAGAGGGTCGTCGACTTGCCGGAGCCGGTCGGCCCGGTGACGAGCACCGCGCCGTGCGCCTCGCCGCAGGCGCGCTCGAAGCGCTCGCGCTCGGAGTCGGCCATGCCGAGCCGTTCGAGCTTCATCACGACCGAGTCCTTGTCGAGGATCCTCATCACGATCCCCTCGCCGTGGACGCTCGGCAGCGTGACGACGCGCAGGTCGACGTGGCGCCCGTCGACCGTGAGCCCGACGCGGCCGTCCTGGGGCAGGCGCTTCTCGGCGATGTCGAGGTCGGCCATGATCTTCACGCGCGAGACGACTCCCGGCGCGAGGCGGCGCGTGACGGTCGTCACGTCCGCCAGCACGCCGTCGACCCGAAAGCGCACGCGCAGCTCCTTGCCGTCCGGCGCCATGTGCACGTCGGAGGCTTTCTGCTCGACCGCCTGGGCGACGATCTGGTTGACGAGCTTTATGACCGGCGCGTCTTCGGCGTTCTCGTGCAGGTCGACGACCTGCGCCTCCTCCGCGTCCTCCTCGACGCCGCTGGCCCCCTCCCCGGCGACCACCTCCTCGAGGCGGTCGAGGCGCGAGATCAGCGCCGCGATGTCCTCCGCGGCGGCGACCGCGACGCGCACGTCGTAGCCGGTCATGATCGCGATGTCGTCGACCGCGAGCACGTTCGAGGGGTCGGCCATCGCGACGAGCAGCGTGCGCTTGTCGACGAATGCGACGGGCACCGCCTGGTAGCGCTTCGCGGCCGTCGTCGTGACGAGGTTCGCGGCGCCCATGTCGGTCGCGAACAGGTTGAGGTCGAGGTGGTCGAGGCCGTAGCGCTCGGCGAGCGCCCGCGAGAGGCCGTCGGAGGTGAGCGCGCCGCCTTCGAGCAGCGCGCGCTCGGGCCGCGTGCCGGTGTTGCGGGCGGTCTCGATCGCCTCCTCGACGACGCGCCTGGGCGCAAGTCCCATCTCGATGATGACGTCGGTGATGAAGCGCGAGGAGGAGCCGCGGCGGGTCGGCTCCGTCACGCCCAGCCGGCCAGGGTGCTCGGCCTGCGACTCGGAGCGCTCGCGCGCGCCGCTCCCGGCCGCGCTCTCGCCGGCCGTGCGCTCGACCTGCGGCAGCGTGTGCTCGGCGCGCACGTCGTCGATCTCGACTTCGTGCTCCTCTCGCTCGGGATGCTCGAGCGCGGTCGGAGCCTGCTCCTCCAGACCGAAGATCGCGTGCAGGTCGGGGCCGCCGTCGGGGCGCGGCGGGCTCACGGCCGCCCGCTCCCTGCGCGGCTCCGCCGGCGGTCGCGCCCGCGAGATGCGCCGATCCTCAGCCGCCGCTCAGCGCCGAATCGTGCCTCGTTCGCCCACCGCGGGACCGTTCGCGACGGCGGCGCGCATGACCTCGCGCGGCGCCTGCAGACCGGTCCAGATCCTGAAGCTGAGCGCGCCCTGGGCGACGAGCACCTCGGCGCCGCCGACCGCGTGGACGCCAGCGCGCCGCGCCGCGGCGAGCAGCGGGGTCTCTTCATCGGCGTAGACGAGGTCGAGGACATGCGGATACCCACCGACTTGATCGGCGTTCAGAGAGAGCTGGTTGAGCGCTTCTGCCTCCCTGGCCGAATCGGGGATGGGAGCGGGCGGGCGCTGCCCGATTCGGGCAGGAGGCTCGCCCGATTCGGCCGACAGCCGCAGGCCGACGGAGGTGCAGTTGACGAGCAGGTCCGCGGGCTGGGGAGATCGCACGGCGCGCGCTCCGAGCTGCGCGGCGAGCGCGCTCGCGCGCTCCGGCGTGCGGTTCCAGATGCAGACCTCAGCGCCTTCGCGCAGCAGCGCCCACACCGCCGCGCGCGCGCTGCCGCCCGCGCCGAGCACGAGCGCGGTGAGGCCGGCGACGTCGAGCCCGAGCGCCGCGATGAGGCCGGGGGCGTCGGTGTTCTCGGCGACGATCGAGCCGTCGTCGCCGAAGCTAAGGGTGTTCGCGGCGCCGATCTGCCGCGCCGCCTCGCTCGCGCTGTCGGCGAGCTGCAGCGCCGCCTGCTTGTGGGGGATCGTGACGTTCGCGCCGCGGAAGCCCGCTTGCCCGAGCGCGCGCACGGTCTCGGCGAGCAGCGGCGGCGGCACCGGCAGGCGCTGGTAGCGCCAGCCGTCGAGCCCGAGCGCCGCGAAGGCGGCGTTGTGCATCGCGGGCGAGCGGCTGTGGGCGACGGGCCAGCCGAGCACGCCGAGCCGCCGGCGCTCGCTCATCTGTGCTTGCAGGCCGGCAGCCGCCCGCCGTGGGCGCGCAGCGCTTCGTCGTAGGCGGCCTTGTTGCTTTCGAATTGGGCTTCGGTGTCCGAGAACACGAGCTCGCCGCAGCCGTCCGCGCCGTCGACGTAGAAGAGGTAGGCGGCGTGGGCGGGGTGCGCGGCCGCTTCGATCGCTTCCATGCCCGGGTTGCTGATCGGCGTCGGCGGCAGTCCCGCGTGCAGGCGGGTGTTGTAGGGAGAATGAGTCTGCAGCTGCGCTTCGGTGAGCGGCCCGCCGAAGTCCTTCAGCGCGTACCTGATCGTCGCGTCTATGCCAAGCGGCATCCCGAGGCGCAGGCGGTTGTAGACGACGGCCGCGACGAGCGGCCTGTCGTGCGGCAGCAGCGCCTCGCGTTCGACCATCGAGGCGACGATGAGCAGCTGGTAGGAGGTGAGCCCGAGAGAGCGCGCGCGGCGTTCGAGCTGTGGGCCGAAGCGTTCGTGGAAGGCTTCGAGCTGGTCGGCGACGAGCTCGCTCACGCTGCCGTGGATGCGCACTTCGTATGTCGCCGGGAACAGGAACCCTTCGAGGCTTGGCGTGCCCGCCGGCGCGCCGAAGCGCCGTGGATCGAGGCCAGGGTTGCGGATCGACGCCTTCAGGTAGTCGCCGCGGAGGCCGTCCCTGAGCGCGATCGCCGCGATCTGCGACCGCGTCTCGCCCTCGGGGATGAGCACCTTGACGACCGGCGGGCGCGAGACCGCGCCACTGCTCGGGGGCGAGCTGCGCAGATGCCGGACGAGCATCACGGCGCCCCACACCGCGAGGGCGACGAGCGCAAGCGCCGCGATCGCCCCGGCGCGCGCGCGCAGGCTGTGGCCCTCGGCACGCCTGACGCTCCCGCGTCTCGCCCTCGCGACACGCCTCTGCCTGCGCGTGCCTCCTCCATTCGCGGTCGGCGGAGGCGCGGCCGCCTGTGCGACCTCGGGGACCTCGGAGGGGGCCTCGTCCTCCGCGAGCTCGCCGGGCCGATCGTCCTCGGCAACGGCGACCGCCGGCGCTGCGCCCCCGCGGCGGCGTTCGCGCTCCAGGCGCGCCGCCTCGCGCTCGGCGGAGGTGCGCTCTGCGCCGCGCCGGTCCTCGGAGCGCGGCACGAGCTAACTCGACCTCGCCGTCAGCCAGCTCTGCAGCAGGTGCGCGGCGGCGCGCGAGTCCTCGCTCGCACTCGCGCCGACGGCGGCGGAGCGGGCCGCGAGGCGGGTCGTGAAGCGCTCGTCGTGCATCTCGACCGCGACCGCCGGGCCGAGCCGGCGCGAGAGGCGCTCCGCGAAGGCGCGCGCCTCGCGCGTCTGGTCGCTGTCGGCACCGCTCAGCGACAGCGGCAGCCCGACGACCACGCGCTCGACGCCACGCTCTGCGATCAGCGCGACGAGCGCCGCGAGACCGCGCTTGCTCGCCGGGCGGCTCACCGGCTCGATCGGCGTCGCGATCGTGCCCGTCGGGTCGCTGACCGCGCAGCCGCAGCGAGCGCTGCCGTAGTCGAGCGCGAGCACCCGGCTCAACTTCCTCGAGCGCCGAGCGCGGAGGCGATCGTCTCACGCGCCACCGCGATCGCCTCGGACAGCTTCTGCGGGTCGCGGCCGCCCGCCTGGGCGATCGTGTCGCGGCCGCCGCCCCCGCCGCCGGTCACGCTCGCCGCGGCCTTCACGATCTCGCCGGCCTTCACACCGCGCTCTACGAGCGGCGGCGGCACGCTCGCGATCAGGTGCACGCGGTCCTCCGCCGCGCTGCCGAGCACGATCGCCGCTTCGGGCAGGCGCGCCTTCACGCGGTCGAGCATACCGAGCAGCGCCTTCGCGTCCGCCGCCTGCACGCTCGCCGCGAGCACGCTCGCGCCGTCGATCTGCTCGGCGGCCGCGAGCAGCGCGTCGACCTCGCCGCCGGCCGCGCCGCCCTCCCCCTCGCGCTGCCGCTTGAGCAGCTGCCTGCGCTCGGCCTCGCGCGCCCTCGCCGTCTGCGGCACCTGCTCTACGCGCGTGCGCAGCGCATCAGCCGCCTCCTGCAGCAGCCCGTTGCGCTCCCGCAGCAGCGCGACCGCGGCCGGGCCTGTGATCGCTTCGATCCGGCGCACGTTCGCGGCGCTCGAGGTCTCCGAGAGCACGATGAAGACGCCGATCTCGGCGGTGGAGCGCACGTGGGTGCCGCCGCAGAGCTCGCGCGAGTACTCCCCCTGCCCGATCTCCACCATCCGCACGACGTCCCCGTACTTCTCGCCGAACAGCGCCATCGCGCCGAGGCGCTTCGCCTCCTGCAGGCTCGTCGTGATCGGGTGCACGGAGTCGTTGCGCGCGATCCAGGCGTTCACCTGGTCCTCGACCTCGCGCAGCTCCGCATCGCTCAGCGCCGCGGAGTGGGTGAAGTCGAAGCGCAGCTTGTCGGGGCCGACGTAGGAGCCGGCCTGGCGCACGTGGCCGCCGAGGCGCGCGCGCAGGGCGGCGTGCAGCAGGTGGGTCGCGGTGTGGTTGCACTCGGTCGCGTGGCGGGCCTGATGGTCGACGCTCGCGAGCACCGGCGTCTTCGCGCTCAGGATGCCCTGCCGCATCTCCACCTCGATCACCTGGTCCTCGCCGAGGCGCAGCACCTGCCTCACGTCCGCCCTGCAGTCGCCCTGCTCGCATTCGATCACGCCGCTGTCTGCGATCTGGCCGCCGCCAACCGCGTAGAAGGGGGACTCGTCGAGCTTCACGAGCAGCCTGCCCTCGTGGGCGGCAACGACCGCCTGCACGCGTGCGCGCTGGCGCTCGGTCTGATAGCCGGTGAAGCGCGTCGGCGCGCTCGCGCTGCGGGCGAGCGCGAGCGCCTGCTCGCGCAGGTCGCCGGCAGGTGCGCCGCTCCCCGCGGCGGCCGCCGCGCGCGCGCGCTCGCGCTGGCCCTGCATCAGCGTCTCGAAGCCGGCCTCGTCGACCCGCAGCCCCTGCTCTGCGAGCAGCTCCCTCGTCAGCTCGAAGGGGAAGCCGAAGGTGTCGTGCAGCTTGAAGGCGTCCTCGGCGGCGATCGCGTCGTGGCCGTGGTCGCGGGCGTGGTCGACGTGGAAGCGCAGCATGTCGAGACCCTGCTGCAGCGTGCGACTGAAGCCCTCCTCCTCGGCGGCGAGCCAGCGCTCGATCGCCTCGCGCTGCTCCGACAGCTCCGGGTAGGCGGCGGCCATCGTCTCGCGCACGACCTCCGCGTAGCGCAGCAGGAAGCCGGGGTCGAGTGCGAGCGCGCGCCCCTGCAGGATCGCCCGCCGCATCACGCGCCGCAGCACGTAGCCGCGGTCCTCGTTGGAGGGCACGACGCCGTCGGCGATCAGGAAGCTCATCGCGCGCGAGTGGTCGGCGAGGATCCGCAGCGCCCTGTCGGTCGCGAGCTCCTCGCCGTAGCGGCGCCCTGACAGCTGCTGCCCGAGGTCGATCAGCGGCTGGAACTGGTCGGTCTCGAACACCGAGCGCTTGCCCTGCAGGATCGCCGCGAGCCGGTTCAGGCCGAGCCCCGTGTCGATGTTCGCCGCGGGCAGCGGGCTCAGCACGTTCTCGGGCTCCTGCAGGTACTGCATGAAGACGAGGTTCCAGTACTCGAGGAAGCGTTCGTTCTCGCCGCCGGGCAGGTCGCCAGGCTCGCCGAGGTGCTCCCCGCGGTCGAGGTAGAGCTCCGAGCACGGCCCGCAGGGCCCGGTCGGCCCCGCCTGCCAGAAGTTCTCAGAGCGCGGGCAGGCGACGATCCGCTCTCTCGGCACGCCGACCTCTTCCCAGAAGCCGATCGCCTCCTCGTCGGGTCCGAGGCGCAGCTGCGTGTCGCCCTCGAAGACCGTCACCCAGATGTCATCCGCGGCGAAGCCGAAGACCTCGAGCGACAGCTCCCAGGCGAAGGCGATCGCCTCGCGCTTGAAGTAGTCGCCGATCGAGAAGTTGCCGAGCATCTCGAAGAAGGTGAGGTGTCTGTTCGTGTCGCCGACGTGGCCGATGTCGACGGTGCGGAAGCACTTCTGGCAGTCGGTGAGGCGCGGCGCCGGTGGCTGCTCCTGCCCGAGGAAGTAGGGCTTCAGCGGGTGCATGCCCGCGACCGTCAGCAGCGCGGAGGGGTCGTGCGCGGAGGGCACGAGCGAGGCGGATGGGATGCGCCTGTGGCCCTTCTGCTCGAAGAAGGCGAGATAGCGCTCCCTGATCTCGTCCGAGCTGATCGGCGTCGTCATGCGCGCGCCTCCTTCCTCGCGAAGGTCCGCTCGTATCAGGCGAATACCAGCTCGGCGCTGGCGCCCATCGCAGCGGGCTCGGGCCTGAAAGGCGTCAGCTTGATCGTAGGCGGCTGCTGTCCAGGTAGCGCGAGCACGAGCGCGATCCCTTCCTCCAGGCTTGCCCGCAGCTCATCGAGATCGTCGCCGGTCGCAAAGACGCCAGGGAACTCCTCCACTGTCGCCCAATAGGAGTCGTCCTCATGGCGGACGCTGACGTGTAGGGACTGATTCTGCGGCATCGTGCTCTTCTTCATCGTACCCATCGGGTGCATGCGAGTCATCTCTCGAGATCGGCCTGTCGACGCAGCTCGGCCTCGAAGCCCTTGGAGTACGCTCGGCGCTTGTTCTCAGGGAGCGTTATGGGGCGCTTGCCGGCCTTCGTCATCTTGACCTGATGATTGCCTCCGCGCTCTCTCGTCCAGCCCTCGCGTTCCAGGCGCTTGATCCATTCCTTCTGCGTCGCCGGCATCGCCGGGCGGAGTGTAGGCAGCGCCCCCGATGCCGGCTTCGAGCGCACCCGACGCGTGGGCTCGGACGCGCAGGCTCAGCGGATCGTGCCGTGGCCGACGACGAGATCGCCGCTGTAGAGGCAGGCGAGCTGGCCCGCGGCGGTGCGCTCCACTGGGCGCTGCAGGCGCGCGGTGAGGCGCGCGTGCGCACCGGCCGCCGGCGCGCCGTCGAGCGAGCAGGCGATCGGGCGGCCGCGGTAGCGGATCTTCACCGCGTCGATGCTGTCGCCGTGCTCGTGCAGGACCGCGTCCTCGATCGCGACGGTCTCGCTGAGCAGCGCCTCGCGCGCGCCGACCGTGACGGTGTTCGCGACCGGGTCGGTGCCGAGCACGAACAGCGGCTCGCGCCCGCCGATGCGCAGCCCGTGGCGCTGCCCGACCGTGTAGGCGTGGGCGCCTTGGTGGCTGCCGAGCACGGTCCCGTCCTGCGCGACGATCTCGCCTTCGCGATCGCTGAGGCCGCCGTGGCGGGCGAGGAACTCGCGCGGGGTCGTGCCCGCGAGGAAGCAGAGGTCCTGCGAGTCGGGCCGCTTCGCGACCGGCAGCTGCGCCCGCTCGGCGAGCTCGCGCACCTGCTCCTTCTGAAGCCCTCCGAGCGGGAAGCGCATCCTCGCGAGCGACTCTCGCGAGAGCGCCGCGAGCGCGTAGCTCTGGTCCTTGCCGCGATCGACGGCGGCGCGCAGCAGCGGCAGCGATCGCTTGGAACGGTCAGAGCGACTGGAGGGCGACTGCTCATCGATCGGATCGGCAGCCTGCAGCGGCGAGGAGATGCGCGCGTAGTGGCCGGTGACGAGGGTCCGCGCACCGAGGCGGGAGGCGAGCTGCAGCATCCCGTCGAGCCTGACGGCGCCGTTGCAGCGCACGCAGGGATACGGCGTAAGACCGGCCGCGTGCTCCGCGAGCCACGGCTCGACGACCCCCGCCCTGAACTCGGGCCGCATGTCGAGCGAGAGATGCGGCAGCGAGAGCCGGTGCGCGAGCGCCCGCGCGCCGCGCACCGCCTGCGCCGAGCAGCAGCTGCGCTCTCCGTCGTTTTGAGAATCGGCCCACAGCTCGAGCGTGACCGCGACGACCTCCTCGCTTTCGCGCGTGGCGATGAGGGCAGCGACGGCGCTGTCGACGCCGCCGCTCATCGCGACGAGCGTCCTCGCCGCCGAGGGCGAAAGCGCCGCCTGCTCCTTCGCCGCGCCGCCAAGCGCCCTGTGCAGCGCGTCGGCCGCGAGCTCCGCGGCGTGCATCTTCGACGGCGAGAGCCCACCAAGCTCGGCCGCGATCTGATCCGCCCCGACGCGCGCCGCCTGCAGCAGCGGCCTGCCCCTGACGAGAGACACCGCCGCCGATCCCGCCGCGACGCTCGAGCCGCAGCCGCTCGCGTCGAAGCCGGCGTCGGCGATGCGCCCCCCTGGGTCGCGCTCGTGCAGCGTGAGCGATATCCGGACGAGGTCGCCGCAGGCTGCGCCGCCCGCGGCGCCTGTGTGAGCGCCCGCAGGCGTGTGCCCGATCGCGACGGGAGCTTGCAGGTGGGCCGCGAATGCCTCGCTCATAGGGCGAGTGTAAGGGGCATGTGCGGGGGGATCGAACGGCTGCCGCCGCAGGATCGGCGAGCGCCGCGCCGAGGTCCGTCGCGTCGGCAACGGATCTTGCAGTCCTGCAACTGCAATGCATCTGTCACGCCGACCTGATAGGTTGCCGCGCGTTCGTGCCGAATCCGCCTCCTCTCGGGGATGTGGAGCGGGGGACCCAATTGCGGCCAAGACGAAGGCCGCGGGGGGCGAATCGCCACCTGATGCGTGGCGTAGCGCAAGCGCGCGAGCCCGACAGCTAACCCCGTAGGCGCCCTGCAACACCGAAAGGACGCACCTACAAGATGTCGGGAACGACGCGTGATCTCGCTGCCGCCGAGCTGTGGCAGTCCTCGCTCGCCCGCTCGCGCGCACGGCGCGGGAGCGCTGGCGGGACCGACCGCCCCGTCGGATCGACCTCCTCTCGCCGCTCCGCCGCCTCGCCGCGCAATCGCGCGACGGGCGCCGTCTCCGAGGCCGCCGTGCGCGAGCTGCTCTCGCAACGGTCGGCGGGCACCGTCCGTCACGTGCGCGCCCGCCGCGAGGGAGCGCAGGCGCTCGCGCACGCCCGCAACGCGCAGACGTTCGCGGGCACGAGGCGCGAGCCCTTGGTCGCGCGCGAGCAGCCGCTGCGGCGCGATCTCGCCGACGTCGAGCCCTGGCAGCTCTCGCTTGGGCGCTCGCGCGCGCGGCGCCGGGCCGCACAGCTGCTGTTCGTGCCGACGAAGTCGCGGATGAAGCGGATCTCGCTTGGCACGCTCGTCGCGCTGAGCGCCGGGCCGGCGGCCTCGCTCGGCGACGCGAGCGGGCCGGCGGCAGGCTCCCCGAGTGCGCCGCCAACCCCGACGACGACCACCAAACACGAAATCGTGCTGACGAGCGGCGCGACCGGCCGCCAGGTGAAGCTGCTGCAGCAGTCGCTGCACGTGAAAGTCGACGGCGTCTACGGCCCCGAAACCGAGCGCGCGGTGAGGACCTTCCAGGCGAGTAGGAACCTCGTGATCGACAACATCGTCGGCCCTGAAACGAAAAGGGCGCTCGCCGACGGCGCGCCGGCGATCGTGCCGGCGAGCAAGGTGCAGGAAGAGGTGAACGGCGAAACCGAAGCGGTGAAGGACGTGAAGAGCGCTCAGCAGGCGCTGGGCGTCGCGGTCGACGGCGAATTCGGCCCACAGACCGAGGCCGCGATCAGGCGCTTCCAGCACGAGCACGACCTGCACGTCGACGGCGTCGTCGGCCCGCAGACCTGGAAGGCGCTCGGCGTGAAGCGCGACGCGACGCTGACGCCTCCCCCCTCCGCGCTGCCGCAGGAAAAGCAGGGGCATTCCGCGGTCGCGCATGCGAGCGCGGTCGCGAGCGCAGCCGGCACCGGCGGCGCGCGCGCGGAGGATGCGGTCGTGCACACGACGCAGCCGAGCGCGCCCGCGCACCACGCGATCAACTACGTGAGGACGCTGCAGGCCGCGCTGCACGTCGCGGTAGACGGCGAATTCGGCCCCGAGACCGAGGCCGCGATCAGGCGCTTCCAGTCCCAGCACGGTCTGGAAGTCGACGGCGTCGCGGGCCCCGCGACCTGGGCGGCGCTCGGCTTCCACGGCATGAAGGAACTGAAGCCGCCGCCCGCAGCGCTGCCGCATCGGCAGGCGATCGGCGGGAACGGCTCGGCAGCCGCCGGAGGGACGGGCGCCAGCTCATCCGCCGAAGCGGTCGTCTCGCGCGTGATCGCGGCCGCGGACGAAATCGCGACCAGGCCCTACGTCTTCGGCGGCGGGCACGGGTCCTTCGAGTCCTACGGCTACGACTGCTCCGGCTCGGTCTCCTACGCCCTGCACGGCGGCGGCCTGCTCTCCGCGCCCGAGGACTCGACCGCGCTCGAGTCCTACGGCGATCCCGGCCCTGGGCGCTACATCACGATCTACGCGAACGCCGAACACGCCTGGATGACGATCGACGGCCGCCGCTTCGACACCGTCGCGCTCGCCGAAACGGGCAACCGCTGGTCAGGCGCGATGGCCTCGACCGCGGGCTTCGTCGTGAGGCACCCGCCGGGGTTGTAGCAGCGCAACGGCCCGCGAACGAGCAGGCCGTCCCAACCGCGCCGTAGCGTCGCCTGCGCGATGCACTCGCAGGCGCACACGTTCACGATCGAAGGGCTGATCGCCCGGGCCGTCGGGGTCGAGGTCGACATCCGGCCCGGGCTGCCGAGCTTCGCGATCGTCGGCCTCGCCGGGACCGCGGTGCGCGAGGCGCGCGAGCGCGTCCAGGCCGCGATCCTGAACTCCGGCTTCGAGCTGCCAGGACGGCGGATCACCGCGAACCTCGCCCCCGGTGACCTGCCGAAGACGGGGCCAGGGCTCGACCTCGCGATCGCCTGCGCGATCCTCGCCGCGAGCGGCCAGCTCGACCCCGACGCGCTCGGCAGGCACGCGCTGCTCGGCGAGCTCGCGCTCGACGGGCGCGTGCGGCCCTGCCGCGGCACGCTCGCGATCGCGCAGGCGACTCGCAGAGGAGGCTTCGAGAAGCTCGTGCTCTGCCCCGAGTCGGCGGCGGAGGCGAGTCTCGTGAGCGGGCTGACCGTCGCCGCCGCGGCGAGCCTCGCCTCCGCGGTGAGGGTGATGAGAGGCGGAGACGGCGATCCGGTGCCGCCCTCCCCCGTCGCGCCGGCGCTCGCGTCCTGCGCGCGGTCCGGCGAGCCCGACCTCGCCGACGTGCGCGGACAGGCGGGCGCGGTGGAGGCGCTCGTGATCGCGGCTGCGGGCGGGCACAACGCGCTGATGAGCGGCCCGCCCGGCACGGGCAAGACGATGCTCGCGCAGCGGCTGCCCTCGATCCTGCCGCCGCTGCGTCGCGAGGAGGCGATCGAGGTGACGCGCATCCACAGCATCCTCGGCGCGCTCGGGGAGGGTCGCCTGCTGACGCGGCGACCGTTCCGCGCGCCGCACCACTCGATCACCCTCGCCGGTCTGATCGGCGGCGCCCGCAGCGACCGCCCCGGCGAGGTCGTGCTCGCCCACCGGGGCGTGCTGTTCCTCGACGAGCTCGCCGAGTTCCGGCGCGAGGCGCTCGAGGCGCTGCGCCAGCCGCTCGAGGACGGGCGCGTCGCGATCGTGCGCGCGAATCGCAGCGCGGTCTACCCGACCCGCTTCATGCTGCTCGCCGCGACGAACCCCTGCCCCTGCGGGCAGGGAGGCGACGGGGAGGGCTGCCGCTGCAGCGAGGCCGACCTCGCCCGCCACCGCCGCAAGCTGAGCGGGCCGCTGCTCGACAGGATCGACCTGACGATCGAGATGCCGCGCGAGCGCGAGCCGCTTCGAGGCAGAGCCCACACGAGCTCGCAGGCCGCGCGCGAGCGCGTGATGCGCGCGCGCGAGGTCCAGGCACGGCGGTCGCCTGAGCGGATGCTGCTGAACGCGCAGCTCGACGCCGCGACGCTGCGGCGCGAGGCGATGCCCGACGCCGCGGGCGAGCGGCTGCTAGACGGCGCCTGCCTGAGCGGCCTGCTGAGCGCGCGCGGCGCCCACAGGGTGCTGCGGCTCGCGCGCACGATCGCCGACCTGGACGGCAGGCGACGAGTGCAGGGCCACCACGTCGCGGAGGCGATCGAGCTGCGCGCCGGCCGACCGCTCGGCGCGGAGATCCGCAGCGATGTCGCCTGAGCGGCAGGACGAACGCCATGCCTGTTCCGACTGCCTCGCCCGCAGCTCCCTGATCGCGCTGCTGAGCGCGAGGATCGAGCACGCCGCCTCCGACCCTTCGCGGCTGCTCGACCTGCTCTGCCTCGACGAGCAGCAGCTGATCGCGGCAATCGGCGGTCGCAAGCGCAAGGAGTTGCAGCAGCGGCACGAGGCGAATCGCGCCGCCTTCGAGCGCGCGCAGAAGGCGGCGCCGATCTTGCCGGGCGTGGCCGCTCCTTCCGCTCATTCACCTGGCGCGGTTGCTCCGGCCTTTGAAGAGACAACATTCTGCCGCCACGATCCGCTGCACCGCAGGCTCTTCGGCCGCCTGCGATTCTCGGAGAGGTCCGGCGCCGAGGAAGCGCTCGGTAGCCGGCGACATGCGCCGCTGCTGCCGGCGGCGCTGCACCTGCAAGGCGGCTTCGATCGCCTGCAGCGCCTGCTCGAGACGCCGCTCGTCGCGATCCTCGGCGCAGCGCGTGCGAGCGACTACGGCATGGAGATGGCCGCCGCGCTCGCGCGCGGCCTCGCCGCGAGCGGAGTGGGCGTCGCCTCGCGGTTCGCGGGCGGCGTCTGCGCGGCGGCGCATCTCGGCGTGCTCGAAGCGGGCGCGAGGCCGCTCGTCGTGATGGCGGGCGGGATCGACGTCCGCAAGCCCGCGTCCCTCGGACGCCTTCACCGGCGCATCGTCGACGACGGCGTGGCGATCTCGGAGCTGCCGCGAGGCTTTGCGCCCCGCCGCTGGAGCGAGCGTGCGAGCGAGCGCATCCTCGCCGCGCTCGCGAGCCTCGTGATCGTGGTCGAGGCGGATACCGATGACATAGGCATGATCGCCGCCGATCTCGCGAGAACGCGCGGAGCGCGCGTCGCGGCGCTGCCAGGGCGGGTGACCTCCCCCCGCGCGCGCGGCCCGCACGCGCTGATGAGGGAGGGCGCGGCGCTTGTCGCCTGCCCGCAGGACGCGCTCGACCTGCTCTACGGCGTGGGCGAGACGGACGCGGCGGGCGGCGCTGGCATGTCTGAGACGGCCGGCGAAACGGGCAGGGCGAGTACCGGGAACGCGACGCGTGGGACAGACGGCACGGCGACAGATCTCGGTTCGCGGCTGACGCGGCAGCAGCTCGCCCTGCTCGAGCGCATCGGCGCCGGCGAGGACACCCTCGCACACATCTCGCAGGGTCCCGAGCGGGAGGCGAGCATGCTCGCGCTCGGCGAGCTTCGCCGCAAGGGCCTGCTCGCGCACGGCGACGGCGGCCGCTACCTGCCGAGGGTGAGCCTCGACCGCGCGCGCTGACGATCTCGCGGATAGAAACAGCGCCCGCGCCGCGCGGCCGCTCCCCACGCGCGACCGCCGCGCATGCGCGGCACAGGTGGCATGATCGTCTCTTCGCACAGACGAGTGGAGAGCGATGTCCGCAAAGGCGAGGCTGACGAAGACGAGACCGCAGGCGAGGCGCGATGGTCGCTCGCAGGGCGGACCGCAGCCGCGAGGCGCCGCGAAGAAGAAACGCAACTCGCTGCTCGAGCTGGTCGTGATCGTCGCGATCGCGATCGGGCTCGCGTTCCTGATCCAGGCGTTCGTCGTGAAGCCCTACAAGATCCCGAGCGGCTCGATGGAACCGACGCTGAAAGTCGAACAGCGCGTGCTCGTAAACCGGCTCTTCGGCAAACCCCACGTCGGCGAGATCGCCGTCTTCACGCCGCCCGCAGGCGCCGTACATGGGATCTGCGGGCCGGTGCCGCACACGATCCCCTTCGGCGGCGCCGCCTGCGACCAGCCGGTGCCTCAGAAGAGCGAAACGACGTTCATCAAGCGGATCGTCGCGGGCCCCGGCGACACCGTCTACGTGAAGGAAGGCCACGTCTACCGCAACGGGGTGCGCGAGCAGGACTCCTACATCAGGGCCTGCGGCGCGAGCCCGGAGTGCAACTTTCCGACTCCGATCGAGATCCCGCCTGGGCACTGGTTCATGATGGGCGACAACCGCGGCGCATCGGAGGACAGCAGGTTCTGGGGTCCGGTGCCTGCCTCCTGGATCATCGGCGAAGCCTTCGCGACCTACTGGCCGCCGGACCGGATCGGATTCTTCTAAGAGGCGCGCTCAGGCGGCCGCGAGCAGCTCGCCGATCGCCTCGTCGATGTGGCGCGCGAGCCGGTCGACGTCGGGCAGCGCCTCGCGGTCGGCGTAGACGCCGAAGCAGGCGCGGTCCCTCACCGTCGTCATGCCGACCGAGACGGCGTGGCGGTCGGCGAGCGGGACGACGGGGTATGTCGCCCGCAGCTCGCAGCCGAGCATGTACAGCGGGACGGTCGGCCCAGGGATGTTCGAGACGACGAGGTTGAAGGTGCGCGGGCTTGCGATCATCCGCGAGAGCGCGTGCTGGATCGGGGAGGGCGCGTGCGCCGCGGCCTTCAGCGCGATGTCCGCGCCCTCGGGCTCGCCGCCGCGCTTGCGCGCGCTCATCGCGTCGCGCACTCGCAGCAGCCGGCCAAGCGGGTGCGGCTCCTCGCAGGGCAGGTCGACGAACACGAACGAGATGCGGTTGCCAAGCTCGTCCTGCGGGCTGCGGACGCTGACGGGCACCATCGCCTTCAGCGCGCCCGGCCGCTCGCCGCGCTCGACGAGGAAGGCCCTCACCGCGCCGGCGACCGCCGCGAGCATCACGTCGTTGACCGTGAGGCGATGGGCGCGCTTCACCGCCTTCAGGTCCTCGAGCGGCCGCTCCGTCCAGGCGAGCCGCCGCAGCGGCGAGAGCGACCCGTTGAGCGCGCTCGCGGGCGCGCTCGACAGCAGCGAATGCCTAATTGCGCGCGCGGCGCGCATCGCGCCCGCCGCGGCCTGCCCCGCCGCCTTCGCCGGCGAGACGGCGGCGCGCGCAGGCAGCCTCAGCAGCCCGAGCTGCGCCGCGAGCATGTCGCGCACGCCCCGGACGAGCAGGCGCTCGCCGCCCGGCTGCGGGCTGGGCCGCCACTGCTCGGGCTCGCCTGATCGCTCGGGCTCGCCTGGTTCGTCCGGCTGCGGAGTGAAATCGAGCAGCAGCGAGCCGAGCTCGACCGCGGCGAGGCCGTCGACCATGCAGTGATGGGCCTTGCCGATGATCGCGAACCCCTGCTCGCCCCGCTCGTCCTGCACTCCATCCGAGCAGATCCACATCTCCCACAGCGGCCGGTCGCGCCGCAGCGGCATCGACATCACCTCGTCGACGAGGCTCCGCAGGGGTCCAGGCGCCTCATAGAGGTGGCGGTCGATGCAGAACGCCTCGTCGTCGACCCACTCCGGCGCGTTGAGGCCAAGCGGGACCTGCGCGAGCTTCTGACGGTAGCGGGGCGAGGCGCAGAGCCGCCGCGCGATGTGCTCGCGCAGCTCTGAGAACGTAGGCGCCCGTCCCTCTCGCGGCGCCGAGAAGAGCGCGACCCAGCCGACGTGCATGTGCGCCGTCGGCGTCTCGACCGCGAGGAAGGAGGCGTCGAGCCCTGATAGCCGTGCGCAGGTCACCCGAGAATCCCTGAGAGCCGGGTCGAGGTCGTTCGAATCACGAGCTTCGTCGAGGTCATCCCGTGAGCGCGAGCGGTCGTCGCTGTGGCTGGCGCGGTCTCTGCACCCGCCGCACCCCGAGCGGCACGACCTCTCCGCTGCGCGGCAGCGGCCGCTTGCCCCAGTCCGCGGCGAGCGCGAACTGCACGAGCCCGTCGAAGTAGTCGCGCAGCGGCGGCGGCTCGATCCCGGTGCGGTGCAGGATCGCGCGCGCCCGCCTGTCGTCGTAGCGGACGCTCGCGGTGAAGTAGGGGAAGAACGCCTCGCTGCGCTCGAGCGCGCGCCGGTAGCGCTCGTCGCGGCTCGCCCGCATCAGCAGCGGGTGCAAAAGCAGGCGGTAGAGCCGCGGCTCGAGCAGGCGCGGCGGCGGGCGGCGGAAGAAGGCGCTCGCGAGCTCGACGACCTCGCCCACCTTCGCGACGTGGCGCCCGGCGGTGACGTGGAAGGTGCCGCCGAGGGCCTGCGGGGCGGCGCTGAGCGCGAAGGTCGCATCCGCGACGTAGTCGACCGGCACGACGTCGACTGGGGCGTCGCCGCGCGCGGGCAGCGCGGGGTAGGCGCCGCGGGAGAACGCGCGCAGCGGCCAGTAGAGCACGTTGAACGACGAGGTCCAGCCGCTGCCCTGCTCGCCGACGACGATGCTCGGGCGCACGATCGTGATCGGCAGCTCCCCGCGCGAGCGCGTGACGAGGTCCTCCGCCTCGTGCTTCGAGCGCTCGTAGGGGTTGCGGAAGCGCTGCCCGACGTGGAGGTCGTCCTCGCTGAAGCAGCCGTGGTGATCGCCCGCGACGTAGGCGGTCGAGACGTGGGTGAGGCGGCGCAGCCCGCCGCGCGCCTGGCAGCGCTCGGCGAGCTCGAGCACCCGCTTCGTGCCCTCGACGTTGATCGCGCGCGAGTCCTGCAGCGAGGACTCGAAGGACACCGACGCCCCGCAGTGCACGATCTCCTCGACGCGCCCCGCGAGCTCCTCGCGGCGCCGGCGCGACAGGCCGAGCGAGGCGCGCGTGAGGTCCCCGCGCACCGGCACGACGCGCTCCTCGTAGGGATGGCGATGGCCGAACAGGCGCGCAAGCGTGTCTCTGATGCGCGCCTGCGCCTCGCGCGCGCTCTTCGCCCGCACGAGCGCGTAGACCTGCCGGTCGGTGCGCTCGAGGTAGCGGACGAGCAGCTCCATGCCAAGGAAGCCGGTCGCGCCCGTGAGCAGCACTCCGCCGGCGGATGCTTCAGATTCTTCGCGGCGCGGCGCCCTTGCAGCGGCCGACTTTCCGGCGGACGTCTCACCGTGGTCGCAGCGCAGCGCCGAAGCGACCGTGTGCTCGCTTTGACGATCCATGTCTTTCGACCCCCGTTTCGCTCGTCTGGTCGAGGCTTCCCAACAATGCCTTTGAGATTTCCGCGACGCCAGGGACAAGCCGAACGCACCGCCGGACGGGCCCCACGCCATCGGTTGCCGCGGCCCAGCGGGAGCTCCGCGGCAAGACCCTTCTGCTGTTGGTCTTTCCCACCGTCTGCAGGGGTCAAACGCTCGAATCTCGAGCGCTTTCGAGAAATGCGCAAATAGCGAGATATCGGAAAGGCGCACTGTCGGCATCGCGCACCGCGCTGCAACGCCTCCGACATGCGGCCAGCCCGCGCGAAGACAGCGGCGAAGCCGCCGTCCGTTTGCCGCTGTGCTTCCTATCCTGCTCTCAGCCTCCCGAACCGCCGTCGACACCGCCCGCGACCTGTACGCCTGTCAAGCCAAGCCCATGACTGCGCCGTCCAACTGCATGCGCGCCTGCGTCGCCGCACTCGCGGCCGCCGCCCTGCTCACAGGCGGCGCTGCAGCGGAAGGCGCCGACGCGGCTGCCGCCCAGAGCGTCACGGTCAGCTCGAACTGGTCCGGCTACGCCGTCACCGGCCCCTCGAAGGGATATCGCTTCCACCGCGTCGCCGGGTCATGGGTGCAGCCGCGGGGCACGTGCGTGCCCGGCAGGGAAACCTTCTCGGTCGCGTGGGTCGGCCTCGGCGGCTTCAACCGCGGCTCGACCGCGCTCGAGCAGGCGGGCACCGCGGTCGACTGCTCGCGCTCCGGGCGCGCGCTCTACTCGGCCTGGTACGAGCTCGTCCCCGCCTCGCCGGTGAAGCTGCGGCTGCGGGTGCGCCCCGGCGATCGGATCGCCGCCTCGGTCGCCGAGAGGGATCGCAGCACGATCCTGCAGGTGCGAGATCTCAGCACCGGCGCGATCGGGACGGCGGTGCGGCGCCTTGCGAGACCCGACCTCTCCTCCGCGGAGTGGATCGTCGAGGCGCCCTCGGTCTGCATCTCGAGCGCCCGCTGCACGCCGCTGCCGCTCACCGACTTCGGCACGATCGCGTTCTCGAAAGCGTCGCTGCGCGGCGCTGCGAGCTCCTACGAGGCGATCGACGCGCGCTCCCTGAGGGTGACGCGGCTCGAACTCCGCGACTACTCCGACGGCCGGTTCGGCACGCGCTCGCAGGCCGGAGCGACGCACGCGACCGGGATCGCGTCAGCGCTCTCAGCGAGCGGCGACGCGTTCACGGTCACCTGGCAGGCGCTGAGCGGAGGCGCAGAACGCTCGCCGCCGCCTCAGCAGCCGCCCTCGCCGCCGGCTCGCAGCTCTGCGACCCTCGCCAGCCCGCAGCCCTGACCAGACATCGCCAGGGTCTGGCGCGGCCTCACCGGCGCAGCGGGGTCCTCACCAGCGCAGCAGCATGAGGCCGACGCTGACGCCTGGGCCGATCGTGACGACGAGCCCGTGCTCGCCCTCGCGCGGGTTGCGCTGCGCGATCGTCTGCGCGATCACGTAGAAGATCGAGGGCGTGCCGACGTTGCCGCGCTGCGCGAGCACGTCGAAGCTGATGCTGACGTGCTCGTCCGGCAGCGACAGCGCCTCCTGGGCGCATTCGATGATCCGCCGGCCGCCCGGATGGATCATCCAATGGTCGATCATGTGCCCGGTCATGCCCTGCCGGGCGAGGAAGCGCTCGACGAGCCCGCCGACGTGCTCGCCGGCGACATCGGGCAGCTCTCTGATCAGGTGCAGGTAGCTGTCCGTCGGCGAGAGCACCATGCAGACCGCGCCGAGGCTGTCCGGGATCTGGTGCACCTGCGAGGCGAGCACGCGCGGGCCCTGGCCCTCTTGCGACGCGTCGAGCAGGATCGCCCCGCAGCCATCGCCGAAGATCGAGGAGCCGACGGTCTTGCTGCGCTCGTCGGCCTGTGTCGCGCCCGCGAGCAGGCCCGACATGCTCTCGGCGCCGATCACGAGGCACTTCTTGTCAGGGTGCCCTGGCAGCGCCTGCTGGGCGAGCCTGATCAGCGGCACCGCGCTCGCGCAGCCGACGCCGACGAGGTGGTACCTGTCGGTCGCGGGGTCCATCTGCAAGCGCTCGCCGAGGCGGTGGGCGAGCGTCGGGCCGCCGAGCGAGTAGAGCGTCGCCGAGACGATCGTGCCGATCTCCCGCGGGTCGACCTGGAGCTTCTCGAACGCCTCGATCGCCCAGCCGAGCAGGTGCTCCTCGACCTCCGCGGTGCGGCCTTGGAGCGTGCTCTGCAGCAGCTCGCTGCTGAGGTGCATGCGCCGGCGCTGCACTCCGCAGCGACCGAAGATCCGCTGGGCGAACTCGTCCTGCTGCAGCCCGAGCAGCTGCAGCACCTGCTGCTGGTCGAGCGACCGCGCGGGCTCCGCGGTCGCGATCCCGGCGATGCGCGGCAGCGCCTGCGCAGGCGCGCCGCCGTTCGAGTCGGCGGCCGGCGCGCGGCGCGGGTGTCCTCCCTTCGTCTGCTCCTCCGCCCCGCCCGTGCCGGATTTCGCGCCGAAGCGCGTCCAGAAAGCGTCCCTGCCGTTCAGATGCGGGAACGGCGTCTTCGGCACCGGCACCTGCAGCAGCTCGCACAGCGGCTCCCAGCCTTCGCGGATGTCGTAGATGAGCAGCCGCTCGGCGGGCACGATCCGCGCGACCTCGAGCCGGTGGCGCTCGAAGACCTCGAGCGCGTGGTCGCGCTCGTCGAAGCGGCCTTCGAAGAGGTCCTCCCAGATTGCGCTGTCGACCGCCCGCAGCACCGGCGCCGTGCCCTGCTGCCCACGCAGCGCGCTCGACATCTCCCGCGTCGCGTGCAGGCTCGCGTGGCAGCTCTCGTACCAAGCCTCCGGGTCCCTGACGCTGAGGATCACCTTCGCCTGCGGCCACGCCTCCAGCATCTCCGGGTAGAAGCGCGCGCCGAGCCAGTCGACGGTCGAGCCGAAGCCGGCGAACGCCCGCCGCCAGTCGATCGGCTCGCCGTTCGCGATCCGCTCCCAGTGCGAGGCGATCTCACGGTTGCCGCCGCTGCGCATCGACTCGAGCGAGTGCAGGCAGGGGCCGGCGCCGAGCTCCTCGAGCGCGACCTTCAGCGACATCGTGCCTGTGCGGCCGAATCCGGCGCCGATCACCTTCAACGCGCGACCTCCATGTTTGTGAGCCGTTAGCGCTCGGTTAGCGTGAGACGATATCGGAGAAACCCGCGGAAGCCGCCGAAAGCGCGCCCAAGGGTCTACCCCAATTGGGGGCATCTGCTGAAGAAACGCCCCAAACGGTCTTCGCGACATGAGAGGATGTGCCTGCCGGCGAGCGCCGGCGCGCCGGATCGAGGCGAGACGCGAGCAAACGATCAAGGAGCGATGGCGACGTGAAGCTGATTGGCGCAGGACTGCCCCGCACGGGGACCCTCACCCAGAAGGTCGCGCTCGAAATGCTCGGCCTCACCCCCTGCTACCACTGGGTCGACGTGCTCGCGGACCTCGACTCGGTCGCGACCTGGGAACGAGCGATGGACGGCGAGGCGATCTGGCCCGAGGTCTTCGCTGACGCTCAGGCGACCGTCGACTGGCCCGGCGGCTACTTCTGGCGGCAGCTGCTCGACTTCTACCCCGACGCGAAGGTGCTGCTGAGCGTGCGCGATCCGCAGAGCTGGGAGCCGAGCTTCCGCGAGACGGTCTGGGACATGGGCCACGGCGAGTCGCTGATCCACCTGCTCTCGAGCGCGCGGGCGCTCGTCGATCCGCAGTGGCAGCGCTATGTGAGCTTCGTCGAGCGGATGTTCTGGTCCCCCGAAGGCACCTTCGCCGCGGGGCACGAGCGCCCGCAGCAGCTGATCGACGCGATGCTCGCCCACAACGAGGAGGTGATCCGCAGCGTGCCCGCGGAGAAGCTGCTCGTCTGGAAGCCCGCCGACGGCTGGGAGCCGCTGTGCGAGTTCCTGCAGGTGCCGGTGCCCTCGGAGCCGCTGCCGCACGTCAACGACCGCGAGACGTTCCTCGGGCGGGTGATCGACGGCGCGCTCGCGAAGCTGCAGGGCGCGCGCGAGGCTGAGCGCAGCGCGCAGGAGAGCGCGCCCGCAAGCGCATGAGCAACGCGGTTCAGGTCGCGCTCGCGCTCGCGCTGCTCGCCGTCTGCGGCGTGCGCGCCCGCGCGCTGCGAGCCGCCGGCGGGCGCTTTGGCAACGCGCGCCTTGCGTGCGTCGCCGCCGGCGTCGCGGTGACGATCGCCGCGATCTACGGCCTCGACGGCCCCGGCCGCAGGCTGCTCTACTGGCACACGCTCCAGCGGCTTTCGATCGGCGACGCCGCGGGACTGCTGATCGCGCTCGGCCTCGCCGGCGCCGCGGCGCC
>JBAIYK010000003.1:0-7264 GCA_037915935.1 Solirubrobacterales bacterium | reverse complement strand
TCCTCTCAGACCAGCTACCCATCGTCGCCTTGGTAGGCCATTACCCCACCAACAAGCTAATGGGCCGCGGGCCCATCCCGATGCGGAGGCCGAAGCTTCCTTTACCCTTGCGGGCACATCCGGTATTAGCCCGAGTTTCCTCGGGTTGTCCCGGTCATCGGGGCAGGTGACCCACGTGTTACTCACCCGTTCGCGGCTTAGCCCCAGGGCAAGCCCTGGTTCGTCGCTCCACTTGCATGTGTTAGGCACGCCGCCAGCGTTCGTCCTGAGCCAGGATCAAACTCTCCGTGAAGTGGGCCCGAAGGCCCGGTGAAGGAGCCTGACGGCTCCCTCGCCTCTCATGGCGGACGGCTTGCGCCGTCTCATGTGCTCCACGAAAAGCTGTCATGGATGCGCCTTGGCAGCTCCCGGCAAGCCGAGCGCCGCCGCGACGCGACGGGACCGCATACACGTCGGTCCCGCGCCATGACGGGGTTTCCCTACTTGACTCTTGTCCGCCACCTGGGCACGCGAACGCGGCCCCGATGACGGGTCGAACCTGGACGCACACCGCGATCTAGGAGATCGCAGGTGCGCATGCTGTTGAGTTTTCAAAGACCGCCAAGCCCGCTCTCGAGGGACTCTCAGAAGAGGCCGTAGTCGACCCGCCGCCCGAGGGCGGCTCTGGGTCGGCAGAAGAGTATAGCGCTACCGACGGGGCGAGGCGGCCCGCGGCCAGGTGGTCCGCGGCTTGCAGGCGGCCTGAGGTCAGGCGGCCCGCGGCTTGCAGACGGCCGAGGTCAGGCGGCTCGCAGCCGGCGGACGATGCGAGGCGGCCCGAGGTCAGGCGGCCCGCAGCCTGCAGAAGCGGCGCTTGCCGACGCGCAGCACTTCGCCGTCGAGCCGCTCCGCGGGCAGGTCCTGGTCCTCGGCGTGAAGGCGCTGCTCGCCGAGCTGGACCGCGCCCTGGGCAAGCATCCGGCGCGCCTGCGAGCGCGAGAGCCCGAACGCGTCCGCGATGAGGGCGGGCATGTGCACGGGCTCGCCGTCGGCCTGAAAGCGCACCTCCTGCACCCGCTCCGGCTCCCTGCCTTCGACGAACAGCCTGTCGAAGGCGGCCTCGGCGGCCGTCGCCTGCTCGGCGCCGTGCAGCGAGGAGACGATCTCCCGCGCGAGCAGCCGCTTCGCGTCGCGCGGCGGAAGCTCCGCCGGCGGCTCGCGGTGCAGCAGCAGCTCGAAGAACTCCCGCATCGCCTCGTCCGGGATCGCCATCGTCTTGCCGTACATCTGATCCGGCTCGTCGGTGATCCCGATCTGGTTGCCGAAGGACTTCGACATCTTGCGGGTGCCGTCGGTGCCGACGAGGATCGGCATCGTGAGGATCGCCTGCTGGGGCTGGCCATAGGCGCGCTGGACGTCGCGCCCGAGCAGCAGGTTGAACTTCTGGTCGGTGCCGCCGATCTCGACGTCCGCCTTCACCGCGACGGAGTCGTAGCCCTGCAGCAGCGGGTACATGAGCTCGAGCACCGAGATCGGCCTGCCCGCCGCGAGGCGCTTCGCGAAGTCCTCGCGCTCGATCAGCTGGGCGACGGTCGTCGTTCGCATCAGCGAAAGCAGCTGCGGCAGCTGCAGCTGCAGCCACTCGCCGTTGCGCCTGACCTCGAGCAGCTCCGGAGAGGCGTCGAGGATCTTCAGCGCCTGCTCCTGGAAGGTCGCGGCGTTCTCCTCGATCTCCTGCGCCGAGAGCTGAGGCCGCAGCGCCGAGCGCCCGGAGGGGTCGCCGACCTGGGCGGTGACGTCGCCGACGATGAGCACGACCCTGTGGCCGAGGTCCTGGAACTGCCGCAGCTTGCGCAGCACTACGGCATGCCCGAGGTGGATGTCCGGCGCGGTTGGGTCGATGCCGAGCTTGACGCGCAGCGGCCGCCGCTCGGCGATCGCGGCGGCGAGCTTGTGCTGCAGCGCGTCCGCGGGCAGGCTGTCGACGACGTTTGCGAGCAGCTTCGTCGCCTGCTCGGCGGCGTCTGGCGGAGCGCTCTGCATGAGGGCGCGAATGGTAGACTCTCGCGCTCCGGCGGCAGGCGCCGCAGAGGTGAACGGCGCCCACCATCGTGGCGCCGCGACCTGCAGCAGGGCCCTGCGCGGCGCGAAGGCGTCTCGACCGCTCTCGCGGCTCCGCTCGCACGGATGAGATGACGAGGTACGATCTACAGGACACCCGCGCGAGGCCGACGAGCCCGCCGCTGCAAGGCGTGGCGGACAGGACGCTCGCCTCGCTGAGGCTGCGCTGGCGGGTGCGCTGGCGCGCATGGCAGGCCCGGCGCCGCTCGAAGCCGAGGCTGAAGCGGCTGCGGCTGCTCGCGATCCTCGTCGCGGTGCTGCTGCTCGGCGGGATCTCCTTCGCCTTCGGCATGTTCATGGCGGTCGCCTCAGACCTGCCGGCGCTGGAAGACTGGGTCCAGTACAAGGACGCCCACAACTCGATGCTTCTCGACGACCACGGCCGCCTGCTCGCGGTGCTGAGCAGGCGCAACCAGATCCTGCTCGCCCCGCGGCAGATCCCGCCGATCGTGAAGGAGGCGGTGATCTCGGTCGAGGACAAGCGCTTCTACGGCAACGGCGGCGTCGACCCGCGCTCGCTCGGCCGAGCCTTCCTGCACGACGTGCTCGGGCAGGGGGGCGTACAGGGCGCCTCGACGATCGAGGAGCAGTTCGTGAAGAACGCGCTCTCCGCGCAGTCGCACCGGACGATCTTCGAGAAGCTCCGCGAGGCGGCGCTCGCCTTCCAGATCGCCCACCACTGGAGCAAGGAAAAGATCGTCACCGAGTACCTGAACACGATCTACTTCGGCAACGGCGCCTACGGGATCGAGGCCGCCGCGCGCACCTACTTCGGACACGAACCGGACCACGTCGGCTGCGGCACCCCGCAGCGACCGTGCGTGAGCGAGCTGCGGCCCTGGGAGGCGGCGCTGCTTGCCGGCCTGATCCAGTCGCCGACCGCGTACGACCCGGTCGAACATCCGCTCGCGGCGCGCGAACGGCGAAACCTCGTGCTGCGGCAGATGCTGCTCCAGGGCTACGTCGACAGATCCGTCTACGAGCAGAGCGTCGCCGAACCGCTGCCGGGCCAGAGCGAGATCCAGCCGCCGCGCGAACAGCTCGCCGAAGGAGTCGACGCGGGCTACTTCACGAGCTGGGTCGATCAGCAGGTGATCTCCCGCTACGGCGCGGGCCTCGCCTTCGACGGCGGCCTGCGCGTGAAGACGACGCTCGACCTGAGCCTGCAGCGCGCCGCCGAACGCGCCGTGAACGGCTACCTCGCAAGCCCCGAAGGCCCGACCGCCTCGCTCGTCGCGATCGAAAACTCGACCGGCGACGTGCGCGCGATGGTCGGCGGGCGCGACTACGAAGCGAGCCCCTTCAACCTCGCGACCGAGGGCGAGCGCCAGCCCGGCTCCTCCTTCAAGGCCTTCGACCTCGCCGCCGCCCTGCAGGACGGGATCTCCCCCTACTCCGTCTGGACCTCGAAGGTGAAGATCTTCCCCGTCCCGAACTCGAGCGAATCCTTCGTCGTCCACAACGACGAAGGCTCCTACACGGGCAGCAACACGCTGATCGGCGCGACCGAGGTCTCCGACAACTCGATCTACGCCGAAGTCGGGATCAAGGTCGGCACGCGCAGGATCGCGGCGCTCGCGCGGCGGATGGGCATAACGACGCCGATCTCGACGAACTACGCGATGACGATCGGCGGCCTGAAGACCGGGGTGACGGCGCTCGACATGGCCCACGCCTACGAGACGATCGCCCACGGCGGCGACCGCGTGAGCGGCACGCTCGCCGGCGCGCGGGGGGCGCCGGTCGGCATCCAGGAAGTCGCCGACCGCGGCCATCCGCTGCTCGACGGCAGGCACCGCGAAGTGAACGATCCGCGGCTGCGGCGGGTGCTGCCGGCCTCGATCGCGCAGACGGAGACCGAAATGCTCGAGACCGTGATCACGCACGGCACCGGCACCGCCGCGGCGATCGGCCAGTTCGCGGCGGGCAAGACGGGCACGACGACCAACTACGTCGACGCCTGGTTCGTCGGCTTCGACGGCAAGTACACGGTCGCCGTCTGGGTCGGCTACCCGGAAGGCGCGAAGTCGATGGCGACCGCCTTCGGCGGCAAGCCCGTCTACGGCGGCACCTTCCCCGCCCTGATCTGGAAAAGCTTCATGCTCTCCGCGCTGCAGATCGAACGCGAAGAAGCGGCGGCCGCGGCCGCTCGCCGCGCCGGGCGGCTCGTGAGCAAGACGACGCGCGCGCCCGTGGAAGGAAGCCAGGGCGTGAGCGGGGCGAGCGGCGGCAGGGCGGGCGGGGGCCAGAACACGACGGGGCGAGGCGGGACGGGCGAAGAACAGCGCCCGAAGGGCGCAGGCGGCGGCGCCGGCACGGGGAGCGGTCAGCGCGCGGCGGGCAGCGCGGGCGGCGGCGAAGGCGCCGCGGCGCCAGGAGCGGCAACCCAGGGCTCGAGCGCGCCCTCGACGTCTGCGCCTACAGGCCCCTCACAACCGTCGCCCTCGGGCGAACAGGCGCCCGCGGCCCCCGCCGCCCCGAGCGGCGGCCCGAGTGGAGGCGCCGCGGCACCGAGCAGCGGCGCGAACACAGGCGGCTGAGCGGACCTCGCTGGGAACGGCGCACCCCGCGCGATGCGCGGCGGGCGCACGAAAGTGCGGGCGCAGGCGAAGCAGAGGCTCAGTGCGCCGAGTGCGACGCGGACAGACGCGCGAGCACGTGCGAGCGCAGAGCGAGGCAGAGCCTCAGTGAGGGCGCGGGCGCGAGACGTGATCGCTGGCGGCGAGGCTGAAGCGCCACGGCAGCTCGACCGCCTTCGTGATGCCGATCCGCTTGCTGACGTGGATCGGCGCAGACGCGGCGCTCTGGTGTGCGCGAATCGCGATCGGCCCCTCCTGCAGGCTCGTGCCGTTGTGGTGGAGCTCGATCCCGAGCGCCTGCGTGAGCTTGCCAGGGCCCGAGCAGAGCTCCGTCTCGCGCTGCAGGCCGCGCCGCCGGCGCATCAGCTCGATTCCCGTCAGCGGCTGCAGCGCCCTGATCAGCACGGCGGCGCCGACCCCGTCCTGCTCGCAGACCGCGTTCAGCAGCGCGTGGATGCCATAGGAGCGGTAGACGTAGGCTCTGCCCGGCGGCCCGAACAGCGTCTCCGTGCGCGGGGTGAGGCCGACGAAGGCGTGGCAGGCCGGCTCGCTGTCGTGATAGGCCTCGGTCTCGACGACGAGCCCGGCGACGCCCTCGTGCTCGACGGCACAGCCGATCAGGTCTCGCGCGACCTGCAGCACGGGTCGGGCGTAGACGGACGCGGGCATACCCGCGCCTGCGGCGAGCTCGCCGCGCGGCGAGCTCGCCGATGTCGCCGTCGCGGTCATCTCGCGCCGTCCTCCGCGAGCGCCTTCTTCGCGAGCGCGAGCTGCTCGTACAGCCGCGGCAGCGAGGTCCCGCCCTCGGAGACCTTCGACTCGAGCCACGAGCGCTGCGTGAGCACCTCGTGGTAGCGCTGCACGGACTCGGCGCTCGCGAACGCGTCGCTGTGGCCCGCGAGCTCCTGCGGCGTCAGCTGCGAGAGCGTGCGCCCGCCGTCGAGCGCTTTGCGCACGATCCCGGCGACGACGCGATGCGCCTCGCGGAAGGGCATCCCCTCCGAGACGAGCAGGTCGGCGAGGTCGGTGGCCGCGATCAGCTCGTCCGAGGCGGCTTCGCTCAGGCGCTCCCTGTCGAAGCGGACGCCTTGCAGCATCCCCGTCGCCGCCGCGAGGCAGAGCTCGATCGTGTCGGCGGCGTCGAAGAGGTGCTCCTTGTCCTCCTGCATGTCCTTGTTGTAGGTGAGCGGCAGCGCGTGCATCACCCCGTGCAGCGCGGTGAGGTGGGAGACGACCCGCGGCGCCTTGCCGCGCAGCAGCTCGGCCGCGTCCGGGTTCTTCTTCTGGGGCATGATCGAGGAGCCCGAGCTCCAGGCGTCCGGCAGCTCGCAGAAGCCGAACTCCTCGCTGCTCCACAGCACGAGCTCTGAGCCGAGCCGCGAGAGGTGCGTCGCGCAGGTCGCGGCGGCGGCGAGGTAGTCGAGCGCGAAGTCCCTGTTCGAGACGGCGTCGATCGAGTTGGAGACGACCTCCTCGAACCCGAGCTCCTTCGCGACCGCGCGGCGGTCGGTCTCGAAGCTGACGCCGGCGAGCGCTCCGGAGCCGAGCGGCATCCGCCCTGACTCGCGCTGCGCAAAGGCGAAACGCGCGCGGTCGCGGCAGAGCATCCAGAAGTAGGCGAGCAGATGGTGCCCGAGGTAGACGGGCTGGGCGCGCTGCAGGTGCGTGTAGCCGGGCATCGGCCAGTCGAGGTGCTGCTGCGCGCGCTCGACGAGGACCTCGAGCAGCCGGCCGATCGCCGCGTGCGCGTCGCCTGCCGCCTGGCGCGTGAACATCGCGACGTCGGTCGCGACCTGGTCGTTGCGCGAGCGCGCCGTGTGCAGCCTGCCGCCGACGGGCCCGACGATCTCCGTCAGGCGCCGCTCGATCGCCATGTGGATGTCCTCGTCGTCCGGCGCGAAGTGGAAGCGCCCGTCGGACAGCTCGCGCTCGACCTGCTCGAGGCCCTGCAGCAGCAAGTCGCGGTCCTCCTCAGAGACGATGCCCCGCGCCGCGAGCATCCTCGCGTGGGCCTTCGACTGCGCGACGTCGAAGGGCCAAAGCCTGCGGTCGAAGGCGATCGAGGCGTTGAGGCGCTGGAAGTCTTCGTGCTGGGGCTCGCCGAAGCGCGACATCGCGGCGACAATCTACCGGCAGGCGCGCCCCGCATTGCGCTGAGCAGGCGCTCCGTGCGCTCCGCGCGCTCGCGCTCGCGCGGCCCGCGCGGCGGCACGCGCCGGCCCAGGCGAAGGCACGGGCTCGGCAGGGCCTGATGGGACGCCGCACGCGCCCTCGGCACGGCGTTTCGAAAATGGCGTCAGTAGTTTCTCGCAGCGTCTTGACGTGTTCCCCGAAGTGGGCCGGGCATTGTCATCTTGGTAACATCGGTCTTCTTGAGAGCGGTCGACCTCCTCGTCGTGCTCGGCCTCCTGCGCCACCGCGCCGGAGGGTGGACCGTGCGGATGCTCGCGCGCGAGCTGCACATGCCGCTCGCGACCGTCCAGCGCTCGCTCGGACGCCTCGGGGCGACGCCGGCGTTCGACACGCGCCGCCGTCACGCCGACGTCGCCGGCTGCGAAGAGCTGTTCGAGCACGCGCTGCTGTTC
>JBAIYK010000106.1:0-5058 GCA_037915935.1 Solirubrobacterales bacterium | reverse complement strand
CTGGGAGACCTCGGGCTGATACGGCGTATAGGGAGTCAGGAACTCCGAGCGCTCGCAGAGCATGTCGACGATCGCGGGCACGTAGTGGTCGTACATCCCCGCGCCGAGGAAGCTCAGCTCGTCCTCGACGGACACGTTCTGCCCCGCAAGCGCCCGCAGGTGCTCGTAGACCTCCTGCTCGCCCATCCCCGCCGGCAGGCGCAGCGCGCGACCCAGGCGCATCCGCTCGGGGATCTGGCGCTCGAACAGCTCCTGCACCGAGCTGACGCCGATCGCCGCGAGCATCCGCTCGCGGTCGGAGTCGGTGATCGCCGTGTAGCGGCTCACCGGCGGCCTCGGCGGATCACGGTGCGGCGGCCCAGCGGCCCTGAAGTCTCGCTGCGTCTCTCGTCAAGCGCTGTCGCTGCGTCTCTGCCCAAGCCGTCAGCCTAGCTCCGCAGGCTCGAGACGTAGGCGTCCGCGTCCATCAGCCGCTCGCGCTCCCCCGGATCCGAGAGCCTCACCTTCACGAGCCAGCCCTCGCCGTAGGGGTCCTCGTTGATCGCCTGAGAGCTCTCGCTCAGCGCCTCGTTCACCTCGACGATCTCGCCGGAGAGCGGCGCGACCACGTCGGAGACCGCCTTCACCGACTCGACCTCCGCGTAGGGCTCGCCCTGGGAGAGCTGCGTGCCGACGGACGGCGGCTCGAAGAAGACGACCTCGCCGAGCGCGTCCTGGGCGTACCAGGTGATCCCGAACGTCGCGATCTCGGAGTCCCCCCCGTCCAGCCGCGCCCAGTCGTGGGCTTCGTGGTAGAGCAGGTCCTGCGGATAGCTCGAGTCAGCCATTCTTCGCGCCTTTCGAATAGAGCGGCTTTCGCCTCACGACCGCCTCCCTCATTTTTCCACGCACGTCGATCGACAGGCGGCTCCCCGGCTCCGCGCTCGCAGCCGGCACGTAGGCGAGCCCGACGCCGATCCCAAGGCAGGGCGAGAGCGTGCCGCTGCTCACGACGCCGCCGCCGAGGATCTCGTTGCCGGGCCGCGCGATCCCGCCGCCCTCGATCGCGAAGGCGACGAGCTTCTGCGGCGGGCCGCTCGCCCGCATCGCCGCCACCGCCTCGCAGCCGATGAAGCCCGTCTGCTCCTTGCAGCACCAGCCAAGGCCCGCTTCGATCGGGTTGCGGGCGGTGCTCAGGTCGTTGCCGTAGAGGTGGAAGCACGCCTCCAGCCGCAGCGTGTCCCTCGCGCCGAGGCCGGCGGGCTGCGCGCCGAGCGCCACGATCGCGTCCCACAGCGCGGGCGCGTCCCCCGGATCGCACAGCACCTCGACGCCGTCCTCGCCCGTGTAGCCGGTCCCGCAAACGAGCGCCCTCGCGCCCGCGAGCGTCACCTCGCTCGCCGTCATCCGCGGCGGCAGCGGCCCCTCCGCGAGCTGCGCGACGAGACCGCGGGCCTCAGGCCCCTGGACCGCGAGCATCGCGAGCTCATCGCGCCTGTCGATCACCTCCGCGCCCGTCACGGGGCAGTGCACGACGAACCGGTCGAGGTCGCGCTCGTGGTTCGCCGCGTTCGTCACCGTCAGGTAGCGGTTCTCGCCGATGCGGTAGGTGAAGAGGTCGTCGAGCACGCCGCCGTCCTCGCGGCAGAGCAGCGAGTACTGCGCCCCGCCGACACCGCCAGGCGGCGCAGCCGCCGCACCCTCCGCCTCGAACGGGATCGCCGAGACGTCGTTCGAGACCAGCCGCTGCAGCAGCTCCAGCGCCCGCGGCCCGCGCGTCTCGATCTGACCCATGTGCGATACGTCGAAGACCCCGCAGCGCTCCCGCACCGCGAGGTGCTCGGCCCTCAGTCCCGCCGGATACTGCACGGGCATCTCCCAGCCCGCGAACTCGACGATCCTCGCGCCGGCGGCGAGGTGGCGGTCGTAGAGCGGCGTCCGTCGCAGGGTCACGGGCATCGGCCGGCAGGCTACCGTCCCCTCGGGCATCCAGCGCGTTCACCAGGCAGGACGCAGCTCTGGCAGCATCGGATAGCGGCCCACGTTCAACGTCCACAGTTCGAGGTCGTTCACGATCGCGCAGGCGGCGATCGCGCAGTCGACGACGCCGATTCCAGGATGGCCTCCGAAGCGGCTCGCGAGCACATTCGCCTGCTGGCACGCCGCGTCGTCCAGCGGCAGCCAGCGCAGGGCGCTGAAGAGCGCGTCGGTCGCCTGCTGCTCGTCCTCGCGCATCTCGAGCGCGAGCTCGATCATGCTCACGTTGCAGGCGGCTATGAGCTCGCCGCTGTCGAGCTTCAGACGCATCAGCGCTCGCGCAGGCAAGACGCCGCGGAGGTGTTCGACCAGCACGGAGGTGTCCGCGAGCACGCTCAACTTCGGCGGCGCCGCGACACGTCGCCGGCCCGCAAGCGATCGACGAACTGCTCGCCGCCCTCCTCGCGCTGCCTCCAGCCGCCGAAGGCGACATCGAGCAACCGCAGGCGCTCGCGCATCGAGATCGAGCCGTAGCGTTCGTCGAGTGCGCGCCGGATCAGCTCCGCAAGCGAGCACCCCGTGCGCACCGACTCGTCCCGCAGGCGCTGGTACTGGGTGTCGGTGAGCGTGATCTGCGTCCGATGCACCGATGTAACCCTACATCGCCCCGCGCCCAGTACATGCACGTGCGCTCCCGCCGCCTCTCCGGGCCCGGGGACGTCGAGTCGAGTTCCTTGTCGGGGGAGGGGGTCGTGCATGCACGACCCCGAGGACGGCCGCATGCGGCCGTCCTGCCAGAGCCGCATGCGGCTCTGGCCCGGTGCCGCGCATGCGCGGCTCCGCAGGCCGGCGCATGCGCCGGCCTGTCACATGTCGCGATTCCGCGCAGGAACGGCGGCACGTCGATCTCCTCGTCGGAGATCTCGAGCGAGGCGAGGTTGTCGTCCTCGCTGCGCAGGCGGCGTTCGCGGCGGTTGGCGCGCGCGCTCTCGCGGCGCTCGCCGCGGCCGGCGCGGAACCCACCCGCCCGGTCGAAGCCGGTGCCGATCACGGTGACGCGCACCTCGTCGCCGAGGCTCTCGTCGATCACCGCGCCGAAGATGATGTTCGCGTTCGAGTCGGCCTCGCCGCGGATGATCTCCGCCGCCTCGTTCACCTCGAAGAGGCCGAGCTCCTTGCCGCCGGTGATGTTGAGCAGGATGCCCGTCGCGCCGTCGATCGACTCTTCGAGCAGCGGCGAGGAGATCGCGGCCTGCGCGGCCTCGGTGCAGCGGCTCTCGCCGCTCGAGGCGCCGATGCCCATCAGCGCGGAGCCGGCGTCGTGCATGATCGTCCGCACGTCGGCGAAGTCGAGGTTGATCAGGCCCGGGATCGTGATCAGGTCTGTGATGCCCTGGACGCCCTGGCGCAGCACGTTGTCCGCCTCCCGGAAGGCGTCGAGCATCGAGGTCCGGCGCTCGACGACCGCGAGCAGCTTCTCGTTCGGGATCACGATCAGCGTGTCGACGACCTCGCGCAGGCGTTCGATCCCTTCGGAGGCCTGCTTCGCGCGCTGGGCGCCCTCGAACTCGAACGGCCGCGTCACGACGCCGACCGTCAGCGCGCCGATCTCGTTCTTCGCGATCTCGGCTATGACGGGGGCCGCGCCCGTGCCGGTGCCGCCGCCCTCGCCGGCGGTGATGAAGACCATGTCAGCGCCCTTCAGCGCCTCCTTGATGTCGTCCCGCGACTCCGCCGCGGCGGCGAAGCCGACCTCTGGGTTCGCGCCCGCGCCGAGGCCCTTCGTCGACTCGTGGCCGATGTTCAGCTTCACGTCGGCTTCGCACATCGCGAGCGCCTGGGCGTCGGTGTTCGCGGCGATGAACTCGACGCCCCTGAGGCCCGCGTCGACCATCCTGCTGACGGCGTTCGTGCCGCCGCCGCCGACGCCGACGACCTTGATGACCGCCAGATAGGTGCCGCTGCTGTCCATGTTGATCGATCCGTCCGAAGCCTTGACTAGGAATTAAGGGTTGAGCGCAGCTTAGTCGCTGCGCCCGCGGATTGCACGTTATGCAGGGAGCTTCGCCCTGTCAACGCCTGTGTCCAGTATCGCAACGGACGTTGCAGATACCGAAACCCTCGACCGGGGCCTGAGGATCTGGCAAGAAGCACCATGACCCTCGAGTCTAGGTTGAGGCTCGTCGTGCCAGGCTCCGGTCGCGGCGTTCCTGGGTTCGGGAGCCCGTCAGCGGCAGGCACCGGTCGCGGCGTTCCAGGTTCGGGAGCACGTCAGCCGCCCGCGCTCGGGGCGGCCGTCGCGCCTTCGACCGCGCTCGTCGGCGGCGCTTCGGAGGACGGCGCCGCCGGCGCCGCTTCCTGCGATGGCGTCGACGTCGACGGTTCGCTCGTGCCGGTCGGAGCCGGCGGCGGCGCGCTCGACGGTTCGGCGGGCGTCGTCGCGGTCGCGGAGAGCGGCGTCGTCGGTTCGCCGTTCACCGCGTGGGCGAGGCTTTCGGCGAGCGCCGCGGAGGTCGGGTCCGACGCGCTCACGCCGCTCGCTTCGCCGCTGCCCGACCCGCTCTGGGAGCCTCCCGCGGCGGCGCGCTGAGGCACGCGCACGTCGATGTAGCTTGCGCCCGCGAAGCCGGGATCGGTCAGCACGGTGACGAGGGCGTCCCACTTCGCATGCGGCCTGCCCACGTCGCCGAAGTAGATCAGCAGCCCGCCGCGCATCTGCACGGTCACGCCCTGATCGCCCGTGTAGATCCGCGCGATCAGCCGCAGCAGCGGGTAGGGCGCCGCGCCCAGCACCTTCAGGTAGGCGCGCACGCGCGCGTCGCGCACGCGCCTGCCGACCGAGGGCGCGACGCTCACGGGGATGTCGGGCAGCGAGCGCGAGAGCAGCGCCTGGCCGAGCGCGACCCCGTCCGCGGCGACCGCCGTGTGGACGCCGGCGGCGGACACCTGGGCGACCGGCGGCTGCTCGATCACGACGATCCTCATCTGATGCGGGAAGCTCGTGCTCACGCTCAGCGAGCGCACGACCGGGTAGCGGGCGACCGCGGCCTGCAGGTCGCCCGCGCTGTAGTCGAGCGTGCTCATCCGCCTCGCCGCCGATTC
>JBAIYK010000126.1:0-2836 GCA_037915935.1 Solirubrobacterales bacterium | reverse complement strand
GCCCGGAGCGCGAGCGGCTGCGCCGACGCGCGGCGGATCGACGCGCCGCGCCAGGCCAGATCCGCTTCCTCGGCGCCGTGCCCGAGGCGGAGCTCTCGCGCCTGCGTCGAGGCGCCGCGCTCGCGCTCGTACCGTCGCGCTCGGACGAGACGTTCGGGATCGCCGCGGCCGAGGCGATGGCGGCGGGACTGCCCGTGCTCGCGAGCGATATCGGCGCTCTACCGGAGCTCGTCGACGCCGACGCGCTCGTGCCCGCCGGCGACGCCGATGCGCTCGCGGCGGCGATCGAGCGGAGGTGGGGAGATGAGGCCGCCGGCGAGCGCAACCGCGAGCGCGTCGCGGAGCTGTGCGCGCCGCCGGTGGTCGCGAAGAGGCTTGCGGCCGTGTACGACGAGGTCTGCGCCTCGTAGCCGACGGTCTGCGTCGCATCGCCCGCGCCAGGTCCGCCGCACCGCGGCGCCCGCTTCAGGTCGTCTGCGCCGCGTAGACTGGCCGAGCTATGACGACGGTCGGCGTCATCGGGCTCGGCTATGTCGGCCTGCCGCTCGCGGTCGCCTTCGCGGAGCAGGGCTGCCAGGTCGTCGCGGTCGACGTCGACCATCGCAAGGTCGAGCTCGTGCGGCAGGGCCGCTCCTACGTCGAGGACGTCCCCTCGGAGCGCCTCGCGGCGGTGAGCGATCGCGTCGAGTGCCACACGAGCTATGCGCATCTCGCGCACGCGGACGCGGTGCTCGTCTGCGTGCAGACGCCGCTCACCGTCAACCGCGAGCCGGAGCTGCGCCCGCTGCTCGACGCGGCGAGGGGGCTCGCGGGGGTGCTGCGGGCGGGGCAGCTCGTCGCGATCGAGTCGACCACCTATCCCGGCACGACGAGAGAGCGCATCAAGCCGGTGCTCGAGGAGTCGGGGCTCTCCGCGGGCGTCGACTTCAACCTCGCCTTCAGCCCCGAGCGCGTCGACCCGGGCAGGACCGACTACACGCTGCGCAACACCCCGAAGGTGCTCGGCGGGCTCACCCCCGCCTGCACGCAGCGGGCGAGGGCGCTCTACGGCCTCGTCTGCGATCGGATCGTCGAGGTCTCGAGCCCCGAGGTTGCGGAGCTCAGCAAGCTGCTCGAGAACATCTTCAGGTCGGTGAACATCGCGCTCGTCAACGAGCTCGCGATGCTCACCGATCGGATGGGGATCGACGTCTGGGAGGTCGTCGAGGCGGCGTCGAGCAAGCCCTACGGCTTCATGCGCTTCGAGCCTGGACCTGGCATGGGCGGGCACTGCCTGCCCGTCGACCCCTTCTACCTCGCCTGGCGGGCGCGGCAGTTCGACCTCAGCACGGAGTTCATCGAGCTCGCGGGCAAGATCAACCAGCAGATGCCCTACCACTGCGTCGCGAAGGCGCAGCGGGCGCTGAACGACGTCGGCCTGCCCGTGAACGGCGCGAAGATCGCGGTGATCGGCGTCAGCTACAAGGCGGGCGTCGGCGACGTGCGCGAGTCGCCCGCGCTGAAGATCCTCGAGCTGCTCGGCGAGCTTCGCGCCGAGATCCGCTACCACGACCCCTTCGTCCCCTCCCTGCCGGAGCACGGCCTCGAGAGCGTGCCGCTCGATCAGGCCGTCTCGGACGCCGACCTCGCCCTCATCGTCACCGCGCACCCCGGCGTCGACCACGAGCTCGCGGCGCGCAGCGCGCGGGTGCTGCTCGACCTGCGCGGCGTCACGCGCGCGGTCCGCGACCCAGCCGCCCACGTGGTGCTGCTGTGAGGCGGGCGCGACCCGGCGCGCCGGCCTGCCACGCCTCATCGCGAGTGGCGGGATCGTGTCCGGCCTGAGATCGGACCCGCGTGCGCCCGGCCTCGTGCTCGGCGAGGCCGTGAGGATCGGCGAAGGCGTCAGCTTCGGCGCCCATGTCGTCGTCCACGAGGGGACGTCGATCGGCGATGGCTGTGTGATCGAGGACCACGCCGTGCTCGGCAAGCGCCCGCGACTCGCGCGCGGGTCGTCCGCGCAGGGAGAGGTGGGCGCGCTCACGCTCGCGGAGCGCGTGACCGTCTGCGCCGGCGCGGTCGTGTTCGCGGGCGCGCGCATCGCGAGGGAGGCGATCATCGGCGATCAGTCCTACGTGCGCGAGCGCTCGAGCGTCGGCGAGCGCTCGGTGATCGGGCGCGGCAGCGTGATCGACAACGACGTGAGCGTCGGCGCGCGCGTCAAGGTCCAGACGAACGTCTACCTCACGGCCTTCACGGCGATCGAGGACGACGTGTTCGTCGGCCCTGGCGTCACGACGACGAACGATCACACGATGGCCCGCCACGGTGCGCAGACGCCGCTGCGCGGCGCGATCCTGCGGCGCGCCTGCCGGATCGGCGGCGGCGCGGTGCTCACGCCCGGCGTCGAGGTCGGCGAGGAGGCGTTCCTCGCGGCGGGCGCGGTGTTGACGCACGACCTGCCGCCGCGCGCGGTGGCGATGGGAGTGCCCGCGCGTGTGGTGCGCGAAGTCGGCGATCAGGATCTATTGGAGAGATGGAGGTAGGGAGGGCAGCATGCGGCCCTCCCAGCCAAGGCCGCATGCGGCCTTGGCCCGGACCGTGCATGCACGGTCCGGTTCAAGATCAGATGACTACGCCTCGCTCAGCTGCTCCCGCAGCCACTCCACCGTCGAGGCGATCCCCTCCTCGACGCCGATCTTCGCCTCCCAGCCGAGCAGCCGCTTCGCCTTCTCGACCGAGGGCCAGCGGCGCTGCACGTCGACGGGGAAGCTCGGGCGGTGATCGAGCGCGAACTCGTCGGATGCCAGGCCGCAGGCCTCCCAGACCCGGCGCGCGATCTCGGCGACCGTGAGCT
>JBAIYK010000006.1:0-7677 GCA_037915935.1 Solirubrobacterales bacterium | reverse complement strand
CCCTGGCTCGTGCTCGTGCTGCTCGGCTGCGGCGCATTCGAGCTGGTCTGGCGGCTGCGGCGAGCGCACGCAGCGGCGGGCCTGCACGCCTGGCCGCTGCTCGCCGCCGCGACAACGACCGCCGGCGGCCTTGGCGCGCTCGTCTGGACGGCTCTGAAGGTCGGCGCGCTCTCCTTCGGCGGTGGCTGCGTGATCATCCCGCTGATGCAGTCAGACGCCGTCAGCACCTACCACTGGATGACCCACGCCCAGTTCCTGAACGCGGTCGCGCTCGGGCAGGTGACGCCAGGGCCGGTCGTGCAGACGGTCGCGGCGGTCGGCTACGCGGCCGGCGGCGTCGCCGCCGGGCTGCTCGCGGCGGCGGTCGCCTTCTCCCCCTCCTTCGGCTTCATCCTGCTCGGCGCGCCGCGCTTCGAGCGGCTGCTGCGCAACGAGCGCGTGTCCGCGTTCCTCGCCGGCGCCGCCCCCGCCGCCGCGGGCGCGATCGTCGGCGCGGCGATCCCGCTGACGCTCGCGCTCTCGCAGTCATGGCAGTACGCGCTGCTCGCGTTCGCCGCGATCGCGCTGCTTGCCTTGCGCCAAGGCGTCGTGGGAACGCTCCTGATCGCGGGCGCGTTCGGCGCGGCGGTTGGCCTGCTCGGCGCGCCGCTTGCGGGCTGATCGCGCCGCTGTCGCCCTAGCGTGCCCCCGCCGCGCGGTGGTACTGGCGCCTCAGCATTGCCCTGAGGCCGCCGCCGAGCCGATGCCCGTCGAGCTCGCGTTCGAGCAGGCGGTGCCGGCGCTTGGCGGCGATCACGACCGCGCGGGCGGCGGTGTCGAAGTAGTCGGCGATGCCGGCGCGACGCGCGGCGTGCAGGTGCCGCGGCAGCCGCTGCCGAAGTTCCTCTCTGATTGCGTGCTGCAGCTTCGCGCGCAGCTCCGTCTCGAGCGCGTCGCCGAGGCCGGCGCGGTTCTCGAGCTCGAGCCGCCCGGCGCGCGAGCCGTAGTCGTAGAGCTCGGCTTCCTCGTCTTCGGCGAGCGCCCTCGTGCTCCCTGGCGTCCATCTCGAGTAGAGCGCGAGCTTGCCCTTCGGCGTCCTGATCGCGGTCAGGTGCAGCGGCGCTTCGACGGAGTAGGGCTGCAGGGCGAACTCGGTGACGATCTCGTCGGTCGCGTGCAGCACGTGGCTTCGCCCCGGCGCCTGCGGGTCGCGCAGCATCTTCAGCAGGTCGTGCCTGCGCGCGATCTGCGCGTAGCGGCGGTCGCGCCGCCAGGAGCGCGAGCCGGTCGCGATGTCGAGCAGCAGCGGCGCGACGTCGACGCTCGAGGTGAGGCCGGTGCGCGGCCGCTTCGGCGCAGCCGCGAGCGCTTCGCCGCCGCGCAGGTCCTTCACGATCAACGGCACCCTGATCCCCTCCTCGTAGGCGGCGCCGCCCTTGCCGCGCATGCCGTGCGAGCCGCCGTACTCGCCGTGGTCGGAGGTGAAGACCACGACCGTGTTCGCGGCGAGCTCCGGCCGGGCGTACAGCGCTTTCAGCACCCTGCCGACGTGGCGGTCGACCTGGGCGGCGAGCTTCAGGTAGAGGTCGAAGAACGGCAGCCACGCTTCCTCCGTTTGCGGCCCGCTGAAGGGGATGCGCCCGAAGGAGATAGCGGTCGTTTCGAGGTGCGAGAGCTGCAGCTGCGGCACGCGCTGAGCGCGCAGCTGCGCCGGCGTCTGAAAGTTCGGCGGCAGCGTGTGCACGAGCGAGGCGGCGCTCGCCTCCGGCTCGAAGCGGTCGCTCCAGCGATACCACCAGGCGATGTCGTGCGGGTTGACGAACGAGACGGTCGCAGACCAGGGCTGGCTCGAGGGGACCTTCGCGACCCAGTCTTCGAACTGGGCGGCGATCTGCGGGTCGGTCTTCCATCCCTGCCCCGGCCCGCCGTCAGGCGAGGGGTAGGTGCCGCCGGAGAAGCCGTAGGGCTCGAGCGCGCCTTCGTCCAGCGCCGGGCTCCAGAAGTTGTCGTGGTGGGTGAGGTGCCACTTGCCGTACCAGGCGGTCTGATAGCCGTGCTCGCGCAGCAGCGTGCCCCAGGTCGGGAACCCAGGGTCGAGCGTGCTGCCGCCGGTGATCATGCAGCCGGTCTGGTGGGTGTAGAGGCCGGTTAGCAGCGCCGCGCGCGCGGGCGAGCAGTCGTTCGAGGCGGTGTAGTGGGACTCGAAGCGCACGCCGCCCTCGCGCAGGCTCGCGATGTTCGGCATCAGGCGGCTCGCCGCGGCCGCGGCGGAGAACCAGCAGGGGGCGCGCAGCTGGTCGACGACGATGAGCAGGATGTTCGGCTGCCTCGAGTAGGCGCCCGGAGCGCCGCCTTCGCCGCCGGACGCAGGCGCCCCCGCGCCTTCCGCGCCGGCAGGCCCACCGCGGCCGTGCCGGTGCGGCCCATGCGGATGCGAGCCCCCGCCGCTCGATTTGGCGAGCACCTCGCCGAGCGCGGCGCCGCCGCCGGCGAGCGCGCCCGCGGCGAGGATGCCGCCCTTTATGAGCGTGCGTCTGTCGATCGGACGGTGCTCGCCGCCCGTGTCGCTTGGGCGGTCGTCACCGTCCCGGTCCTCGGCCATGCCCGCAAGCTAGCGGTCTCGATGTTCGTCTGGTCGAGGTCTGTGTTTGCGGGAGGTTGAGGTTTCGCGGCCTCCTGCTCCTCGTCATGCGGCTGCGTCTCGTCCGGCGCCTGCGGCTCCGCGGGCGCCCGCCCTTCGCGGGCGACGCCGAGGCGCTCGCGCATCACGCGCACGGCCTCGGGGTTGGAGTCGATGAGCAAGTAGCGCCTGCCGAGCTTCGCCGCGACCGCGCCGAGCGTTCCGCTGCCGGCGAAGAAGTCGAGGCACCAGTCGCCGGGGCGCGTCGAGGCCTGGACCATCCGCCTGACGACGCCCTCGGGCTTCTGCGTCGGGTAGCCCGTCTTCTCGCGGCCGCTCGTCGGCACGATCGTGTGCCACCACACGTCCGTGGGCAGCTTGCCCCGCGCCGCCTTCTCGGCGGTGACGAGGCCCGGGGCCATGTATGGCTCGCGGTCTACCGCCTCGGCGTCGTAGTGGTAGGCGTGCAGGTCCTTCACGTAGACGAGGATCGTGTCGTGCTTGGCCGGCCAGCGCCGTTTCGAGCGCGCGCCGTAGTCGTAGGCCCAGATGATCTCGTTGAGGAAGCGCTCGCGGCCGAAGATCTCGTCGAGCAGCAGCTTGCAGTAGTGCGCCTCGCGGTAGTCGATGTGGAAGTAGAGGGTGCCGCTGCTGCAGAGCAGCCGGTGCGCTTCGCGCAGGCGAGGATCGAGGAATGCGAGGTAGTCGTCGAAGTCGTCGAGGTATGAAGATTCGGCGAGCAGGCGCGTGCGGTAGCGGCGGCCGCCGAAGCCGGTGCGATCGCCGCCCTCGTCGGGCGCCGTCTGCAGCGTCCTTCGCGTCTGCGCCCTCCCGGTGTTGAACGGAGGGTCGATGTAGACGAGCTGGAACGCCTCGCCTGGCAGGCGTGGCAGGACATCGAGGTTCTCGCCGAGGATGATCTTGCTCTCGCCGTCCACGCCGGTCAAAGCTAGGCGCCAAGCCGGACGACTGGTGGGTGGCGGCTTGCGCGTCTCGGCTCTGCGGGCTGCGGCGCGCGCGGCTCGCGCGCCGCTGTTCTGCGGGACAGCCCGCGAGGCCGCTCAGCCGTGCGCGGCGGAGGCCCTGTCCTGCTCCTCCTCGTCCTCCGGCGGCAGGTTGATCATGTGGATCGTGCCCCAGACGACGCCGTAGGTGACGAGGAACAGCAGCACGAGCGCGCCGATCAGCGCGCCGGTGCTCGCAGTCCAGCCGGTGAGCACCGCGAGCCCGTAGACGAGCAGCATCGGGAACAGCACCGCGAGCAGCGGCCCCGTGTGCGCGAGCGTGTCGCGGCGCTCGCGCGCATGCGGCGCCTGAGCGCCGCCGCCTCCGGGAGCGGTCGCCTCGCCGACGGATGCGGCCTGCTCGCCCGTCGAGACGGGCGTCTCGTCGCTCGCGGCAGGGGTCTCTGTCTGCGCCGGGTGTGCCATCGCCCGGCAGCTTACATACCCCTAGAGAGCCTGGGCTTCCTGCTGGGCTTCGCGCTCCCTGTTCGGATAGGCGAGCCGCAGCCTTTCGGCGGTGTAGCTCTCGACGGCGCCGTAGTCGGCGAAGCCTTCGCGCTGCGCCGCGTGCAGCCGCGTCGGCAGCGGCTCGTGCAGCTCGCGCGGCAAAGCCTCCTGCTGCAGCAGGCGCAGCAGCTCTTCTTCGAGCGCTGAGCGCCCGGCGAGGTTTTCGAGCTCCATCTGGCCGGCGGCGGTGCTGTAGTCGTAGAGCTCGACTTCCTGCTTCGCCGATTCGGCTTCCATCGTGCCCTGACGCCAGTTGGAGTAGAGGCCGAGCTTCGCCTGCGGGGTCCTGATCGCGATCACGTGCCTGGGCGCGTTCGCGGCGTAGGGTTGGCTCGCGAACTCGGTGACGTCCTCGTCGGTCGCGTGCAGGACCCACTGCCGCCCAGAGGCGGAGGGCCGCTTGCACATCGCCGCGATGCTGTGGCGGGAGGCGAGGTGCGAGAGCAGCGGCTCCCGCCGCCAGGCCTCCGAGGCGGTCGCGATGCTGAGCAGCAGCGGCACGAAGTCGGCGCTGCTCGTGAGGCCGGTGCGCGGCTGCGAGACCGCGTGCGCCAGCACCCCGCGCGGGTCGTGGACGTAGAGCGGCACCCTGATCGCCTCCTCGTAGGCGCCGCCGCCCTTGCCGCGCATTCCGTGCGAGCCGCCATACTCGCCGTGGTCGGAGGTGAACACGATCACCGTGTTCTTCGCGATCTTCGGGTGCCCGCGCAGCGCGGCGAGCACGCTGCCGATCTGGGCGTCGACGTAGCTCTGCAGCAGAAGATAGGTGTTCATCAAGCCACTCCACAGCGGCGCCGCTTCGGGGCCTTCGTAGGGCACGACGCCGAAGGACTGGTTCGCGGTCTGCTGCAGCGAGCGCTGCAGCGCCGGCTTGCCGCGTTCGATCATCTGCTGAGGGGTCTCGAAGTTCGGCGGCAGCGCGGCGGTGTAGGTCGGCGGGCTCGCCTCCGCGGGGATGCTGGAGGTGTAGCGCCACCACCAGGCGATGTCGTGCGGGTTGACGAACGAGACTGTCGTGCACCACGGCTGCCTGCCGCCGGCTTCCTTCAGCCATTCGCCGAACTGGCGCGCGATGATCGGATCGACCTGCGTTCCCTGGCCGGGGCTGCCGTTGGGCGAGGGATAGGTGCCGCCGTCGAAGCCGTACTGCTCGAGCGGCGCATAGGAGTTCGGGTGCAGGTGCCACTTCCCGTACCACGCCGTCTGATAGCCGAGCTGGCGCAGCAGCGTGCCCCAGGTGGGAAAGCGCGGGTCGAGCCAGCTGTCGCCGGTGATCATCACGCCGGTCTGGTGGGTGTGCAGGCCGGTGAGCATCACCGCGCGCGAGGGCGAGCAGTCGTTCGAGGCGGTGTAGTGGGATTCGAAGCTGACCGAGGCCCTGCGCAGGCTCGCGAGGTGCGGCGTGACGGTCTGCGGTGGCACAGGCATCCAGGCGGGGGCGCGCACCTGGTCGACGACTACGACGAGGATGTTCGGCGGCGGCCGTCGCGGTTCGCGGCGGACGCGGGGGCGCCCGTGCGGATGCAGGCCGAGCGCGGCCGAGCCGGCCGCGTACGCCCCCTGCTTGAAGAACGTGCGTCTGTCGATCATTCGCGCATGAGCGTGTGTCTGTCGATCATCCCTGCATGAACAAGGCTCGTGGCGCGATGATGCGCTGTGAGGCGGACGACGAAGTCGTCGAGGCGGCTCTCGCTCGTCCTCGCCGGGACCGCGCTGCGCTCTGCGCCGTCCTGGCCTCAGAATCGCAGCGCGTAGCGCTCGATGTCGGCGGCGAGCGTGCCCTCGGTGGCGTATTCGCCGATGTGCACGTACCTCACCCGGCCGTCAGGGCCGATGAAGAGCGTGTCCGGCAGGCCGGCGCTGAGCGTCGCGAGCGAGGAGATGTCGCCGCTTTCGCCCTGATAGCTCGGATAGCTGACGTGGTGGGAGGCGAGGAACTGCCGCGCCTTGCTAGCGACGTCGTTCGCGTCGTAGCCGAGGAACGCGACCCTGCGCCCGTAGGAGGCGGAGGCGGCCGCGAGCAGCGGAAACTCGGCTCTGCACGCCGGGCACCACGACGCCCACACGTTGATCACGACCGGATAGCCGTGCAGCTGGCGCAGGCGGTCGCGCAGGGCGCCGGCAGAGCCGATCAGCCTCCCCGCCTGGGCATGCAGCGCGGCGAGCGCGGCCGGCGAGCCGGCGAGCTGCCTGCTCGCGTCCCGCGCGCTCGGCGGCGGCGTGCTGGCCAGCGAGCTCGTTGGCACCTCGCGCCCGAGCAGCCAGTCGACGTCGTCGAGCACCTGCGCGGCGGTCCACGGCAGCTGCGGATGAGAGAGGTTCTGCCGCCCTTCGGCGTCGAGCAGGCCGCGCAGCGTCGACGACAGCCGCCCCTTCACCTGCGGCATGCCGCCGACGACAATCCGCTCCGCGCCGGCCTGGTCGAGCACGAACAGGCCGTCGGAGTGGGCGACGTCGAAGGTCTCGGGCCTGTGCGTGAGCCAGTCGATCGCGGGCGGACTGCCCTGCGGCACGCGCTTGAAGTAGACGCCGAGCCGCTTCCAGAGCCGCGTGACGTTCGCGACGCTGCCCGTCAGCATCGTGAAGTCGGCGCCCGTGAGGCGCTTGTAGGCGCGCAGGCGCGCGGGCGAGTCGCGCCAGGGGTCGACGCTCACCTCCGCGATCGCGACGCGTGAGGCGAGCCCTTCGCTCTTCAGGCGCGACACGAGGTCCATCAGCACGCCCGTCGTCATCGGGCAGACCTCTTTGCAGAGCGTCATCGAGGGCGCGAACACGAGCACCCTGCCGCGGAAGGCGCCAAGCGAGGTGCGGCGGCCGTGTTCGTCGACCAGCGGGATCGGAGGCAGCGGTCGTCCGCCGTAGAGCGGGTCGCCGGCCGCGAGCGGCGCGGGCACGAGCGCGGCGGGCTGCCTCACCGTCGCTTTCGTCGTGAGCGTTACGAGCACCGCCGCTGCGACCATCGCCGCCGCGGCGCCTGTCGCCGCCCAGCGGATGCGCTTCAGCGCGTACATGACTCGATTCAACCACCCCGCCGAGAGGGGCGCGGCGGCTGGCGCGGGATCGGGATACCGTAGTGGCGAGACGATGAGACGCGACCGCAGAGCAGGCCGTCGCCGGCGCGGTGACGTGGACCCGGCCACGCCGCCGGTCGATCCCGGCGCCTGGCGTCGCCTCGCCGCCTGCACCGCGGCCGCGGCCGTGCTGCAGATCGATGGCACGCTCATCACGGTCGCGCTGCCGCGGGCCGGCCACGCACTCGGCATGGGCGTCCACTTCCAGGGCCTCGTGCTCGCGATCTACTTCCTCGCCTACGCGCTCACGCTCTGGCCGGGCGGCCGGCTCGTCGACGCGGTCGGCTCGCGGCGGGTCGCGCTCGCGGGGCTCTCGCTGTTCGCCGCCGGCGCCGCGCTCGGCGCGCTCGCTCCCAGCGCCGGCGTGCTCGTCGGCTCGCGCGTGCTGCAGGGCCTCGGCGCCGGCCTCGTCAGCCCGGCCGCGCTCGCGGGCGCCGTCAGCGGCTTCCCCCCGGAGCGGCGGGGGAGCGCGCTCGGGCTCTGGGGCGCGAGCGCG
>JBAIYK010000088.1:0-6227 GCA_037915935.1 Solirubrobacterales bacterium | reverse complement strand
GACCTCGCCGTCTGGCAGCTGCCAGGACCCTTCGACGCCTCGATGCACCACGGCGCGCTGCGCGTGATCAGCAACGCGCTGCTGCTCGCTCTCAGCGTGAACATGTGGCTCGCGCTGCTGCCGCGCCTCTCGCGCGGGCGGGCGCTCGGCGATGCGGCCCGCGTCCCCTACGTCCTGATCGGGCGCGCGGTCGGCGCCGGTCTTGCCTGCGTCGCGATCTGGTCGCCCGACGTCTACTACCCCTACTACCTGCGCGGCGACACCGTCTCCTCCACCTCCCCGCTCGCCGACCAGGGCATCGCGGGCGCGATCATGCTCGCGGAGATGGCGCTCGTCGCGATCGTGCTGCTGTGCTGGCTGCACTCGCGGATCGGACGCGAGCAGGCGCGGGCGCCGCGGCGCTCGGCCGCGCCGGCGCCTCAGCGCGCCGAGAGCGCGCTCGCCGTCTCGCCGATCGTCGAGCTCGCCGTCTCCGGGAAGGCCGCCTCGAACTCCTCGTAGCGCGGCGCGATGCTCGTCGTCTGAAACGTGCCGCGCACCGCGTCGAGCGTCTTCAGGCCGTCGCCGGTGATCAGCAGCACGACGCGCTCGTCCGGGTCGATGTCGCCCCGCTCGGCGAGCTTCCTCAAGACCGCAGTGGTGACGCCGCCGGCGGTCTCGGTGAAGATGCCCGTCGTCTGCGCGAGCAGGGCGATCCCCTGCCTGATCTCCTCGTCGCTGACGGAGTCGACCGAGCCGCCGCTGCCCCGCGCGAGGTCGAGCGCGTAGGGGCCGTCGGCGGGGCTGCCGATCGCGAGCGACTTCGCGATCGTGTCCGCCTTCACCGGCTTGCAGACCTGCTCGCCGGCGGCGAACGCGTTCGCGACCGGCGCGCAGCCGTCGGCCTGGGCGCCGTTCATCCTCGGGGACTCGCCGCTCACGAGCCCGAGGCTGCGCCACTCCTCGAAGCCCTTCGCGAGCTTCGTGTAGAGCGAGCCGGAGGCGATCGGCACGACGCAGCGGTCGGGCAGCTCGAAGCCGAGCTGCTCGGCGATCTCGTAGGCGAGCGTCTTCGAGCCCTCGGCGTAGTAGGGGCGCAGGTTGATGTTGACGAACGCCCAGTCCCTTTCGGCGGAGATCTCCGTGCAGAGCCTGTTCACGTCGTCGTAGTCGCCGTCGATCGCGACGACGTGCGTGCCGTAGACGCCGGTCGCGAGGATCTTCTGCTCCTCGAGGCTCGCGGGTATCAGCACGTAGGACTCGAGGCCGAGCGCGGCCGAGTGTGCGGCGACCGAGTTGGCGAGGTTGCCCGTCGAGGCGCAGGCGAGCACATCGAAGCCGAGCTCGCGCGCCCTCGCCGCCGCGACCGAGACGACCCTGTCCTTGAAGGAGTGGGTCGGGTTCGCGGTGTCGTTCTTCACCCACACCTCGCGCAGGCCGAGGCGCTGCGCAAGCCGGTCGGCCCGCACGAGCGGCGTGCAGCCGGTCGGCAGCCCGACGCGCGAGGCGAGCCGGCCCGAGGGCCCAGGCGGGCCGCTCACGGTCGGCAGGAAGTCGGCATAGCGCCAGATGTTCTGCGGGCCGCCCTGGATGCGCCGGCGCAACGCGGCGACGTCGCCACGCAGCGCCTCGTGGTCGTAGGCCGCTTCGAGCGGGCCGAAGCAGCGCTCGCAGACGTACTTCGCCTCGAGCTCGTACTGCGCCTTGCACGCTCTGCACTGCAGGTGGGTGACAGCCATTCGGGGCTCCTTCGTTCGCTCTGCTCTGCCGCTTTCCGCGTGTGGCAGAGGCTGAAGCCCGCCACACATCTGTCTGGAATTGGCACCTTCCCGCTGCGGAACGGTGGTTGCCGGGGCTTCACAGGGCCAGTCCCTCCACCCCTCTTGATGTGTCTGGGCGCCAGTATACCCGAGAATCGGCGGCTCGCAACTCGGCGCGTTCGCGCCCGTCTCGTCCGCGGATCGGGGCCGCCGCGCGCGGCGCGGTAACGGCGCGGCGGTCGCGGTGTAGGGCGTTTGAGATGGCGCTCTCGAGACAAGCGGTCGGCCGCGCCGAGGACCTCGCCGACGCCTTCGAGAGCCTGGCGCCCGCGCCGAAGAAGCGCATGCTGATCATCGTCAACCCGTACGCGTCGACGGTCTCCGACCGGCTGCGCAACCTCGTCGTCTACGCGCTCCAGGGCCGCTACGAGCTTCACGCGATCGACACTGAGGCGAAGGGTCATGCGGTCGAGATCTGCAGGCAGGCCGCGCACGAGGGCTACGACGTCGTCGTCGCCTTCGGCGGCGACGGCACCGTCAACGAAGCCGCGAACGGCCTGCTCGGCTCCTCGACCCCGCTCTGCTGCCTGCCTGGCGGCTCCGCGAACGTGTTCTGCAAGATGCTCGGCATCCCCGGCGAGATCGTCGAGGCGACCGAGCACCTGCTCGCGATCGCCGACGACTGGCGCGTGCACAGCGTCGACCTCGGCGTCGTCAACGGCCGCTGCTTCGTCTTCAACTCAGGGCTCGGCATCGACGCGAGCGTCGTCGAGCAGGTCGACGCAAGGCCGCACCTGAAGGCCCGCTATGGCCCCTGGTTCTTCACGTGGGCGGCGATCTCGTCGTTCACGCGGCGCTACCTGCTGCGCCCACCGCGCCTCACCGTCGAGGCATCGGGACAGCGCCTGCACGGCATCACGGCGATCGTCCAGAACGGCTCGCCCTTCACCTACTTCGAGGACCGGCCGGTCGAGATCGCCGAAGGGGCGAGGCTCGACTCCGGCGCGCTCGCCGGCTGCGTGCTGCACAGGGCGACCCCGCTCTCGATGCCCTTCATCGCCTGGCGGGCGCTCTCGAAGAGGGCGAAGGTGGTCGAGCACCGTCAGATCACGAGCCTGCCAGAGCTGAGCGAGCTGAGCGTGAGCAGTGCCGACGGGCGGCCGCTGCCGCTGCAGGTCGACGGCGACTTCGTCGGCGAGGTGCAGCAGGCGCGCTACTCGATCATGCCGCGGGCGCTGCGGGTGGTGGCGTAGGCGGTCTACCCGAGCGACGTCGCAAACCCCGAAACGGCAGTCGCCATCGAGTGCCAGCGCGGGACGTGGCGCGACCACTGCCCGAAACATTGCGCCCATGCAGTTCGCCCACCATCGGGCTTGGACGCATAGGCTCGGGGCGCGGAGGCATGGGCAGAGATGGTTGCAGCGTCTTCTTGCCGAACATCGCAACCAGTCTATCTCTGCGCGAGGAGGGCGACGACCCACGCGACGACCTCGATGACCAGTAGGACGGCACCGAGGCGGAAGGCTGTCGTCAGCGTCCCGAGCTGGCGACGGTTCGATTCGGTGCTGCGCCCTATGTGTAGGGCAAGGTCGCGCTCGATCAGATGCAGCGGGAGCGGGTCGCCTTCCACCGGCTCGAGATACGTCGCAACGAACTGATCGGGCGCCAACATGAACTCCCAATCTCGACGTGGCCACAACACGATCAGGACCACAAAGGCGAGCAATGCGAAGCAGCCGATTGCCACCCAGGCGGCAGCACCGATGCCGCGCTGCTGCAGCAGCTGACCACCGAAGAAAGACGTCGTGACAGCAGCTGCGGCGATCAGCGCGCCAGTACGCGTCCGCAGCTCTACAACTGACCTCTCCTGATCCTCGAGTCCCCTTCTCGCCTCGCGATAGGCGAGCGTATAGCCATCCCGGGACGTTCCGGTGGACCTCGTGCTCATGCGTCGATCCTACGGTCGGGTTGCGACGGTTCTCACGATCGCCCCGACGTTGTCACCGCCTCGCGGCGGCGTGCCTCAGCCCGCGACGCCAGGTGTGACGCGATACGCGTCGAAGACCGACTCGACGTTGCGCAGGCGGCTGATCGCGCTCTTCAGCGAGTGCGTGTCAGGCACCTCGATCACGAAGCGGTTCTTCACCATCGGCGGGTTCGACAGGCAGCGCGCTTCGAGGATGTTCGCGCCCGACTCGGAGAAGATCCGCGAGAGGTCCTCGAGCAGGCGGTGGCGGTCCCAGGCGTCGACCTGCAGCTCGACGACGAAGGAGCTCTGGCGCTGCCCGGTATCCCAGGAGACGCTCGTGAAGCGCTCGGGGTTGCGGCGCAAGAGGCCCGTGTTCGGGCAGTCCTCGCGGTGGATCGTGATCCCGCGCCCGAGCGAGATGTAGCCGACGATCGGATCGCCTGGCACGGGCCGGCAGCACTTCGCGAGGCGCAGCATCACGTCCTCGACGCCGTCGACCTTGATCCCGTACTGGTCGGAGGGCTTCGTCGCGCGCCGGCGCGAGCGGCCGAGCTTCAGCATCTCCGCCGCCGCGGTCTCCCCCGCGTCGGCGGCCTCGCCGCGCTTCAGGCGCTGCAGCACCTTGTCGACGACCGCCTTCGGCGAGATCTTCGCCGCGCCGAGCGCGATGTAGAAGTCGTCCGCCTTCCGGTAGCCGAGGTCCCTGATCACGTCCGCGAGCAGCGTCGAGCCGGTGATCTTCTGCGCGGGCAGTCCGTGCTTCTTCAGGTGCTCCTGCAGCGTCTCGCGGCCGACGTGCTCGGTGTCGACGCGCGTCTCGGCCTTGAACCACTGCTTGATCTTGTTGCGCGCCCGCGTCGTCTTGACGAGCGAGAGCCAGTCCCTAGAGGGGCCGCGCTCGCGCTTGGAAGTGATGATCTCGACGATGTCTCCGGAGCGCAGCTCGTAGTGCAGCGGCACGATCTTGCCGTTGACGCGCGCGCCGACGCAGCGGTGGCCGATCTCGGTATGGACCTCGTAGGCGAAGTCGAGCGGGGTCGCGCCCGCGGCGAGCGCCTTCACTTCGCCCTTCGGCGTGAAGACGTAGACCTCGTCCTCGAAGAGATCGCCCTTGAAGGTCTTCATGAACTCGCTCGGGTCGGAGAGGTCCTTCTCCCAGTCGAGCATCGAGCGCAGCCAGCGGTGCTTCGCCTGCTCGTCGGGGCCGCCAGGGCGTGCCTTGCCGCCGCGGCGCTCCTTGTACATCCAGTGCGCCGCGACCCCATACTCGGCCAGTTCGTGCATCTCGTGGGTCCTGATCTGGATCTCGAGCGGCCGACCCTCGGGCCCGATGATCGTCGTGTGCAGCGACTGGTACATGTTGAACTTCGGCATCGCGATGAGGTCCTTGAAGCGCCCGGGCAGCGGCTTCCAGAGCGAGTGGATCGCACCGACGACGGCGTAGCAGTCCTTCACGGTCTCGACGATCACCCGCATCGCGGTGAGGTCGTAGATCTCGTTGAACTCCTTGCCCTTGTGGGTCATCTTCGAATAAATCGAATAGAAGTGCTTCGCCCTGCCCGAGATCTCGGCGTGGATGCCGAGCGCCTGCAGCTCGCGCGCGAGGTACTCGCCCGCCTGTGAGACGTAGTGCTCGCGCTCGGCGCGCTGCTGGGCGACGAGTGCCTTGATCTCCTGGTACTTGCGCGGGTGGAGCGTCGCGAAGGCGAGGTCCTCGAGCTCCCACTTCATTGCGTGGATGCCGAGGCGGTGGGCGATCGGCGAGTAGATCTCGAGCGTCTCCTTCGCCTTCTCGATCTGCTTCTGCTTGGAGAGCGCCTCGATCGTGCGCATGTTGTGCAGGCGGTCGGCGAGCTTGATGAGGATGACGCGTTCGTCGGTCGCCATCGCGACGACCATCTTGCGGTAGTTCTCCGCCTGGGCCTCGTCCTTGGACGTGAACGTGATCCCTGTCAGCTTCGTGACGCCGTCGACTATCGTCGCGATCGCCTCGCCGAAGCGCTCGCGCACCTCGTCGATCGAGGCGGAGGTGTCCTCGACCGTGTCGTGCAGCAGCGCCGCGCAGAGCGTCTCGGTGTCGAGCCTCATCCCCGCACAGATCCGCGCGACGCCGACGGGGTGCACGATGAACTCCTCCCCAGAGCGCCGGCGCTGGTCGGCGTGGTGCTCGCAGGCGAACACGAACGCGTCTTCGACCCGCGCCCTGTCGATCTCGACCGCGGAGGCGGGCGCATGCTCAGAGACGATCGCGAACAGGTCATCGAGCAGTCTCCGCTCGAGCTCCGTGAGCTGCGCGCGTGCGGCGAGCCGCGGCGTCTGCGGCTTCTCGGGGGCTCGACGCACGCCGGCGGCCTGCGATGAGCTGGTGTGATCGCCGGCGCTCGCCATGAGCTTAGGTTACGGCACTGCAAGCGCGAGCTGAAGCGGCTGCGGCTCCCGCGTGGACGGGCGTTCGGCGCCCGGCGGGAGGTCGGCGTCCGGCGGCCGCTCGGGCCGCGCTTGGATTTGAGCCCCACCCA
>JBAIYK010000016.1:0-6656 GCA_037915935.1 Solirubrobacterales bacterium | reverse complement strand
CGCCCATCTGCGCCGCGCGCTCGCGCTGCGCTCCGACGGAGACGCGGCTGCGCGAGCGCAGCTGCTGCTCGAGCTCGGCGAGCAGCAGCTGCTCGCGGCCGACCTCTCCCGCGCGCGCCAGGTCTTTCGCGCGGCGGGCGATGCGGCGCGCAGCATCGGCGACGCGGTCACGCTCGCTCGCGCTGCGCTCGGATTCGCCGGCGGGGACATCGGCTTCGGCTTGGAAACCAACAGCGACGACGCCTCGACGGCGCTGCTGCGCGAGGCGCTCGACGCTCTCCCGGAGAGCGAGCCGCGGCTCTCGCTGCGCGTGGTCTGCCGGCTCTGCTACGCGCAGCTGTTCACCGACGAGGAGGACGTCCTTGCCGCCCTCGTCGAGCGCGCGCAGGAGCTCGATCGGCGCCTTGGCGACGCCGAGTCACAGGTGCTCGCGGGCTACACCGCGCTGATCGCCGCATGTTGCCGCAGCGCCGACCCCGCGGGCGCGCTCGACCGGTTCGTCGGGGGCGCCTCGCAGCTGATCGACGCGGCGGAGAGATGCGGCCGCGAAGACCTCCTGTTCCGCATGACCCAGTGGTCGGCGGTGCTCCACTATGCGCTCGCGAACATCCCGCAGTGCGAGCGCGCGATCGAGCGCGCCGCGGAGATCGCCCGACGCCTCGGCAGTCCCCGCTTCCAGTGGGAGGTGGACGCCTGTCGCGGCTATCGGATGCTCGAGCGCGGCGACCGCGAGGGCGGCGAGGCGCTGCTCGCCCACGCAGGCGCGACTCTCCGTCGCCTGCGCCCCGACCTGCAGGCGCTCATGCTGCTCATCACGCGGCTCGCGAACACATGGATCTACGACGGCGAAACCGACGCCGGCGCCCCGGTCTATGCGGCGATCGGCGCACTGGGCCCGTGGGGGATCATCTCGGCCGCGAGGACGTGCGCGACGCGAAAGACCAGCCAGGACCGACGTTTTCCTACCCTGGTGCATCATACTGTGGTACGATGCACCTCGTGAAGGTGGACAAGCTCAGCGTCTCCTTCGATCCAGGCCTTGGCGACGCGGTGCGCGCCGCCGCGAAGCGCGCCAATCGGGGGTTGTCCGGCTGGCTGGCCGACGCGGCCGCCGCGAAGCTGCGAGCGGAGGCGCTCGCCGAGTTCCTCGACGGCTGGGAATCCGAGCACGGGGATCTGACCGCAGAAGAGCTCGCGGACGCCGCTGCCGAGCTCGGACTGCCGCCAGCTCCTGCCGCGCAGGCCGCGTGAGCGCCCTCGTGCTCGACGCCGGCGCGCTCGTCGCCGTCGATCGCGGCGACCGGGCGATCGCAGCGCGACTCAGGGTCGCCGAGCGCAACGGCCTCGCGCTGCGCACCAACGGCGCCGTCGTCGCGCAGGTGTGGCGCGACCCCTCCGGCCGGCAGGCGCAGCTCGCTCGCCTCCTGCGCGCGGTCGAGGTGACGCCGGTCGACCGGCGTCTCGGCCAGGATGCCGGCGTCCTTTCGGCGCGAGCCGGCGCGGGCGACGCCGTCGATGCCACCGTCGTCGCGATCTCGAATGCGGGAGACAGGATTCTCACCAGCGACCCGGGCGACATCCGACCTCTCGTCGCCGCATCCCGTCGGCCGATCCTCGTCGTGCGCTGCTGAGCGCTCCCGGCGCGTCAGTCCGCAGCCGCCGCCGGCAGCCCGAGCGGCTGCTCGCCCGCCTCGGCCCGCGCCTTCGCGACCGACAGCGCGCGCACGTATGCCTCCGCGGCCGCTTGGACGGTGTCCGTCGAGACGCCCTGGCTCGCGCCCGTGAAGCCGCCCAGCTCGACGACGACCGAGACCTGACCGAGCGCGTCCTGCCCCTCGGTCACGGCCTCGACCCTGAAGTCGCTGAGAACCGCCTCGCTGCCCGTCGCGGCGTTGATCGCCTTGAAGATCGCGTCGATCGGCCCGTCGCCCTCGGCGACGCCGTCCTTCACCGACTCGCCGCCGTCCTGGCCGCGGACGCCGACCTGCACGGCCGCGCGCGCGCGCTGAGGGCTCGCCTGGACGCTGAAGTCCCTCAGCACGAACGCGCCGAGCTCGCCGGCGCGCAGCTCGTCTGTCACGAGCGCCTCGAGGTCCATCGCGGTCAGCGACTTCTTGCGGTCGGCGACCTCCTTGAAGCGCTTGAAGGCGGCGTTGAGCGCCTGGCCGTCGACCGCGAAGCCGAGCTCCTCCAGCGCGGCGCGCAGCGCGTGGCGCCCGGAGTGCTTGCCGAGCACGATCGCGTTGCTGCGCAGCCCGACGGTCGTCGCGTCCATGATCTCGTAGGTGCTGCGCTCCTTCAGGACGCCGTCCTGGTGGATGCCCGCCTCGTGCGCGAACGCGTTGCGGCCGACGATCGCCTTGTTCGGCTGCACCGGGTAGCCGGTGAGGCGCGAGACGAGGCGGCTCGTGCGCGCGATCTCGGTCGTCTGAATCCCGGTCCAGAGGCGCAGGCGCGGCTCGCGCGTGTGCAGCAGCATCACGATCTCCTCGAGCGAGGCGTTGCCTGCGCGCTCGCCGATGCCGTTGATCGCGCACTCGACCTGGCGGCAGCCGGCCTGCAGCCCCGCGAGCGAGTTCGCGACCGCGAGCCCGAGGTCGTCGTGGCAGTGGACGGAGACGGTGACGCCGCGCAGCGCCGGCACGAGCGCGTAGAGCTGCTCGAACATCGCCGCGTACTCACCGGGCATCGTGTAGCCGACGGTGTCAGGCACGTTGATCGCGGTCGCGCCCTCCTCGATCGCGACCGCGATCACCTCCGCCATGTACTGCACGTCCGAGCGCGAGCCGTCCTCGGGCGAGAACTCGACGTCCTCGACGTGTTCGCGCGCGTGCGCGACGGCGGCGCGCGCCTGGCCGATCACGTCCTCCCGCGTCGTCTGCAGCTTGCGTTCGATGTGGACGTCGCTCGTCGCGATGAAAGTGTGAATGCGCGGGCGCTCCGCGTCCTTCACCGCCTCCCAGGCGGCCTCGATGTCCTGCCTGCTCGTGCGCGCGAGCGCGCAGATGACGGGGCCTTCCACCTCCCGGGAGATCGCCTGCACCGACTCGAAGTCGCCCGGGGAGGTGATCGGGAAGCCGGCCTCGATGATGTCGACGCCGAGGCGCGCGAGCTGGTGGGCGATCTCGAGCTTCTCCTGCCTGTTGAGCGAGATGCCGGGCGACTGCTCGCCGTCGCGCAGCGTCGTGTCGAAGATCTTCACGCGGTCGGCCGGGTCGCGGCCCGGTGGGCCCGCCGCCCTCGCGTCCTGCTCGCCTGAGTTGCTCATGTCGCTGCTCCTTCTCTGTCTCGGTGATCTTCTCCTGCTGTGGGTATGCGGCTCAGCGGCCGCCACGCGCTATTCCCCCCGAGGGGGGAGCAGGAGAAGTCGGAGAGACAGGGCGAACGACATCTGCACGCCAGCCTAGCAGCGGCCGGCACGCACGGCAAATGTGCTCAGTCCAAGACCACGGTCCAGCCGCCGTGGAAGCCTTCGGAGGCGACGATCTCATCCACGACCTCGCGCGGCACCGCGACGTCGGTCGTCACGACCATCGCCGCGAGCCCGTGGGGCGCCTGCTCGCCGCGCGCGCTCGCCGTCGCGGCCGCGGCCGCCGTCGCGTGCTCGTTGTTCGGGGCGTGCCCGACGGCCGCCGAGGAGATGTTGATGCCGTGGTCGCCGAAGATCGTGCCGACGCGGCCGACCATGCCGGGCAGGTCCGCGTAGCGGAAGACGGTCACGAAGGGGGCGAGCTCGACCGTCAGGCGGCGGCCCTGGACCTCGACGAGGTGCGGCACGCCGTTCGGCCCGATGCCCGTGCCCGCGACCGCGACCCGCTCGCCGCCGGCGAGCACGCTCACCCTGATCAGCTCGTTGAAGTCCTCCGCCTCGGAGACCGTCTTCTCCTCCACGACGATCCCGCGCTGGTGGGCGATCGTCGGCGCGTTCACGAGGTTCACCTCCTGCTCGCTGCGGCCCTGCAGCGCGCCCTGGATCACCGCGAGCGTCAGCAGACGCGTGTCGAACTCTGCGATCTTGCCGAGGAACGCAGCCTCGATCCGCTCGACGGAGCTGCCCTCCGCGAGCCCCATCGCGAGCCTGCCGAGCTTGCTCGCGAGCGGCAGGAAGGGGCCGAGCGCCTCCATGTCCTCCGCCCCGACCGAGGGGATGTTCACCGCGGTCGAGACGACGCCGCCCGTCAGCGCCGCGACGACCTGCTCGGCGCTCTGGTAGCCGGCCCGGTCGGTCGCCTCCGCGGTCGAGGCGCCGAGGTGCGGCGTCAGGATCACGTTGCGATAGCCGAACAGCGGGCTCTCAGTCAGCGGCTCGGAGGGGAACACGTCGAGCGCGGCGCCGCCCACCTTGCCGGAGTCGAGCGCGTCCTTCAGCGCCGCTTCGTCGAGCAGCCCGCCCCTCGCGACGTTGAGGACCCTGACCCCGTCCTTCATCTTCGCGAACGCCTCCGCGTCCAGCCAGTTTTCCGTCTCGGGCGTCTTCGGCAGGTGGATCGTGAGGAAGTCCGCCTCGCGGTAGATCTCCTCCGCGTTCTGCGCCTTCTCGACGCCGAGCTCCCGGTAGCGCTCGGCGGAGACGAACGGGTCGAAGGCGAGCACTCTCATGCCGAAGCCCTTCGCCCGGTGGGCGACGAGCTGGCCGATGCGGCCGAAGCCGATCACGCCGAGCGTCTTCTCGTAGACCTCGACCCCAGAGAACTTCGAGCGCTCCCACTTGCCCGAGGTGAGCGAGGCGTGCGCCTGGGGGATGTTGCGCGCGAGCGCGAGCAGCAGCGCGAGCGTGTGCTCGGCGGCGGTGACGACGTTGCTCTCGGGCGCGTTCGCGACGATGATCCCGCGCTCCGTCGCCGCCTTCACGTCGACGTTGTCGACGCCGACCCCTGCCCTGCCGATCACGCGCAGACGCGCGCCGAGCTCGATCAGGTCGGCGGTGAGCTTCGTCGCCGAGCGGATGAGGATGCCGTCGTACTCGCCGATCCGCTCGCGCAGCTGCTGCTCGTCCCAGTCGATGCCGAGGTCGACGGCGAAGTGCTCCTTCAGCAGCGACACGCCGGAGTCGCCGATCTGCTCCTTCACGAGCACCTTGACGGCGCCGTCGTTGCCGCTCATGCGAGCACCCCCTCCGAGGAGGCGGTGCGGGGTCGGCGCGCGAGATGGAAGGCGATCCATGCGTTCATGCCGCCTGCCTTTCGACCACGTACTCGATACAGGCCGTCAGCGCCCGCACGTCGTCGGGCTCGACCGCGGGGAACATGCCGACGCGCAGCTGGTTGCGGCCGAGCTTGCGGTATGGCTCGACGTCGACGATCCCGTTCGCCCGCAGCGTCGCCGCGACCGCGGCGGCGTCGACGCTCTCCTCGAAGTCGACCGTGCCAACGACGAGCGAGCGCTTCGCGGGGTCGGCGACGAACGGGGTCGCGTAGGAGGTCCTCTCCGCCCAGCCGTAGAGGTGGTCGGAAGACTCGCTCGTGCGGCCCACGCACCAATCGAGCCCGCCGCCCTCGAGCATCCAGCGGATCTGATCCGCGAGCAGGAACAGCGTCCCGACCGCGGGCGTGTTGTACGTCTGGTCCTTGATCGAGTTTTCCAGCGCCGTCGTGAGGGAGAGGAACGCGGGGATGAAGCGGCCCGAGCCGGCGATCCGCTCGATCCGCTCCTGGGCCGCGGGGCTGAGCAGCGCGACCCACAGCCCGCCGTCGCTGCCGAAGCTCTTCTGCGGCGCGAAGTAGTAGGCGTCGGCCTGCGAGAGGTCGAGCGGCAGGCCGCCGGCGCCGGAGGTCGCATCGACGAGCACGAGCGCCCCCTCCCCTCCCGCCGGCCGCCTCACGTCCACCATCACGCCGGTCGAGGTCTCGTTGTGGGCGAAGGCGATCGCGTCGATGCGCTGGCCTCCGTCTCTCGCTGCGCCGGCGAGGGCCGCCTGCACCGCCGCCTCATCGGGCGCGTCGCCCGGCTGCGCGGAGACGAGCACGGGATCGCCGAGGAACGGCGCCTCCTTCGTCACGGAGGCGAACTTCTGCGAGAACTCGCCGTAGGCGAGGTGCAGCGCCTGCGACTCGATCAGGCCGAAGGCGGCGGCGTCCCAGAACGCCGTCGCGCCGCCGTTGCCGAGCGCGACCTCGTAGCCGTCCGGCGCGCCGAACAGCTGCTTCAGCCCCGCCCTGATCTCGGCGACGATCCCCTTCACGGGCGCCTGCCTGTGCGAGGTTCCCATCAGCGCCGCGCCCTCCCCCGCGAGGCGGGCGAGCGCGTCGGGGCGCACCTTCGAGGGCCCGCAGCCGAAGCGGCCGTCGCCGGGTCTCAAATCGTCCGGGATCTCGATCGTCGTCTGCGGGCCTGCGGTGCTCGACATGGGCTTCCTCGCTTTGGGACCTGACTGGTGTCGGTGTTCAGAGGTGCCCAGGCGCGCGGCGATGATCGGCGTCGCTCCCCGGTGGTTCACCCCACCCTGAGCCCGCTCTCCAGCGAGGCTCCAGCGCCAGTCGCGACGACTCGCGAGTGTAGCGAAGCGACAGATCAGATCAATGTTGCAAGACCGTGCGTGCACGGTCTTGGAAGGGACCGCACATGTGCGGTCCCTGGGAGGGCCGCATGCGGCCCTCCCGCCAGAGCCGCATGCGGCTCTGGCCCCGGAGCCGCGCATGCGCGGCTCCGCCAGACGG
>JBAIYK010000116.1:0-13038 GCA_037915935.1 Solirubrobacterales bacterium | reverse complement strand
CCGCGCTCGTGCGCGACCACCTGCGGCTTGGCTTCCTCGTGCACGAGCCGCAGCCGCTGCCCCGCCGGACCGTCTTCTCCTACCTGCGCGCGACCGGCGAGGTCGCCCCCGACGTCACGCTGCTCTCGATCGCGGACCGCCTCGCGACGCGCGGCGCGAACGCGGAGCGGTCGATCGAGGCGCACATGGCGGTCGCCGCCGGGATGCTCACCGACGCGCTGCGCTGGCGCGAGACCGGGCCGCCGGCACCGCTGCTGCGCGGCGACGTGCTCGCCGCGGAGCTGGGCATCGATCCCGGGCCGCGCCTCGGCGAGCTGATCGAGGCGCTGAGCGAGGCGCAGTATGCCGGGGAGGTGGGCACGCGCGAGCAGGCGGTCGCCTACGCGCGGGGGCTGCTCGAAGGCACTAGATGACGGTAGTGCACCGTAGAACTTGTTAGACGCATCTCGAGGCGAACGGGTTCGCCTCGTGCGCATCTCACAAGTTCGATCCGGACGTCGTCTTTGCCCACGGCGGCTCGCGCCAGACCGCGATGCCCTCGCCAGATAGGCTGTGCGGCGATGAGCCGCGACCCCGACTGCCTCTTCTGCAAGATCGTCGCCGGCGAGCTGCCCGCGACGGTGATCGACGAAGACGAGCGCACGGTCGCGATCATGGACATCAACCCCGCGACGCGCGGGCACGCGCTCGTGCTGCCGCGCGAGCACTACCGCGACCTGCTCGACATCGGCGCGCAGGACCTGAACGCGGTCGCGGTCGCGGCGCAGCGGCTCGCGCGCCGCGTGAAGCAGGGGCTTCGCGCAGACGGCGTCAACCTCATCAACTCCTGCGGCCAGGCCGCCTGGCAGACCGTGTTCCACTTCCACGTCCACGTCATCCCCCGCTACGAGGGCGATCCGCTGCGCCTGCCCTGGATGCCCGCCGCGGGCGCCCCGGCCGAGATCGACTCCGCTGCGCAGGAACTTCGCGCCGCATAGCGAACCGCTACATCTGCCACCGATCGCGTGTTGGAGCCAGATATGCACAGACGAGGCTTGATATCGATCGCCGGCTGCGTCGCGTTGGCGCTCGCGCTCCCGGCCGCCGCCTCCGCGGCGCTCACAGAAGTCGGCGCGTTGCCGAAGACGATCCCCGCGAGCACGCCGAGCTGCACCGCGGGCCCGCTCGGCTCCTTCGGCAAGGCCGAAGAAGAACGCGCGAAGAAGGAAGCCGAAGCGAAGAAGCGCGCGGAAGCGAAGCGGCGCGCCGAACAACGCAAGCGCGAAGAAGAACGGCGCAAGCGTCGGCGGAGGGCGAAACGGGCGAGCGTGAGACGCAGCGCGCCGAGGACCGCGCGTGCCGCCACCACCGCAAGCGCGGCTGCGACCTCGACCACGACCACGACGACGACCACCGAAACGACGTCCACGAGCAGCGCGAGCGCCGAAGCGCCCTGCCTCGCGGTCAGCCGCACGACCGGCTTCCAGGTGAAAGTCGCGACGCTCTCGAACCCGTTCGTGCTGCCGCGCTCGGGCAGGATCGTCGCCTGGACGATCGAGCTCGGCAGGCCGACCGCAAGCCAGATCAAGTTCTTCGACACGAACGAGGGCGGCGCCGCCGAGGCGGGGATCGCGATCCTGCATCCCGAAAAGGCGTCGAAGACGGTGCCGAAGCTCACCTACAAGCTCGTCGCCCAGAGCCCGCTCGTGCAGCTCGAACCGTACTTCGGCCTCACGGTGCAGTTCCCGCTGATGAGCACGCTCGAAGCCGAAAAGGGCGACGTCGTCGCGCTCACCGTCCCGACCTGGGCGCCGGCGCTAGCGCTCGGCTTCGAAAAGAACACCTCCTGGCGCGCGAGCAGGCCGAGCAAGCAGTGCTCGGTGACGAACACGCAGACCGCCCATATCAAAATCGGCAAGCTGCGCCAGTACGAATGCCTCTACCAGACGGCGCGCCTCACCTACAGCGCGACCCTGATCTCGACGCCCTGAGGCGCGAGCGCTAGGGCGCGCTCGCGCCGCCGGTCGCGCCGCTGCTCGGCGCGCCTCCGCCGCCGGCTCTTTCGCCGCCGGTCGCTTCGCTCGATTTCGGGCTGCTCGCTTCGCCGCCGCCCGCCGCCGCGCCGCCGGTTTCGGAGCTCGGCGCTTCGCTTGGAGTCGACGGGCTCGTCGCCTGCGCTTCGCTCGCGCCTTCGCCGGTCGTCGCGTGCGCGGAGGAGCTGCTCGAGGTCTTCGAGCTGGAGCTGCTCGCTTCACGTTCGGCGGAGGAGTCGTTCGGCGGGGTGATTTCGGGCGTGCTCTTCGGCGCGGTGACCGAGACGGTGCTCCCGCCGCAGGCGGCGAGCGCGAGCGCTGCCGCGACGAGCACGAGCGCCAGCACGGGCCGCGTCGCGCGCCTTGCGAGCCGCGCGCGCGGGGCCAGGACCGCAGGGGCTGCGCTGCGCGACGCCGTTTCGAGGACGCTCACGCCGGCAGCGGCGCCATCCGGCGCCCGCACGTCGGGCAGTCGTTCAGGTCCTTCTGGGCGGGCTGCTCGCACCAGCTGCAGAGGCGGAGGTTCTGCAGCGTCCACGGCAGCCGCGACGGCGAGGGCGCGAGCGGCAGCAGCCTGCCGAGCACTTCGAGCGGCTCGCCCGTCTCGCGGTCGACGTAGACGCGGTCGGGCTCGGCCTCGATCACGAGCTCGCGCCCGCTCGAGGGGGCGCGCATCCGGTAACGCTGCTGCTCGCTCACGGCGGGGACTCTAGCGGATAGGCTCCCCGCCCATCGCGACTGCCGGCCGGCGCGCGCCCGCGGCCAGGGCGGTCGTCGTGTCCGTTGCGCGATGCCGCTCTCGATCCTCATCTTCCACGGCTACCTGCTCAGCGGCACGGGGTCGAACGTCTACAACGCGGAGCTCGCGCAGGCGCTCGTCGGGCTCGGGCACGAGGTGCACCTGCTCTGCCAGGAGCGCCATCCCGGGCGCCACGGTTGGATCGACGCCGCCGGCGACTGGGACGGCGGCGCGCTCGCGATTCGGCCGCCTGGCGGGGGGCGTCCTCGCTCCGCTGGGCCGGGGCGCTGCACCGTCTACCGTCCGCACATCGGCGGCCTGCTGCCCGTCTACGTCGAAGACCGCTACGAGGGCGTGGCCGCGAAGGCGTTCTCGCTCTGCAGCGAAGAGGAGGTCGCGCGCTATCTCGAAGCGAACGTCGCAGCGGTGAAGGAGGTCGCGGCGCTCGCAGGGCCGGATCTCGCGCTTGCCAACCATCTCGTGATGGGCCCCGCGATCCTCGCGCGCGCCCTCGAAGACCGGACGCCGTACGCGGTGAAGGTGCATGGCAGCGCGCTCGAGTACACCGTGAAGCGCGATCCGGAGCGGTTCCTGCCCTTCGCACGCGAGGGGATCGCCGGCGCGAGCGGCGTGCTCGTCGGCTCGAGGCACACGGCGGAGAGCCTCTGGGAGGCGCTTGGCGCGCAGTGGACGGGCGAGCACGACGTCGTGCGGCGCACGCGACTCGGACCGCCCGGCGTCGACGTGCATTCCTTCGGCCCACGGGACCGCGGTCAGGCGTGCGCCGGCCTGCAGGCGCTCGTCCGCCGCCTGCGGAGAGCGGACGACGCGCAGGACAAGCGGGCGCGCGGGTGGGGACGCGTGAACGCGAGCGCAGCGGGAAGCGAGCGGGAGGGAGCACGGGCAGAGCAGGCGAACGCGGCGAGCGGCGACGCATTCGCGCGCGACGATGCGCGCGCGGCGGCGGCGCTCGAACGGCTCGACATGGAATTGGCCCCCACCCACCCCTCCACCCACCCCATCGTCGTCTACGTCGGCAAGCTGATCGTCAGCAAGGGAGTCGACCTGCTGCTCGCCGCCTGGCCGCTCGTGCTGCAGCGCGTGCCCGACGCCCGGCTCGCGATCGTCGGCTTCGGCGCGCTGCAGCAAAGCCTCGAAGAGCTGACGCGAGACCTCGCAACGGGGGGGATCGACGCGGTGCGAGACTTCGCGAACGCCGGCCGCGCGCTCGAGGGCGGCCCGCGCGCGCCCCTCACGCATCTGTGCGCCTTCCTCGCCGGACTCGAACGCGACGGGCGCGAGGCCGGGCCTCGGCGCGGTGACGGGCTAAGAGGCGAAGACGGGCGCGACTCCTACCTCAGCGCCGCCGCAGGGCTCGCCGAGAGCGTCGTCTTCACCGGTCGCCTCGAGCACGAGGAGCTCGCCGAGCTGCTGCCGGCTTGCGAGGCGATCGTCGTGCCGCGCACCTTCCCGGAGGGCTTCGGGATGGTCGCCGTCGAGGCCGCCGCCTGCGGGCTGCTGCCGATCAGCGCCGCCCACTCCGGCCTCGCGGAGGTGAGCAGGGCGCTGATGGCGGTCGTTCCCGAGCAGGCGGCGCCCTGGCTCTCGTTTCCGGTCGACGACGAGGTCGTCGATGCGATCGCGCAGCGCCTGATCTCCTGGCTGACCGCGGAGGAGGGGGTGCGGGCGCAGACGCGCGAGGCGCTGGTGAGCACGGTGCGGCGGCTGTGGTCCTGGGAGGGCGTCGCGAGGAGCGTGATCTCGGCGGCGGAAGGCGACATCGCGGCGCTGCCCGCTCCATGACGCCCGCGGTCGGTGTTTGCCGCGCAGGGCTTGCCGCGCAGCGCGCTTGACAGGCCGCGCGCGATCGCATAGATTGCGGCAATCGTTGCAATCCTAGGCCGGGGCGACCGTGGGCAGCAAGCCATGCGAAAGGAGCCGCGATGCAAGTTCGCGACGGGATGACCTCTGTCGTGCTGTCGATTGGTCCGACTCACACGCTGCGCGCGGCTGCGCGGCTGATGTCCCAGCGCGGCGTCGGAGCCGCCGTCGTGATGGACCCCGACGGCCACGGGCCGTCGATCTTCACCGAGCGCGACCTGATGAACGCGCTCGGCGCGGGGCTCGACCCCGATCGCGAGCTCGTCGCCGACCACGTGACGCGCGAGGTCGTGCTCGCCGCGCCGGGATGGTCGCTCGAGGAGGCCGCGGTCGCGATGGTCCAGGGCCGCTTCCGTCACCTGCTCGTGGTCGAGAAGGGGGAGATGGTCGGGATCCTCTCGGTCCGCGACGTGTTGCGCTGCTGGACGGACGACGGCGCGATCTGTCCGGTGCCGCTCGCCGCGGCGGTGGGGTGAGAGAGGGCGCCTGCGCGCGCTGAGGGGGCGTGCAGGAGCGTGGGGGCCGCGCACGGCGAGGGACCGTGCGCGGCGCTCCACCGCGCTCAGTCGAGCGGCATCTCGTCGACGTCGCGGCGGGTGTCGCGCACCCAGCGCAGCACGCACACGACCGTCAGCACGACGCCGATGATCGTCAGCTCGATGTAGGTCGTGATCCCGATCAGCGTGAGCGTGATGCCGACGGCGGTGAGCAGCGGCAGCAGGCTCGGGCCGGGGAGGTGGATCTCCTCTCCCGTAGGCGGGACGTCTGGGTCGAGCGGGCTCACGACATCACGAGATGTAGAGGGCGGCGGCGACGAAGGCGAGCCCGAACATCGCCATGCAGACGCCGGCGACGATGAGGCCGGTCCTGATGTTCTTCTGGGCGAGGCGTCTGTTCATCGGCGGCGCATTATATGGGCCGCCTCAGAGCTTCGCGTCGAGCACCATCGCGCCGAAGAGCAGCGCGAGATAGGCGAGAGAGAAGAGGTAGAGCCGCAGCGCCTGCCGCCGGCCCGGATGGCGGTAGAGGCGCGCCGCGCCGCCGATGAAGCCGATCCCGAGCAGCAGCGAGGCGATCAGGTAGGCGACGCCGAAGCCGCCGGCGCAGAAGGGCAGCTGCGTCACCGCGTAGAGCAGGACGGTGTAGAGCAGGATCTGCCTGCGCGTCTCCGCCTCGCCGCGGGCGACGGGCATCATCGGCACGCCCACCTTCTCGTACTCGCCCTTCATCAGCAGCGAGAGCGCCCAGAAGTGGGGCGGCGTCCAGAAGAAGACGATGAAGAACAGCAGCACCGCCGTGCCGCCGACCGAGCCCCGCACGGCCGCCCAGCCGACGAGCGGCGGCACCGCGCCGGCGGCGCCGCCGATCACGATGTTTTGCGGCGTGCGCCGCTTCAGCCACACCGTGTAGACGAGCACGTAGCCGAGGAAGCCCGCGAACGACAGCGCCGCCGCTAGCGGATTGACGGCAAGCGTCAGCTCGAGCAGAGACAGCGCCGCGAGCAGGCAGCCGAAGCGCAGCGCGGCCGCCGGCGAGATCCGCCCCGCGGGGATCGGGCGGCTCGCGGTGCGGCGCATCTGGGCGTCGATGTCGCGGTCGAACCAGTGGTTGACCGCGCCCGCGCCGCCCGCCGAGAGGTAACCGCCGAGGCAGGTGAGCGCGACGAGCCCTGGCGAGGGGTCGCCGGCGATGTACATCGTCGCGATCGTCGTGAACAGCAGCAGCGACTGCACCTTCGGCTTCGTGAGCGCGAGGTAGTCGCGCAGCGCCTGCGTTACGCGCTGGGCGGCGCCCGCCTGCGCCGGCTCGATCGCGGGGTGGGCGAGAGTGGCGGTGGAGAGAGAGCCCTCGCTCATCCGCGCCTCAGGCGGCCGGGCCGCCCGCCGGGCCTGCCGTGCCGGCGCCGGCGATCACGGACGCCGGCTCGCGCGGCCCCGTGACGCGTTCGATCTCGCGGCGGTAGTCCTTCATCGGTTCGGCGGAGCGCACGGTCGGGATCACGTCGAAGTTGTTGACGGGCGGCGGCGAGGTCGTGAACCACTCGAGCGTGTTCGCCTTCCAGGGGTCCGGCCCCGCGATCGCGCCGACCTTCAGGCTGCGCGCGACGTTGACGATCGTCACGAGCACGCCGAGACCGAGGATGAAGGCGCCGATCGTCGAGATCAGGTTGTAGAGCGCGAGGTTGCCGACGTCCGGGTACTCGTAGATCCGCCGCGGCATGCCGTCGAGGCCCATCACGTGCTGGATCAGGAAGGTCGCGAGGAAGCCCCAGAACATCAGCCAGAAGCTCAGCCTGCCGAGCGGCTCGCTCAGCATCCGGCCGGTCATCTTCGGGAACCAGTAGTAGAGGCCGGCGAAGACCGTGAACACGGCGCCGCCCATCAGCACGAAGTGGATGTGGGCGACGACGAAGTAGCTTTCGTTCAGTTGCCAGTCGACGGGGAAGACGGCGAGGAACACGCCGGAGATGCCGCCGATGATGAAGAGCGCGATGAAGCCGACGCAGAACAGCAGCGGCGTCTTGAAATCGATCGAGCCGCGCCACAGCGTGCCGATCCAGTTGAAGATCTTCACGCCCGTCGGCACCGCGATCAGGTAGCTGCTCATCATCACGAAGATCAGCACGACCGTTGGGATCGGGGTCGTGAACATGTGGTGCGCCCACACGAGGAAGGCGAGGAAGGCGATCGTCACGCTCGAGGCCGCGATCGCCTTGTAGCCGAAGATCGGCTTTTTCGCGAACACGGGCAGGATCTCGGAGACCATCCCGAAGCCGGGCAGGATCATGATGTAGACCTCGGGGTGCCCGAAGAACCAGAACAGGTTCTGCCACAGGATCGCCGAGCCGCCTGCGTTCGGGTCGTAGAAGTGGGTGCCGAAGCGCCTGTCGGTGAGCAGCAGCGTGACGCCGGCCGCGATCACCGGCAGCGCGAAGATCAGCAGCACCGCGTAGACGAGCACCGTCCAGACGAACAGCGGCAGCCGCCCCCAGCTCAGGCCGCGCGCGCGCATGTTCGCGATCGTCGCGTAGAAGTTGATCGCGCCGATCAGCGAGGAGAGGCCGGTCAGGTGGATCAGGTAGATCCAGGCGTCCTGGCCGCCCGTCGGCGAGTACTGGATGCCGGACAGCGGCGGGTAGCTCACCCAGCCGGCGCTCGGCGGGTTCCAGAAGACCGAGGCGTAGAAGACGATCCCGCCGGCGAGCAGCAGCCAGTAGGAGAGCGCGTTCAGGCGCGGGAAGGCCATGTCGCGCGCGCCGATCATCAGCGGCAGGAAGTAGTTCGCGAATCCCGCCCACACGGGCACGACGAACAGGAAGATCATCGTCGTCCCGTGCATCGTGAACAGCTCGTTGTAGGTGACGGGGTTGACGAGCGTGTTTTCGGGCGTCCCGAGCTGCAGGCGCATCATCAGAGCCTCGGTGCCGCCGAGAATGAAGAACACGAACGTCGTGACGAGGTAGAGGATCCCGATCCGCTTGTGATCGGTCGTCGTCAGCCAGCTGGTCCAGCCGCGCGCCTCGCGCTCGACTCGATGGGCCGCTACCTGGGGGACTGGGGCTGCGTAGGTCGCCATCGTCTGCTGCTGCTCTCCTGGTCTTTCTCTGTCTTGGTCTTGGGGGTTGGCTGAGGGGTTTGTCGCCGGTCCGCGAACGCGCTAGGGCTTTTCGGCGCCTTCGGATTCGAGCTGCGCGCGCGTCTTCGCCGCTGCCACGTTCGCTTCTGAGATCTCGCGCTTCTGGCTTTCGAGCCACGCTTCGAACTGCGCCGGCGGCACCGCCCGCACGGAGGCGATCATGCGCGCGTGGCCCTGGCCGCAGATGTTCGCGCACTGGCCGCGGTAGAGGCCAGGCTTGTCGATCTTGAACCAGGTGAAGTTGTGATAGCCGGGCACGACCTGGATCTTGCCGCCGAGTTCAGGGATCCACCACGAATGCACGACGTCCATCGAGACCGCGTCGAGCACGACCGTCGTGTGCGTCGGCACGACCATCTGCTCGTAGGAGTAGGGCGCGCCGAGGCCGTCGCGGTTCGAGGCGCCGGGATAGACGTACTGCCACAGGTACTGGCGGCCGATCACTTCTATTTCCAGCCGCTTGCCGTTCGGCGGCGGTTTCTGTTCGGAATCCGCGTAGAGCGCGCCGCCGGCGCTCGCGAGCGATGCCCCGCTCGCGTCGGAGTTCGGCGGGTTGCGGATCGAGCTCAGCTTCAGCAGCGTCACGGCCGCGAGCACGACGACGATCGCGCCGGCCGCGAGCGTCCAGCCGATCTCGAGCCCGGTGTGCCCGTGGGTCTGTTCGGCGACCTCGTGGCGGCGGCGGCTGAAGCGCCAGCAGGCGTATCCGAGCGCGCCCTCGACGACGACGAACACGACCGCCGCGACGTAGAGCACGATCTTGTAGAGGTCGTCGATCGAGTTGGCGTTCGGCGACCCGCCCGCCTCGGGCGTGATGAAGGCGAACGCGCCCGGTGCGAGTGCGAGCAGCATCGCGGCGGCGAGCGGGGCGGCGAGCAGCAGCGTCCGCGGGCGCAGGCGAAGCCGCGCGGCGATCGCGGTCGGGCAAGCGTGGCGCGGCCGTGGGCGCCTTCCGATCGCGGCGGCGCGAGCGCGGCACGGGTGCGCGCCGGAGGTCGTCTTGGGGTCCAGGTCGGCCAAGGCGAGCGGATTCTATTCAGGCGCGCTCGCGAAGCGCTTGCAGGGCGCTCAACGCCCGTTGAAGCGCGGCGGCCGCTTCTCGATGAACGCGCTCACGCCCTCGAGGAAGTCCTCGCCTTGCACCATCTCCTGCTGCAGCTCCGCCTCGAGCGTCAGCTGCTCGTCGATGCGCGCGTAGAGCCAGCTGTTCAGCTGCCGCTTCACGGCGGCGTAGGAGCGCGTCGGTCCTGAGGCGAGGCGCTGCAGCAGCTCGACCGCCTGCTCGCGCAGCTGCCCGTCCGGCGCCACCCGGTTGATCAGGCCCCACTGCAGCGCCTGCGGCGCGGGCACGCGTTCGCCGAGCATCGCCATCTCGGCCGCCCTCGCCATCCCGACGCGACTCGGCACGAGCAGCGAGGAGCCGCCGTCCGGGGCGAGGCCGACGTTCACGAAGGCGAGCAGGAAGTAGGCGCTCTCGGAGGCGATCACGAGGTCGCAGCAGAGCGCGAGCGAGCAGCCGACGCCCGCGGCGGCGCCCTCGACGGCGGCGATCACGGGCTTCTCGAGCTGCCTGATCGCCTTGATCACGGGGTGGTAGAGCTCGGTCAGCGTCTTCTGCACGTTCGGGCGCCCGCTTGGCAGCAGCTCGCCGGCGCCGCCCTCCTTCAGGTCCGCCCCGGAGGAGAAGGCGCGCCCCGCCCCGGTCAGCATCACCGCGCGCACCGCCTCCTGCTCGCTCACGCGCCGCAGCGCCTCGAGCAGGTCGCGTGCGAGCTGCGGCGTCCAGGCGTTCATCCGCTGCGGACGGTTCAGCTCGATCGTCGCCCCGCCGCTCGCCGAGACCGAGAGGCTCACCGTCTCGAGGCGGTCGTCTTCGCCTTCGCTCATCGCGCCGCTCGCGGAGACGCTCAGGTTCACCGTCTCCAGGCCGGCGTCTTGCCCTTCACTCATCGGCTCTCCTTTCCTCGGCGGGCGCCGCGCGTCGCGGGGCGCCAGGCGGCCGGGAGCGCGCCGGGCGGCCGCGGGTCGGCGGCGGGGCCACTTCGTCGCGATTGATCCTATGGTGTGGGCGATGGGATCGCACGCCCTGCCTTCACCGCGCTCCTCCGCGCGATGAGCCGCCCGCTGATCGGCCTCTGCGCCGCGCTCGAGACGGCGTCGTGGTCGATGTGGGAGCAGCGCGCGGCGCTGCTGCCCTGCGCCTACGTGCAGGCGGTCCAGCGCGGCGGCGGCCTCGCGCTCATGCTGCCGCCAGACCCCGTCGCGGTGCAGGACCCGGAGCAGACGCTCGACGCGATCGACGGCCTGCTGCTCGCCGGCGGCGCAGACATCGACCCGGCGAGCTACGGACAGGAGCCGCAGCCAGAGACGGTCGGCAGCGTGCCGGAGCGCGACGCGTTCGAGATCGCGCTGACGAGGGCGGCGATCGAGCGCGACATGCCGGTGCTCGGCATCTGCAGGGGCATGCAGCTGATCAACGTCGCGCTCGGCGGCACGCTGCACCAGCACCTGCCGCAGCGCCTCGGCCACGAGGACCACCTGCGCACGTTCGGCAGCTTCGTCGGCTCCGACCACGACGTCGACCTGATCGAGGGCTCGCTCGCCGCGCGCGCCGCCGGCGAGGTGCGCCACGTCACGAAGTCGCACCACCACCAGGGCGTCGACCGCGTCGGCGAGGGCCTGCTCGTCAGCGGCGTCGCGGCGATGGACGGGCTGGCGGAGGCGATCGAGCTGCCTCAGAAGCGGTTCGTGCTCGGCGTGCAGTGGCACCCGGAGGTCGACGAGCGCAGCCGCGTCGTGGAGGCGCTCGTCTCCGCCTGCGAGCGTCCGCGGGGCAGGCGTCGCCGTCCCGCGCGCGGACGGGCCGGCCTCACCGCCGCCTGAGCTGACGGGCTGAAGTCCGAGCTCGTTGGTCTGGCGGGCGCGGTGGCCTCGCCGCCGCCTGAGCGGTCCATATACTCCGCGCCTCGTGGGGCTGTCGAGCAGGGCCATCAGAGCGACCGCCTGGGCGGTCGTCGCGGCCGGCGTCGCGGCGCCGGTGGTCCGCAAGCGGGTGAAGGCTCCGCCGCTCGTGCTGCAGACGGTCGCCTTCGGCGCGCCGCTCGGCCTCAGCGTCGCGATGCGCCGCTCGCGCACGCGCGACGTCGCGGTCTGCTGTCTGCAGATGTGGGCCTACGTCTCCGCCTACAAGGCGCCTCACGACGACGAGGCCGCGCAGCTCGCGCGCGTCCACGTCGACTACCCGATCGCGGTCGACGAGGCGCTCGGCCTCGGGCAGCTGCCGACGGTGCGCCTGCAGCGCGCGTTCGCGATCGACGGCTGGCGGCGGCTCGACAAGCTGCTGATCTGGACGCACTGGGTCTGGTTCGCCGTCCCCCACACCGCGCTCGCCTTCGTCCTGTGGCGCCGCTACGAGCGCTTCCCGCGCGCGGCCGTGCTCACCTACGCGGTCTTCGACCTCGGCGCCTGCCTCTACTGGATCGTGCCTACCGCGCCGCCCTGGTATGCGGCCACGGTCGCCGGACGCAGGCACGCGGCGGGCGAGCTCGAGGTGCGGCGGATGATGGCCGAATATGGGGAATTCTTCTGGAAAGACGGCTGGGGACCCCTTTACAGTGTCTTCGGAGGAAACCCCGTCGCCGCGATGCCCTCGCTGCACTTCGCCACATCGCTCATGGCCGCGCTGCTGCTCGCCGAGATCGGCCCGATCGGCGGCACGCTCGGCTTCGGATACACGCTCACGCTCGGCTGCGCGCTCATCTACCTCGGCGAGCACTACGCGATCGACCTGATCGCGGGCGCCGCCCTCACGCTGCTCGTGCGCCGCTGCGAGCCGCTCACGGGTCCGCTGCTGCGCCGCTTCGGCGCCTGCATCTCGGCGCTGCAGGCGAGGGCGCTGGAAGCGGCATGAGCCGGGCGCCGTGGGCGACGCGGTCCGCTCGGAGGACAGCGCGTCTGCGTGAGGCCGCACCGCCGGAGCAGCCTGTACCGCCGGGCTCAGCCACGCCGGGACAGGCGGCACCCTCGCAGGCCGCCGCCGAGGAGATGCCGCGCGTGCGGGTGACGCGCGAGCGCGCGATCGCCTTCGCGCTGTTCGTCGTCTCGGTCGTCGCCTTCATGTACTTCGTGCTGCCGCAGATCTCCGGCGTAGGCCGCACCGTGCATCGGATCGGCAGGGGGGACATCTGGTGGATCGCGGTCGGGGTGCTGTTCGAGATCTGCTCGTTCGCGGGCTACGTGCTGCTGTTCAGAGCGGTCTTCGCGCGCGAGGCGGAGCGGATCGGCTGGCGCGAGAGCTACCTGATCACGATGGCGGGACTCGCCGCGACGAGGCTGTTCGCGGCCGCGGGCGCGGGCGGCGTCGCGCTCACCGCCTGGGCGCTGCGCCGCTCCGGGCTCGGCCCGCGGCTCGTCGTCTGCAAGATGGTCGCCTTCGTCGCGCTGCTGTACGTGATCTACGCGGCGGTCGTGCTGCTCGACGGCCTCGGCCTCGGCACGGGCCTGCTTCCCGGCGGCGGCTCGGTCGCGATCACGATCCTGCCCGCCGCCGTCGCGGCGATCGCGCTCGCGCTCGGCGGCGCGGTCGCGCTGCTGCCGGGCGACGTCGAGCGGCGGCTCGGCAGATGGGGGTCTGGCTCCGGTCGGCTCTCGCGCTTCCGCGCACGCGCGCGCAGCCTGCCCGCGCTCGCGGCGATGGGCGTGCGCAGCGCGATCGAGTTGCTGCGAGCGCGCGAGCGCGGGCTGCTTGGCGCGCCCGCCTGGTGGGGCTTC
>JBAIYK010000120.1:0-1972 GCA_037915935.1 Solirubrobacterales bacterium | reverse complement strand
GAGCCCGACCGCGCTGCCGGTCGTCGAGCTGCACACGCCGAACGGCTTCTACAGCTACGAGGCCCACTACACGATCGGCGGCGTGAGGCTCGAGGTCCCCGCGGCGCTGCCCGAGGAGGCGAGGCGGCGCGTCGAGCAGGTCGCGCTGCAGGCCTACTCGCTGATCGGCTGCAGGGACTTCGCGCGCGTCGACCTGATCCTCGACGAAGAGGACACGCCGCAGGTGCTCGAGATCAACACGATCCCAGGTCTGACCGAGACCGGGATCACGCCGGCGGCCGCCGACGCCGCCGGCATCAGCTTCAACGAGCTCGTCGCCGGGATCGTGCGCCGTCCCACGGCCTGAGCCGCCGGGCGCGTCGCCGGGAGCGTGCGCGGCGCCTTGGAGCCGCAGCCGCCCGATCGGGCGCGTTGCCGGGATCGTGCGCGGACCCTAGAGCCGCAGCCGCCCGATCACCTGGACCGTCAGCTGGTAGCTCGAGCGGTTGATCGCGCCGTACAGGCCCGCCGTGCCGGAGGCGCCTTTGTAGCGGCCGGTCCCGTGTTTGATCGACAGCGAGCCCTTGAAGCTCACGTATTTGCTGCCCGAGAAGTGGGGAGTGGCAGAGGCGTAGCCGCTGATCGAGCCGCCTTTCAGGTAGGCGACGAACCATCCCGTCACATGAGAGACCTTGATCGTGAGGCCGATCTGGATCGAGGCGCTGAACGTGCCGTAGCCGTAGCCCTGCTCGACGATCGCAGAGCCGCCGCCTTTGCTCGAGAAGTGCAGGCGGCCTTCCTCTTTGACGTACGTCGAGGCGAGCGCGGCCTCCGCGCGCGCGCCGCTCATGTGCGCGAGCGGCGCCGAGGGCGTCTGCGCCGCGGCGACCGCGGTGGACGCCGAGACGGCGGCGGCAGCGCCTGCGAGTCCGACGAGCAACGCGACGCCGCGCATGCGTCCGGAGCGACGCAGGGCGGCTCGCCGGCCGCGGGCGCCGCTGCGCCTCTCTGCGAGGGGGTCGTGCATCCGTAGTCCTCCTGTTCTCTCCTCGATGAAGCGTTCAGATACTGCAAACCAGACTACTTGCACCGCGAGGTGAACGCCAACACATCTCTACTGCGACGTCAACGACGCCGGCGGCGCCGCGGCGACTCGAGCGTGCAAGGCGCTGCACGCAGAGGGGCCGCCCTGCGGACGCTTGTCGCACCGCGCCGCGGTCGCACTTGGCGGCGTCAGTCGAGTCTGCGCGGACTGTTTCTAGTCGAGATCGAGGGCGGGCCGGGTGAGCAGGACCATCTCGTCCCTGTGGATCACTTCCTGGGGGAGCTGGTCCGAGCTCAGCGTGCTCCGCGCCTCGACGAGCAGCTTCAGCTCGCGGGCGCTGTAGCGGGTGATTCCCTTCGCGAGCGTGCGTCCCTCCTGATCGCAGACGTCGACGGCATCGCCGGCGGCGAACTCCCGCTCGGTGCGCACGACGCCGACCGCGAGCAGGCTCGCGCCGCGCGTGAGCAGCGCATGCGCCGCGCCGGCGTCGATCACGATCGTGCCGCCGGAGGAGATCGCGTGCTGCAGCCAGAACCTGAAGCTCGAGCCGCGCCCGCCGCGGACGTCGCCCGCGACCACCTCGCTGCCGCCGGCGTCCCCTTCTACGTGCGCGGCGAGGCCGTCCCGCTCGAGCGAGCCGATCGAGGTCGACACGCCGCCGAGCGCGGCGAGCTGAGCGGCGCGCAGCTTGCCGCGCATGCCGCCCGTGCCGAGGCCGCCCGCGCGCCCGCCGATGCGCGAGTAGCCGAGCTGCAGCAGATCGTCGACGCTCTCGATCCTGCGTATCACCTCCCCAGGAGCGCCCTGCGAAGGGTCGTTGGTCAGCACTCCGGGCACGTTCGTGACCAGCACGAGCCGCTTCGCGCCGAGCAGCGCCGCGAGCTGAGCGGCGAGGAAGTCGTTGTTTCCGAACGAGATGCCCTCCGTCGTCACCGAGTCGTTCTCGTT
>JBAIYK010000078.1:0-3912 GCA_037915935.1 Solirubrobacterales bacterium | reverse complement strand
GAGCTGGCGCGCGAGCGAGCTCAGCGCCGCGGGCGGCAGCGCGCGCGCGCGCGGCGGCGCCGTGAACCACGCGCGCGCGCTCACGGGCAGCAGCAGGCTCAGCATCCGCGCCGCGTCCTTGTCCTCGAGCACGCCCATCACGAGCGCGAGCGGGCGGCCGCCGAGCAGGTCGGGCAGCGCCGCGAGCAGCGCCTGCGCGGCCTCCGCGTTGTGCGCGCCGTCGAGCAGCGTCGGCGGGTCCTCCGCGATCGTCTGCATCCGCCCGGGGACCGTCGTCTGCAGCGCCGCCTGCCGCACCGCCTCGCGGTCGAGCTCGATCCCCGCGCTCGCGAGGAAGCGCTCCGCGACCAGCTCCGCGAGCGCGAAGTTGACGCGCTGGAAGGCGCCGGCTGCGGCCAGTTGCAGCCGCCCGCGCGGCTCGCGCGGCGCGAAATGAAGCTCCGCCTCGCGCTGCGTCACGAGCTCGCGCGCGAGCGCGACCACCTCCGCGTCTGCGCCCGCGCCCGCGCCGAGCACGAGCTCGGTGCGGGGGCGCAGGACCGCGAGCTTCTCGGTCGCGATGTGGGCGATCGTCGGCCCGAGCCAGCGCGTGTGCTCGAGTCCGACGGTGCTCAGCGCGGTCACGCTCGACTCGATCACGCTCGTCGCGTCGTAGCGGCCGCCGAGCCCCGCCTCGATCGCCGCGACCTCGACCCCCCGCTGCGCCATCGCCCAGAACGCGGCCGCGGTCAGCAGCTCGAACTGCGTCACGTGGTCGTCCTGCGCGAGCGTCCTGTTCACGCGCTCGGCCGCCCACGCCGCGCGCGCGACCGCCCCCGCGAACTCGTTCGTCTCCAGGTCGCGCTCGTCTATCTGCACGCGCTCGCGGTAGTGGACCAGGTGCGGCGAGGTGTAGGCGCCGACGCGCAGGCCGTGGCGGCGCAGGATCGCCGCGACCATCTTCGTCGTCGAGGACTTGCCGTTCGTGCCGAGCACGTGGATCGAGCGGAAGCTCGACTGCGGCGCGCCGAGCACGGTCATCATCCGGCGCATCCGGTCGAGGCCGAAGCGCATCCCGAACAGCTCGAGCGAGCGCAGGTGGCGCTCGGCCTGGCGCTCGCTCCAGTCCGCTGCGCGGCCCTCGCTTCGGTCCGCCTTCACACCACTCACAGCGCCTCCAGCTCGCCCTGCAGCCGCTGCAGCTTCGCGCGCTGCTCCTCGACCACCTGCGCAGGCGCTTTCGTGACGAAGCCCTCGTTGCCGAGCTTGCCCTGCACGCGGGCGATCTCGCCCTGCAGCCGCTGCTGCTCCGTCTCTCGACGGCGCTTCGCGGCATCGAGGTCGAGGCCCTCCGCGGAGAGCACCTCGACCGTGCCGCCGGGGACGGGCACCGCCGCGACCGGCTCGGCCGCGCCAACGCCGCCGGCGCCGTTGGAGGCGACCAGGTCGAGCCTCGCCAGCCGACCGATCGACGCGGCCGTCGAGCCGTAGCCCTCCGCCGCGATGCGCGCCGGCACGATCAGGCCCGCCTTCGCGCTCACGCTGTCGCGCCACCCCCGCAGCAGCGCGATCGCCTCGATCGCCCTGCCCACCTCCGCCTCCGCATCCGCGTCGATCAAAGACTCGTCCGGCTGCGGCCAGCTCGCGCCCGCGAGCAGCCCCTCTCCGCCCAGGTGTCCCCACAGCTCCTCGGTCACGAATGGGATCACCGGGTGCGCGAGCGCGACCGTCTCGCGCATCACGTGCAGCAGCGTCTCTGAGAGCGCCCGCCGCTCCTGCACCTGATCCCCGCCCGGTGGGGTCCCGGTCCGGTCGAGATCGAGCCTGTGCTTCACCAGCTCGATGTACCAATCGCACAGCTCGCCGTAGACGAAGTCGTAGAGGCCAAGCGCGGCGTGGGAGAAGTCGTAGGTCTCGATCTGCGCCGCGATCTCGCGCTTGCCGCGCTGCAGCCGCGAGAGGATCCAGCGGTCCTCGACCGTGCGCGGCTGCGGCGTCGCCTGCAGCGTCTGCAGGCTCACGCCCGGCTGCTCGGCGATCCTCAGCAGCGCGAAGCGAACCGCGTTGTAGAGCTTGTTCGCGAGCGCCTGGCCCTGCTCCACCTTCTCGGGCGAGTAGCGCACGTCCTGGGTCGAGGACATCGCGAGCAGCCCGAAGCGGACCGCGTCGGCGCCGTGCTTCTCGATCTCCTCCGACGGGTCGATTCCGGTGCCCAGAGACTTCGACATGCGGCGCCCGTCCGGCGCCTGGATCACGGAGTGGACGAAGACCTCCGCGAACGGCGGGCGGCCCGTGAACTCGATCCCCATCATGATCATGCGCGCGACCCACAGGAACAGGATGTCGCGCGCGGTCGAGAGCACGTCGGTCGGGTAGAAGGAGCGCATCAGCGGCGTGTCCCTCGGCCAGCCGAGCGTGACGAACGGCCACAGCGCGGAGGAGAACCAGGTGTCGAGCACGTCCTCCTCCTGGCGCAGGTCCCCGCCGCAGGAGGGGCAGCGCTGCGGCGCGCGCGCGGCGACGTGGATCGCGCCGCAGGCCTCGCAGCACCAGACGGGCAGGCGGTGCCCCCACCACAGCTGCCGCGAGATGCACCAGGGCCTGATCTGCGACATCCATTCCAGGTAGACCTTGCGGTGGTTCTCGGGCACGATCTTCACCGCGCCGTCGCGCACCGCCGCGATCGCGGGCGCCGCGAGCTCGTCCATCTTCATGAACCACTGCAGCGAGATCAGCGGCTCGATCCGCTGCCCGGAGCGGTGCGAGTAGGGGACGCTGTGCGTGTAGGGCTCGCGCGCGACGATGCGGCCCTCGCGCTCCAGGGCGGCGACGACCGCCTCGCGCGCCTCCATCACGGTCAGGCCCGCGAACTCCTCCCCCGCCTCGGAGGTCATGCGCCCGTCCTCGCCGATCACCGAGACCTCGTCGAGCTCGTGGCGGGCGCCGATCTCGAAGTCGTTCGGGTCGTGAGCGGGCGTCACCTTCAGCTGGCCGGTGCCGAAGTCCATCTTCACGTACTCGTCGGCGATCACCGGCAGCGCGCGGCCGATCAGCGGCAGGATCGCGGTGCGGCCGACGAGGTCGCGGTAGCGCTCGTCGTCGGGATTCACGGCAACCGCCGTGTCGGCGAGCATCGTCTCCGGGCGCACGGTCGCGATCGTCACGCTGCCGCCGCCCTCCAGGTCGTAGCGGATGAAGTAGAGCGTGTCGGTCTCCTCGCGCTCCTCCACCTCCAGGTCGGAGATCGCCGAGTGCGTGCCGGGGTCCCAGTTGACGATGTAGCGGTCCCTGTAGATGTAGCCCTTCTCGTAGAGCGCGACGAACACCTCCGCGACCGCCTGCGCGTAGTCCTCGTCGAAGGTGAAGCGCTCTTCGGAGTAGTCGCAGGAGGCGCCGAGCCGCTTCAGCTGCTGCACGATCCGCCCGCCGTAGTGGTTGCGCCACTCCCACACGCGCTGCACGAACTCCTCGCGGCCCAGCTCCCGCCGCTGCACGCCTTCGGCGGCGAGCGCCTTCTCGACCACCATCTGGGTCGCGATCCCGGCGTGGTCGGTGCCGAGGATCCACTTCGTCCTCATGCCGCGCATGCGATGGTGGCGGACCAGGACGTCCTGGATCGAGCCGTTCAGGGCGTGGCCCATGTGCAGCTCGCCCGTCACGTTCGGCGGCGGGATCGCGATGCAGTAGCCGCCCTCGCGGACGCCATTCGGCTCTGGATGGAAGAGCCCGCTGTCGAGCCAGCGCTGCACGATCCGCGGCTCGACCGCTGCCGGTTCGAAACGCGTGTTGGCGCGCAGCCGCTCGAGGTCTCGATCGCTCATCGGAGCGTGAGTGTAAGGCCCGCTGGCGGCCCTCACCTCCTCGCGGCTCTCATGCCGATCGCCCATCATCCTTCCTTACGGAGACCGCGCCGCATGCGGCGCGGTCCCGGAC
>JBAIYK010000141.1:0-22619 GCA_037915935.1 Solirubrobacterales bacterium | reverse complement strand
GGGGTGGGTGGGGTGGGTGGGGTGGGTGGGCCCAATACAAAGCTCATCCGAACCGTCGCAGGATGCCCTTCCGTCGCCGCTCGGGAGTCCTCACCTCGAGCTCGCCGATCGGGGCGCGCTCGCCGTCGGCGAACGTCGCCCTCAGCTCGAGCCTGCTCTGGCCCTTCCCGCTCGGCTCGATCGCGAGCCGAAAGCCGCAGGCGCCGGCGCCCTCGAGGTCGGGGAACGCCTCCGCGATGTCAGGCCGCTCGAGCGTCGGCGCGGTGGTCGCGACGACCTCATCGCGTGAGAGCACCTCGACACAGAGAACGGGCGAGTCGGAGCCAAGTGCCCAGCCGACGAGCTGGAGCGTGGAGCCGTCCTGCTCGACCCGGAAATGACAGCGCAGTCGCTCGTCCGGGGTCGCGTGGGTGAGATCGACGATCTCCACCGCCGCCTCCTTGTCCTGCTCGATGCCTTGCTCCTGCGCGATCGCGCGATTGTATCGGCGGGATCGGCGCCCGGAACGGCCGCGACGGGCGGCCCGGCGCGAGCGGCGGTCGCCGTCGGGCTCGTAGCGGGTATCGGCGGAGGGGCCCTTCTCGGGGCGGCCGTCTCCCCGTCGGGCCTGGACGAAAGCGCCCTCCTCGGACCGGCCGTCTCCCCGTCGCGCCTCGACGAAGAGGCTCTCCTCGGGCCTGTTGTCGAGCTCTGTGATCTGCTCGAAGCCGCTCGCCGTCGTGCCGAAGGCGCACTCGCGGACCTCGACGAAACCGGCCCGCCGCAGCAGCTCTTCCGCGAAGTCGACGGTGAAGAGGCTGCGCGAGTACCCGTACCAGAGCATGTGCACGATGAAGCGGCCGCCGGCGCTGCTCACCTCTTCCGGGTCGACCTGGAAGTAGTCGAGGTCTCCGCGCAGGTAGGCGTCGATGCCGCGGCGCAGGTCGGGCAGCGCGAGCCGCAGCACCCCGCCCGGCTTCAGCACTCGCCGCAGCTCTTCGAGCGCACCCTGCAGCTCGGGGTAGGAGAGCTCGGGCAGCGCGTGCACGCTGACGGCGTAGTCGCAGCTCTCGCTCGCGAGTGGCAGCCCCGCGCGGACGTCCGCGACGAGGTCGACGCCGGGTTCGCCCTTGATGTCGGAGTTGATCCAGCCCGCGGCGACGTGCGAGCCGCAGCCCCAGTTGAGGCGCACGACCGCCGTCGCGCCCGCGGACGCTCCGCGCACGACCGGCACCTCGTTGGCGGACGCTCCGCGCACGACAGCGGCCCCGCCGGTGGCGGACGCTCCCACCACGGTCGCAGCTCCGTCAGCGGACGCCGATGCCGCTGAGCAGTCCATCCAGCACCTTCCTCGCGTCGAAGTGCTCCTCGGCGATCTCGCGCGCGGCGCGCGAGTGGCGCGCCCAGTCGCCGAGGATGCTGTTCGCGCCCTCGACCGCCTCCTCCAGGGTCGCGAAGGCGAGCAGGCCCTCGCCGACCGGCAGCGTTTCGCGAAAGCCCGTGTCCTGGCAGAGCACCGGACGCCCGCTCGCGAGGAAGCAGGCGCTGCGGTCGCTGAACCAGCCGCTTCTCGTCGCGACGTAGATGTTCTTCGCGATCGCGATCTCCGCCCCGGAGCGGCGGATCAGCTCGCGGTAGGCGGCCGGGGCGCCCGCGAGCGCGCGCGGGTCGCGCAGTTGCCAGCCGTGGCCGGCGAGCAGGTCCGCGTCGCGGCCGTCCGCCGTTTCGATGTCCAGCGCGAGCACGAACTCGGCTTCGACGCGCCGCGGCAGCTCCGCGAACCGGCGGAGCTCATGCGCCCGCAGCCCAAGCCTGCGCCCTTCGCACTCGATCGGAGCGTAGGGCCCCCGCCAGCTGCACACGCTCGTGAACGCGCTCGAGGCGCGCGGCGCCGCCGGCCACTGCTCGAGCACGACCGGCGGCCGCAGGCCGATCCAGTCGATCCCGCAGTCGGGGATCTCGCAGCCCGGCCGGCCGAGGTTCGCGCCCACGGTCGCGTGCCGATGATGGCCTGAGAGCAGGTCGGCCTGCCCGAGCTCGCGCCAGAGCTGCGGGAAGCCGGGGTCGACGTCGAGGAACACGCGCAGCTCGCTCGCGCCGAGCAGCTCCTCGTCGCCGAGGAAGCCCATCACGTCGATCAGGCAGGGCGCCGCCGCGATCGCGTCGATCAGCCGCTCGCGGCCGAGGCCGATCGTCTGCCCGTCGTCGAGCAGCAGCGCGCACGAGCCCCGCAGGCCGGCGAGTTCGGTCACGCGCTCGAACCATTCGATCGCCGCTCGCCGCGCCGCGGGGCAAGGGCGGCCCTCCGCGTCTATCGCCATCTCAGCGCTCAGGCGGTCGATCAGGATCGGCTCGTAGCCGAGCTGACGCAGCCCGAGCGCGTACTGCAGGAACGCGGAGGCGTGCCCTCCGTAGCCGGGTCGCTGGGCGATCGAGGCGGCGATTGGCAGCGGGGTCTTCATGTCGGCGGTCGGGTCTCAGCGTCGCCGGCACATCTCGAGGTCGGCAGCGGGTCCGTGGGGGTTGGCGGCGGCATCGTCTTCTCGCCGGCGGCGTCTTCCGCGACGCGGCTCAGGCCGCGCCCTGGACGGGGACTCCCACCTCATAGCCGAGCTCCTGCAGCTTGCCGCCCATCACCTGCTCGAGCAGCTCGACCTCGCCGGGCCGCAGCCGCTCGCGCCAGCGCCCGGGCGTCGCGCTGCGAGCGCGCTTGCCGGGGCCCCGCTGGTCGGGCGGGATCGCCGCGAACGCGCGCTTCTGCACGGCGCCCCGCACGGCCTCGGGCGCGACCTGCATCCCGAGCCATTCGAGCATGCCGCCGAAGCGCGCCTCCGTGTCGGCGAGCAGGTCCTCGTAGGCGACCTGCAGCCGCAGCGGCTCGGGCGTTGCGGCGTATGCGCGCTGAGTCGAGACCGTCCGCTGCATCCAGAGGTTCGCGTGGTGGCGGATGAACGCGAGCCGCTCGCTCACGATCCGCGGCTCGTCGGAGACCTGGCTCTGCTGCCACCAGGAGTCGCGCGCGAGCATCGCGTCGATCAGCGAGTCGATCACGTCGCGCCCGTCGCGCACGAGGAACAGCAGCCGCGACTCGGGGAACAGCGACATGAGGGAGTCGGAGGCGTGGGAGCCGTTCGGCTCCTTGATCACGATGAAGCGCGGCGAGGTCGGCTGGCCGAGCTCCTGCAGCTGGCGCACGAGGCCGCGCATGATGAGCGCGCGCAGTTCGGGGCGCAGCTGCGGCAGGTAGCGCTTCGCGAAGAAGTAGTGCGGGTCGCCGGCGCGCTGCCCGTGCTCGAAGTACTCGCCGTCAGGGATCGCGTGGTCGATTGGCACGAGGTGCAGCGGCAGATAGCTCTCGTCGATCACCGCGATCCCAGGGATCTCGGCGAAGAGCTGCATCAGCCAGGTGCTGCCGGTGCGCGGGGAGCCGAGCATCCACACGAGCCGGTGGGCGATCTGCGGCACGGACGAGGAGGCCTGTTCAGACACGGGCGATCTCCGTCGCGATCGCCGGCGGCGGCGCCTCGTCGGCCGCGTGCGGGTCGAAGTCCGCCATCGCCTGCTCGATCCGGTCCCCCCACAGCTCGGTGTGCAGCCACATGTTGTATTCGCTCTGGGTGCGACGCACGCCCGCGGCATAGGACTGACCCTCGAGGTGGTAGAGCTCGACCGCCGGCAGGTACCAGTTTTCGCGGCCGGCGTCGTGCAGGCGCAGGCAGAGCTCGGAGTCCTCGTAATCCCCCTGCAGATAGTGCAGCGGCAGACCGCCGACCTGCTCGTAGAGCTCGCGGTCGATCAGCATGCAGGCGCCCGTGACGGCGGGCACCGCTCGCGCGACGTTCGCCGCCGGGAAGCTGCGGTGAAGCCCCTTGAAGCAGTGGGCGTTCTCCCACAGCCTGCCGCCGGGAGCGCGGTGGAAGCAGAGGCCCGCGTGCTGCAGCGAGTCGTCCTCGTAGAGCAGCTTCGGGCCGAGCGCGCCGATCCGCGGCGTCGCCTCGTAGAAGTCGTTCATCGCCGCCAGCCACCCCGGCCGGTCGGGGATCACGTCGGAGTTGAGCAGCAACAGCCGCCTTCCGCGTGCGACCGCGATGCCGTGTCGGTTCGCGCCGGCGAAGCCCGCGCTCGCGGTTAGCTCGACGACCGTGAACGGCAGGCCGTGGAGCGCGAACAGCTCGCGCGCCTTGCCCGCGAGCTCGTCGGTCTGCTCGACCGAGTCGAGCACGTAGATCAGCTCGCAGTCGGCGAGGTCCGGATCGCGCGAGAAGTGCAGCAGCTGGTGCTCGAGGAAGTCGAGCCGCTTGTAGAGCGGCACGACGATCGAGGTCGCGGGCCGGCGCGGCGGCTGCCCGTAGACCTCGACGGAGGCGATCTGCGACTCGCCGACGATCCGCTCCTGCAGGAGCGTCAGCGCGTGGCGGCCGTGCTCCGCGGCGAGCGGCCCGTCGATCGGCCCGCGGGCGGCAAGCTCGCCGAGGATCGCCGCGCGCGCCGCGTGCACGTCGGCGACCGGCGCGAGGCATGCGATCTCGAGCTGCAGGCCGTCGCCGGTGCGCAGCTCGGCGAGCCAGCCGCCGGGCAGCAGGCTCGGCGCGGGCAGCGTGAAGAAGGCGGTGAAGCCGTGCTTGCGCGTGCGATCGGCGCCGAGCTTCGCGTAGAACTGGACGACGTCGGGGCGCTCGTAGCGGACGGCGCCGCGCGTCACCTCGACGCGGGCGCTCTCCGGCGAGACGATCGTGACGGCGCCCTGCCCGTCCTCGTCGTGCATCCAGCCGTTGATCCAAAACGAGCGCTGATCGAGCGCGAGCAGCGCTTCGACCGAGAGGCCCGCCGGCCGGCGGTCTTCGATCGCGCAGCGGGGCAGGCGCTCGCGCAGCACCTCGCGCAGGCCGTGCAGCGCCGCGCTCAGCTGCGGCGAGGACCAGCCGGGCTGCGCGCTCGCGAGCACGAGCCTCTCCAGCAGCGCCTCGCGCTCCTCGGCTTCGAGCGCGGCGAGCTGCTCGCGCACGAGGTCCCTGATCTCGCCCGAGACCTCCTGCCAGCGCGCGCGAGAGAGCCTCACGACCTCGCCCGAGCCGAGCGCGAGCTCGACCTCCTCGCCCGCAGCCGTATCCGGCGCGATACGTGCGAGCTCCACCTGCGGCTGCGCACGGCCGCGGCCGCGGCCGATTTCGTGGATCACGATCGCGAAGCCGGGCGCGAGCTTCGCGGCCCGCTGCACCTTCGACTCCGCGCTCTTGCTCGCGGCGCGCGTCGGCCGCCTCGCGGTCCTCTCAGGCATGCGCCGGCTCCCTGCTGGCATGCGCCGCATCCGCCCTGCGCCGCTCGCGCAGCTCCTCGTAGCGCTGCAGCAGGCGCTCGACGTGGACGCTCATCGCGTGCGGCTCGCGGATGCCCTCGCGCAGCGAGCGCCACAGCCGCGGGCTGCCGCTGGCGCGTTCGAATGCCTGCGCGAGGCTGAACGCGTCGCCGACCCTGAAGTGGATTCCGTCGATGCCGTCCCTCACCTTCTCGGCCATGCCGCCGACGTCGCTGCAGATGATCGGTCGCCGGTGGAAGAACGCCTCCTGGATCACGAGCGGCGAGTTCTCCCACCAGATCGAGGGCACGACCACCCAGTGCAGGTCGGCCATCAGCTTCGGCAGCTCGGCGTGCTCGTAGGAGCCGCGGAAGGTGACGCGCCCACGCAGCTGCTCGTGCATCGCCGCGAACTCCTGTTGGAACTCCTCGCTCTGCAGCTCGAGGTTCGCGCCGTGCAGCCACAGGCGCGCCCGGCTCTCGGGCGGCAGCATCGCCATCGCCTCGAGCATCACCTTCGCGCCCTTGAAGTAGCTGAGCTGGCCGAAGAAGCCGATGTTCGCCGGCGACTTCGTCTGCGAGGGCTCGGGCGCCCGCACCGGCGGGGCAAGTCGGCCGTACTCCTCGACCTCGATCCGCTCTCGCTCGATCCCCCAGTCGAGATAGCGCTCCATCAGCTGCGCGCTCGGCGCGATGAAGCGGTCGACCTGGGCGAGGTGCGCCTGCACGAAGCGCTTGCGCAGGAAGAACGCCTGCGCGCTGATCTCGGGAAAGCATTCGTTGCAGCGTCGCGGCGAGGCCTCCCTGCACAGCTCGGCGCCCGTCTTGCGCAGCATCTGGCCGTCGCGGTGGCAGATCGGCAGGAACTCGTGCAGCGTGTAGAGGATCGGCGTCTCGGGCAGCACGCGCCTGATCAGGCTGATCAGGTCGACGCCGACGAAGTGCGTGTGCTGGACGTGCACGACGTGCGGGCGCTGGGCGAGCAGGAAGTCGGCGAGATGACGGAAGTAGAGCGACTTGTCGCGTGAGGTGAGCGTGAAGAAGTCGAAGTGCTCGGTCTCGGTGAAGACGAAGTGCTGATTCGGGTCGCCGTTCACCGAGCTGAACGGGGTGCCCGGATGCGCGACGCGCCGGCGCGCTACGTTCGATCCGATCCGCGCGAGCAGGATCGGCTGCACGCCGGGCGTCTGCCGCATCCCCTCGTAGAGCTCGAGCGCATAGGCCTCGGCGCCGCCGGGGTGTAGCGTCGGGTGGTTGTGCGCGACGTAGAGCACCCGCAGCGCCTCCCCGCGGCCTGCGCCGGTCGCGCGGTGGCCGTCGGATGCGCGATGCCCGTTGGGCGCGCGGTTCCCGTTGGAAGCCCGGTGCCCGTTCACGCTCATGCCGTCCGCAACCGCCTCAGCTCGAACACGCGACAGAGGTGGCGCTGGTCGGCGACCTTGCGGCAGCGCGCCTCGATGCCCGCCGTCACGTCGGGATGCCGACGCAGCCAGTCGTCCGCCGATCGCGGCACGACGAGGTAGTCGACGCCGCGCCGGGCGAGCCGCGTCAGCCCGAGCAGCGGCCGCTCGCTGCCGCGCTCCGGCTCCTGTCCGTCGCGCGCCGATCGCTCGCCCTCGCGTCGCAGCTCCCCGTCCTCCCGCTCGAGCTCCTCTCCCGCGAGCGCCGTGGCGTGCATCGGCGCGAGCGCGGCGGCGAGCTGCTCGTCGGTCTCGAGCACGGCGACGCGACGATCGGTCGAGATCAGGTTTTCGAGGTAGTCGCGCATCTGCTCGATCGACGCTCGCGGCGGCTGCAGAGCCGCGTCGCCGAGGGCCTCCGGAGCGTCCCGCCGGCCGAGGCCGTAGATCAGGCAGGCGTCGGGCACGTCGGCGATCAGCTCGCAGTGGCTTGCAAGATGTTCGGCGAAGCCGACGTAGAACTTGAGCCACCACCGCGCGGTGGCCGGGATGACCAGGTACTCGGCGCCGCGGCGCTGCAGCGTTTGCAGCCGCGCGGTCGCATCGGCGCTGTCGGCGGGGTGGTGGCCGGCGTAGTCGCCGGAGGCGTCCTGCGGGAAGTGAGCGGCGGCGAGGCCGGGGAGCTCAGTCAGCGCGGCGTCGCCCCTGCTCAGCACGAGCACGGAGGCGCCGGGCGGCACGAATGCGGCGACGCTCGCCTGCACGCGCGCGACGAGCTCCGCGTACTGCGCCTCGCCGAGGCGCTGCTCCGTCGGCAGGCCGATCATCGCGCCGCCCGCCCTGTGTTCGTGTCGCCCGCCCGCGCCGCAGTCACGGCGCGCGCCTGTGCTGCGGTCGCGTCGCCCGCGTCACCCACGGTCGCGCTCCCGGGCCGCCCTGCGGTCGCGGCGTCCGCGTCGTCGCCTGCGCGTCCGGCCCGTCCTGCGGTTGCGGCCTCCTGGCCGCACAGCCTGAAGATCGCGCAGGCGCGAGCCTCGATCGCCGGGTAGCGCGCGCGCAGGTGCTCGGCGAAGCCCGCGTAGTGCTCCAGCCACCAGTAGGAGGTGCAGGGCAGCACGAGGTAGTCGGCGCCGCGCCGCCGCAGCGACTCGAGCCTCGCGATCGCCTCCTCGCTGTCGCGCGGATGGTGGCCGAGGTAGCCGCCGCTCGCATCCTGGGGGAAGTGCGCCGCCGTCGTGCTGCCGAGCCGCAGCAGCTCGTGGTCGCCGCGGCTGACGACGAGCACGCTCGCGCCGTCGGGGACGGCCTCGGCGACGGCCGCGCGCACGCGTTCGATCAGCCGCCGGTAGCCGAGGCTCGCGCTCGCGGTGAACGCGGGCGCGACCTCGCCCTGCGCCCCGGTCCACGCCTCTCCCGCCCCCGCGTCCGCGTCCTGCAGCCGCTGCTGTAGCTCGCGCACCTGGTCCTCGAGCGCGTTCGCGTGCGCGAGGAAGGCGCGATGGTCGAGCGAGCGGCGGCGCGGCGCAAGCGCTCCCCATCGGGCGCGCGCGCGTTCGGCCTGCGGGCGCTGCGGCGGCATGCCGGCGAGCGCGCTGAGGCGCACGACCTCGGCCATCAGGTCGGCGACCTGGCCGGCGTAGGCTTCGAGCAGCGTCTCGATCTCCTGCTCGCGCTCGCCGGCGAGGCAGGCGAGCAGCGGCGAGACGGAGAGCCGCAGCGGGTAGGCGTCGCGATACTCGAGCGCGAGCAGCCCGTCCTGCGCATAGATCGAGAGGTCGTCGGGGATCACGCGGTCGCGCCAGCGCTCGCGGTAGCGCGCGACGCTCGCCTCGAAGCGCTGCGCGCGTCCGCGCGAGGCCGACTCGAGGTGGGTGAGCGCCGCCTCGTGGCAGTAGTGGACCTCCGATCCCGCCTCGCCGAGACGCAGGCAGAGGTCGACGTCCTCGAGCGAGTTGCGGTAGGCGACGTCGAAGCCGCCGGCGCGCTCGAAGGCCGCGCGGCGCACGAGCATGCAGGCGCCGGTGACCGCCTGCAGGCGGCGCGAGCGGTTGGCCGCGGGATGATCGGCGGGCAGGCCGGCGTAGAGGTTGTGGGGGTAGCCGTCCTGGCCGATCGCGACGCCCGCGTGCTGGACGGTCCCGTTCGGGTAGAGCAGCTTCGCGCCCACGATCGCGGCGGCGGGGTGCGCGGCGGCGTAGGCGAGCAGCGCCTCCAACCAGCCATGCCAGGGTTCCGTGTCGTTGTTGAGGAAGACGAGCGTGTCGTGGGTCGCGATCGCCGCGCCCTCGTTGCAGGCGCCGGCGTAGCCGCGGTTGCGCATGAGGGTCACGCGCCGGATCGCCTCGCCGTAAGAGCGCAGCAGCGCCGGCGTGCCGTCGGTCGAGGCGTCGTCGACGACGATCACCTCGAAGGCGGCGGGCGGCCTCGCGAGCAACGTCGCGAGCAGCGTGTCGAGGCACCGCCGCGTGAGCGCCGCCCGTCCATGCACCGGCACGACGATCGAGACGCCGCCGCTCGCAGGCTCGCTCGTCACGCCCGCGCTCGACGCCTCGCCGCCCGTCGGCCCGTTCGACGCCGCGGCGTCGGAGAACCCGCCGCTCACCGGCCCGCCTCCTCCAGCTTGTAGATCGCGCCGCCGTCCTCGTCGCGGAGCAGCGCCTCGTAGCGGGAGTCGAGGTGCTCGCGCAGGCCCTCGTAGTGCGTAAGCCACCAGCGGTAGGTCGAGGGCACGACGAGGTACTGCGCGCCGCCCTGCCGCAACCGCTCGAGATGCCCGATCGCCTCCTCGCTGTCGGCGGGGTGGTGCCCGGCCCAGCCGCCGTCCCGTCCCTGCGGGAAGTGGGCCGCGCGGCGGCCGTTCAGCTGCAGCAGCGCCTCGTCGCCGCGGCTTATCACGAGCACGCTCGATCCCGCGGGCACGGCCGCCTTCACCGCCTCGCGCAGCCTCTGCGCGTCGCGCTCGTAGCGGGGGTCGGGCCGGCGGCCGTAGGGCTCCCACTCCTTCTGCCACTTCTCGGCGAAGCGGCGCTGGTTCGCGCGCAGGATGCGCGCGTGCTCGCCGCCGGCGACGAGCCGCCCGAAGGATGCCTCGCCGAAGTGGTGCACGAGCACGTGCTCGACGCAGCGCAGCTGCAGGCCGGCCTGCCGTGCGCGCTCTGCGTAGTCGTCGTCCTCCAGCAGCCCGACCTCGTAGCGCTCGTCGAGTGGCCCGAGCCGCGCGTGGATCTCACGACGCATCGCGAGGCAGAACATCGCCGGCGTGCGCAGCTGCAGCCACTCGCCCGCGTGGTCGCGAGCGCGGCGGCGGGCGAGCTGCAGAAACTGCCCCCAGGTGCGGTAGCTCGTCTGGATCTCGGCCTCGTTGCCGATCCGGTTCGTGACCGGGCCGACGAGACCGACCTCGGGGTTGCGCAGGTGGGCGACCAGGCCCGCGAGCCAGCCGGGCGGCAGCATCGTGTCGTTGTTGAGCAGCACGAGGTGCTCGCCGCCGGCGAGCGCGAGACCCTCGTTGCACGCAGCTGCGAAACCGGCGTTGCGGCCGTTCAGCAGCACGCGCACGCGCGCGTCGTGCCGCAAGAGCCTCGTCAGGTAGTCGGGCGTGCCGTCGCGCGAGCCGTTGTCGACCACGATCAGCTCGAAGTCGCCGTCGGTGTTGATCAGCAGGCTCTCGAGGCACAGGCGCGTGAAGGGCAGCCCGTCGTGGGTCACGACGACGACGCTCGCGCTGTCGCGCCCGAGCGCGGGCGCGCGCTCGCAACGCGGCGGCGCGTAGCGCGTCGCCTCCTGCACGGTCGCTCGCGGCAGCCTCGTCGGGCGCCGGGAGACGGGCTCGATCACCATCTCCGCGCTGAAGCCGCTCGCCGGGCGGCTCGCCCGCGCGCGCCCGCCGAGCTTCACGTCGAGGCGCCGCAGCAGCGGCCGCAGAACCACCTCGTGGTCGAAGCGCTCGCGCGCGATCTCCCGCGCCGCGCGGGAGTGGAGCGAGTAGTCGGCGTCGACGCGCGCGATCGCCTCGGCGGCGGCCTCGGGGCAGTCGAAGCCGAACAGGCCGGCACCGGTGGGAAGCGAGCAGGAGAAGCCCGTGTCCTGCGTGATCACCGGCCGCCCAGAGGCGAGGTAGGTCGCGCTGCGGTCGCTGAACCAGCCTGTGCGCAGGCGCACGTTCTGGTCCTTTGCGACCGTGAACTCGCCGCGCGAGGCGCCGACGTAGTCGCGATAGTCGTCGATCCCGCGCGAGATCTGCAGCGCGTCCCGCACGCCCCAGCCGTGCGCGGCGAGCATCCGCCGCTCGGCCTCCTCGCAGCTCGCGAGCGCGAGCTCGAAGCGGCGGCCGGTGCGCGAGGGCAGGTCGAGGTACTTGAGGAACTCGTGGTGCTTGCTCCAGGTGTAGCGCTGCCCCGCGAAGGTGACGTCGCGCCAGTCCTGGCGCCAGTTGCCGATCGTCGTGAAGAGGTCGGCGGGCTGCGGCGAGCGGTCCGGCCACAGGTCGATCACGACCGGTTGGCGCGTGGGCTCGAAGGCGAAGCGCTCCTGCCGCGGCAGCCGGCAGTCGGAGTTGCCGGGCGGGCGGGGTGGGGCGGGCGGGCGGATCCAATTCTCGGCGAAGGTGAAGAACGCGCAGTGCGGCTCGAGGAAGTCGACCGTCTCCTGCACGCCGTGGCTGAGCTCGAGCTGCAGCTGCACGGGGTCGGTCTCGACGTAGATCAGGCGCCCGGTCGCGGCGAGCTCGGGCAGCGGCAGCGTGCCGCCGTGCAAGTTGATCAGCAGCGCCGCCTGACCGTAGAGGCGTTCGAGCTGCGACTCGCTCATGCCGAAGCAGCGGCCGTCGTCGTGCAGCGCCCTGAACGCCCAGCGGTCGCTCAGCCCGAAGCGGCGCATGATCGCGGCGATGTACTCCGCCGCAAGCGCCGAGCTGTCGTCGTGCTCGCTCGCCATCAGCATCGAGGGCGTGCGGGCGTGCGTCTCGACGTAATAGGGCTCGCAGCCGAGGCGCTGCAGGCCAAGCAGGTAGTGCAGGTTCTGCCAGACGACGCCGGCGACCGGCATCTTGCTCATCATCCCGAGCAGCACGACCTTCGGGCGGCCCTGCGTCGCCGGCGCGCTCATCGCGAGCTCCCGACGCTCACCTGCCGCCAGCTGACGAGCTCCTCCGACTCGCCCGCTCCGTTGCCGTTTGCGATCGGCGTGCGCCGCCGCTTGCGCTCGCGGTTCTGGGCGGCGTGCAGCTCGCGATAGATCGCGCCCTGCGCGAGCAGCTGCTCGTGCGTCCCCCGCTCGACGATCCTGCCTTCCTTCATCACGAGGATCTGGTCGGCATGGCGGACGGTCGAGAGCCGGTGCGCGATCATGAACGAGGTTCGGCCCTCCATCAGCTCGTCGAGCGCGTCGAGGATCACGGCCTCGGTGCTCGAGTCGATCGAGGAGGTCGGCTCGTCGAGGATCAGGATCGGCGCGTCCTTCAGGAACGCGCGCGCGACGCAGATCCGCTGCCGCTCTCCGCCGGAGAGCTGGGCGCCGCGCTCGCCGAGGACCGTGTCATAGCCGTTCGGCAGGGCGACGATGAAGTCGTGCGCGTTCGCGGCGCTCGCCGCCGCCCGCACGCGCGCCGGCGAGGCGCCGAGGCTGCCGTAGCGGATGTTCTCCTCGATAGTGCCCGAGAAGAGCAGCGGCTCCTGCAAGACGACGCTGATCTGGCGCCGCAGCGAGGCGAGCCTCATGTCGCGCAGGTCGACGCCGTCGATTGCGATCACGCCGGAGCTCGGGTCGTAGAAGCGGATCAGCAGGCTCATCAGCGTGCTCTTGCCGGCTCCTGTGTGGCCGACGATCGCGACCCGTTCGCCTGGCATCGCCTCGAATGAGATGTCCGAGAGCGTGCGCCTGCGCCCCGGATAGGAGAAGCACAGATCGGTGACCGCGAGGTGGCCGCGGGCGCGGAGCATCTCGACGGCGTCCGGCTTCTCTCTCACCTCCGGCTCGGTGTCGAGCAGCCGCAGCGAGGCGTCGAACTGGACGAGCTGTTCGTGGATCATGCCGACGGTGCCGCTGATCTGTTCGAGCGGCTGGTAGACGGAGACGACGTAGGTGAGCAGCACGATCAGCTCGCCGACCGACAGCCGGCCTTCGATCACGTGCCACGCGCCGAAGCCCATGATCAGAGAGGCGCCCGCCGCGGTCGCCGTCTGCACGCTCAGCGTGTAGAGGCTCTGGCGCACAGTCAGCTTCACGCGCTCGTCGACCGCGGTCTTGCCCTGCTCGCGGAAGCGGCGGTGCTCGTAGTCCTCGCGGCCGAAGGAGACGATCACCCTCAGCATCGCCATCGCCTCGTGCACGATCGAGAGCGAGCGCCACTCGAGTTCCTGGACGCGTTTGATGCGCGGCACGATCCGGCGCCCGTAGATCCCGAAGGACCAGTAGAGGAAGGGGATCACGACCAGCGAGAGCAGCGCGAGCTGCCAGTCGACGAGCAGCGCGATCGCGAGCATCCCGACGAGGGTCATCGCCGCCTCCGCGATCGGCGGCACGACCATCACGATGTTGCCCACCGAGGCGGCCTGGTTGTTGATCTGGCTCATCAGCGCCCCGGTCTGGCGCTGGTCGTGGAAGGTGAGCGAGAGGCGCTGGACGTGGTCGAAGAGGTCGCTGCGCAGGTCGAGCACCATGTTCTGCTCGGTCTTCGCGCCGAGGAAGTGGCTGAGCACGGTGAAGCCGTTGCCGATCACGACGATCAGGAAGCGGCCGATCAGCATCGAGAGCAGCACGATCCACACCTGCGGGTGCGCGCCATAGACGAAGGCGATGATCCCGGTCGGTTTTTCGGAGTGCAGCACCTGGTTGAGGATCACCGCGAGCGGCCAGGGCTCCGCGAGGCCGAGCAGCGCGATCAGGGTCGTCAACACCGTCACGCAGACGAGCGTGCGCCGGTAGGGCGCGAGGTAGGGGCGCGCGCGCGGCAGCGCCTTCCAGAGCTCGAAGGCGCCATCCCGCGTTTCGGGGCGCAGGCGGCTGCGCAGGCGGCTGCGCATCTTCACGGGGCCGAGCGAGGGGCTCATCGAAGCTCACCCCCCTCCCGCATCCGCACCGCCGCGCGATCGCGCAGAACGCCGTTCGGTTCGAGCGCGGACCCCCGCTCGAGCGGGGGCTCGGATTCGGCCACGGACGCCCGCTCGAGCGTGGACGCCCGCTCGCGGGCTGCCGCGCGCTCCAGCAGGGGCACGCGTTGAAACGCGAGCGTCCGCCGCGGCGCGAGCGTGGGCGCCCGCTCCGTCCGCGGCGTCCCTTCGAGCATCCGCGCCGCGGTCTCCGAGTGCAACTGGGCCTGCGGCTCCAGCGCGCGCTCGGGACGGGCACCGAGCCGTCCGATCTCCGCGATCGCAAGGCCCGTCGCCGAGCCGGTGCCCTCGGCGGCGATGCCGACCAGCGCGGCCAACGCGACGAGGAAGGCGATCCCGAAGCTCGCATGCCCTTCGCGCCAAGCGCTCGCCGCGAGCAGCGCGAGCGTGCAGGCGACGACCAGGCCGCCCGTCGAGGCGAGCGGCCAGATCTTCGCGCGCAGCAGCTGCCTGCCGGCGCCGTGCTCCTCGACGGCGATCCGCACCTTCACGCCGCCCAGCGGGCCCGAGCGCACGTGCAGGTCGAAGCGGTCGAAGGGGCCGCCGCTGCGCACGAACGCGCCCTGCGCCGCGAGCGCGTCCTGCAGGCTCTGAATGCGGGTCTGCGGCTCCTGCCAGCGTTCGCTCCACGCCTCGACCGTCCGCGGTCTGGGCGAGGCAAGGCGCGGTCGCAGCCGCCGTCGCCACGGCGAGAGTCCGCCTCGCAGCCGGCCCCCGAGGCGCGCGAACGGCTGCAGCAGATGGAGCAGCGCGGTGACGCCGCGCCGCCGGAGGGTCTCCGCCGCCGAGCGCCCCGGCACCGGGGGATTCGCGGCCCAACCGGCGATCAGCGCCTGGCCTGCGACCCAGCAGAGCACGACCGCGAACGCCGGCGCTCCGAGCAGCAGCAGCGGGCGCCAGAGCGTGCCGAGCGCCGCGACCGCGGCGAGCAGCGCGAGCAGCAGCAGCGACTCGGGCGCCTGCAGCGCGCACCTGAGCGTGCTCGGAGGCGGGTCGTAGATCGACTGGAAGAGGCCGCCGCCCCAGGTGCCGTAGCGGATCAGCGGCCGCCGCCCAGGCAGGCTGCTGGCAGGCTGGTCGTAGATCCGCCCCGACCAGCGCGAGGCGCCGGCGCGGTTGTAGTGGGCGGGCCACTTGCGCTCGAGCAGCGCCTCCGCCCTGCCGTACCCGTACTGCTGTTTGAGGTAGCGCCGCACCGAGTCGCGGCGGCGGTGCATCACGACCGCGCCCGCGCTGAAGCCGAGCCGCATGCCCGCCTTCTGCAGCCGCCAGCAGAGGTCGACGTCGTCGCCGGCGACCCTGAAGCGCTCGTCGAAGCCGCCGACCTGCTCTAGCACCGACTTGCGGAAGGCCATGTTGCAGCCGGGGACGTGCTCGGCCTCGCGGTCGGAGATCAGCACGTGGATCGGCCCGCCGGGGGCGGCGGCGACGCAGTCGGCGGTCAGGCTCGCCTCCTCAGGCGGGATGTTCGGCCCGCCGACGCCCGCGCAGCGCTCGTCCGCGAACGCGGCCGCGAGGTAGTGCAGCCAGTCGGCGTCGGGGTAGGCGTCGTCGTCGAGGAAGGCGACGATCTCGCCCTTCGCGAGCGCGATCCCGATGTTGCGGGCGTGGCTGAGCCCGCGGTGGGCGGTCTGCACGACGAGCGCCCCCCCTTGCTCGGCGATCTGGGCGGAGCGGTCGCTCGAGCCGTCGCAGACGACGCTCGTCTCGAAGTCCGGGTAGGCGAGCGCGTTCACGCGAGCGAGGCACTCGGGCAGCGTCCGCTGCCCGTTGTGCGTGCAGATCACGACCGAGATCTTCGGCCAGGGCCCCTCGCGGTGCAACGGCACGCGCGAGAACGCCTCGCTCACCGCCGCCAGCGCGGGCTTCGGCCGCCGTGCGCGGTCGACGAGGCCGAAGTCCCAGTCGCCCACCTCGTGGCCGCCGCGGTGCCACTCGTCGGTCCAGGAGAAGACGAAGACGCCTGCGGCGCCGGTGCCGAAGGCATGGCGCACCTGCCAGAGCAGCGTGCGCGCCTGCACGCCCGGGCCATTGCGGCGGCTGTCGATCCCGATCTCGGCGATCAGCAGCGGCCTGTCGCCGGCGAGATTCTGCAGCCGCGCGAGGTAGGACTCGAACGCCGCCTCCTGCTCGAGGAAGACGTTGAACGCCGCGACGTCGAGGAAGGGCAGCTGCAGGTACTCGGTCGAGGGGTAGTTGACGTAGGTGAAGAGGCCGTCAGGGTCGTTGCGCTTGCCCTCCCAGTAGAGCGCTTCGAGGAAGCGCTCGATCCTGTGCTTGCCGTGCCAGCGCACGATCGCGGCCGGGATCTCGTTGCCGAGCGCGTAGCAGAGGATCGCGGGATGGCCCTCGCATCGCTGAACCTGCCTGCCGACGTGCTGCACGATCCGCTGCGCGCGGCGAGGGTCGTCGAGGAATGCGACGTGCTGCTCCCAGGCGAGCCCGACCATCACCTTCATCTCGAGCGTTTGCGCGAGGTCGAGCAGCCAGATCGGCGGCGGCTCGTAGACGCGCACCGCGTTCACCCCCGCCTGCGCCATCGCCTCGAGGTCCGCGCGCACGCGCTCCGGGGGCGGCAGCGCGACGCCGCCCCAGGGCGCGAAGGTGCCGTAGGTGGCGCCGCGGACGTGCAGCTTGCGCTCGCCGATGAGGATCGAGCGGCCGCGGGTCGAGGGTCGCGTCGATGGGCGGCCCGGCCGCAGAGAGCTTCCCCCTCCGACCTCGCCGGCGATCAGAGCCAACCGCGCTCCGTCGCGATCAGCACCGCCTGCGCGCGGTCGACGGCGCCGAGCTTGCCGTAGATGTTGTGCAGGTGCGTGCGCACGGTGCTCGTCGAGAGCGTGAGCTCATGCGCGATCTGCTTGTAGACCTTGCCCTCGGCGAGGCGCTGCAGCACGCCGAGCTCGCGCGCGGACAGCGGGCAGGGGTCGACGTGGCGCTGGCGCTGGGGCGAGGAGCCTGGCAGCTCGTACATCACGCGCCGCAGCTCCGCGGGACCGAGCCCGAGCGCACGCGCGCCGCGGAGCATCTCCGCCGGAGACACCGGGGCGCCCTGGGTGTAGTGGGCGAGCATGTCGGCGAGCCGCACGAGCGCGGCCTCCTCGCCGGCCTCGTCGTTGTGGTGGCGCTCGATCACGGTCGCAACCGAGGAGGGCATGCCCCAGCGGCGCGCGAGCACGCCGCCGACGAGCGCGTGGTCGATGCCGAGTTCGCGCCGCTCCCGGTGGACGCGCTCCTCCGGGGTCTTCGCGCTCTGGTGGACCTGCCCCGGATAGCCGGGATAGGCGTGGATCAGGACGAGCTTGCCGACGTCGTGCAGCAGGCTGACGACGTTGAGGCGGTCGCGCTGCTCGTAGCCGATCTCGCCGGCGAGCCTGTCGGCGGCGTGCTGGGTGGCGAGCGCGTGCAGCCGGAAGCGCTCGGGGGCGGCGTCCCAGACGGTCGAGCGCTCGAAGAAGTCGAAGGTCCTGATGCGGCGCGCGAGCCCGTCGACGATCTCCGGGGTGAGCCGTTCGATCGCGGCGATCACGGTGTCGACGCGCGCGCGCCCGCTGCGGCCGTTGTTCGCGAGCCGCAGCACCGCGACCATCAGCGCGACGTCCGACTCGACGGTCGCGACCAGCTCCGCGGTCGCGACGTTGTCCTTCGATACGACCGAGAGCAGCCGGTCGCGCGACTCGGCGAGCGCGGGGAACATCTCGAGCGCCTCGAAGGCGCTCGTGAGGCGGCGGCCGTGGCCTTCGCCCTCGCGGATCGGCGTGACCGAGGCGGGCGCGGGGGCCTGCACAGCCGGCGGGCTGGCGGCAGCCGTCTGCGCCGGTCTCATCCGTGTCGGCTTCGTCGCTGTCGATGGCACGCCCAGGGCACCTTCCTTGGTCCTCGGACCGCATCGCTTGCGGTCTGCGGAGGTATCGGCACCTGAGCGCGAACGGTTGAGCGCTGGCCTCTACGCTCCGCCGTCGCCGAGCGCGACGTCGACCCGCCGCAGCGTCTGCTCGCGGCCGAGCAGGCTCACGCTCTCGAAGATGCCCGGCGAGGTCGTGCTGCCGCAGATCGCGACCCGCAGCGGCTGGTAGACCTGCCCTGGCTTCACCGACAGGCGCTGCACGAGCGCTTCGAGCGCCTGCTGCACGCGCTGCTCCCCGAAGTCCTGCGGCTCGATCGCGGCGAGCGCCCGCCGCGCCTCCCTCAGGCTCATCGTGCCCTTCGCGTCGAGCCAGCGCTCGCGCGCGCGCGGCTCGATCTCGCGGTCCTCGAAGAGGAAGCCTGACAGCGGCCAGAATTCCGCGAGGCTCTGGACCTTCTCCTGGGTGATCCGCGCCGCCTGCTGCAGCCGCTGCGGATCGGCGCGCACGGCCGCGGCCGCGTCGGGGCGCTCGTGCTCGAGGAATCCCTCGACCGCGGTCGCGAGCTGCGGCGGGGTGAGCGAGCGGATGTAGACGCCGTTCATCCAGCGCAGCTTCGCCTCGTCGAAGCGGGCGGGGTTGCGGCTCACGCGCTCGAGCGCGAACTGGTCGACCAGCTCCTTCGTGGAGAGGATCGTCTGGTCGCTCTCGCTGCCCCAGCCGAGCAGCGCGATGTAGTTGCGCACCGCCTGCGGCAGGTAGCCGGCGCGTCTGAGCTCCTGCACCGACGCCGCGCCGTGGCGCTTGGAGAGCTTCTTGCCGTCGGGGCCGTGCAGCAGCGGCAGGTGCGCGTAGAGCGGCTGCGGGGCACCGAGCGCCTCCAGCACGAGCAGCTGCTTCGGCGTGTTGGAGAGGTGGTCCTCGCCGCGCACGACGTGCGTGACGCCGGCGTCGAGGTCGTCGATCGCGACCGCGAAGTTGTAGAGCGGCGTGCCGTCCGCGCGCGCGATCACGGGGTCGTCGAGGTGGCGGTGCTCGAACACCGTCTCCCCCCTGATCACGTCGTGCACGACGGTCGCGCCCTCCTCGCCCACCCGCAGCCGCACGGCCCCCTCCGCCTCGGGCTGCCCCCGGAACCCGCGCTCTGCGCCGTGCGTCGCCTTGTAGGCCTTCACGTCCTCGGCCGTCGCGGATGAGCGATAGGCGTGCCCCTGATCGAGCAGCCGCGTAAGCTCCTGCCGGTGGCGCTCCGCGCGCTCGCTCTGCATGACCGGGCCCTCGTCCCAGTCGATCTCCAGCCAGCGCAGCGCGTCGATGATCTGGGCGACGTTCTGCGGCGTGGAGCGCTCGCGGTCGGTGTCCTCGATCCGCAGCACGAGCTGCCCGCCGCTGCCGCGCGCGAGCAGCCAGTTGAAGAGCGCGGTGCGCGCGCCGCCGATGTGCAGCGCGCCGGTGGGCGATGGGGCGAATCTGAGGCGCATCGCAGTCATAGGATGCGCGGCATGCTAACCGCAGTGATCGCACTCACCGGCGTGGCTGTGCGGAGTCGGCGCACAGGCGAGCGCTGATGCTGATTGGGGCGCACGTCTCGCTCGCGGGCGGCCTGCCGAAGGCGGTGCAGAGGGGCGTCGAGCGCGGCTGCAGGGCGATCCAGATCTTCAACCAGTCCCCGCGCATGTGGCGCCCGACGCACTACGGCGAGGAGGACGTCGCCGCCTTCAAGGAGGCGATCGAGGGGTGCGAGATCGGCGCGGTCCTCATCCACGCCGTCTACCTGCTCAACTGCGCAAGCGAGGATCGCGAGATCCGCAGGAAGTCGCTCACCTCGCTCACGCACTCGCTGCGCACCGGACAGCGGATCGGCGCCGCAGGCGTCGTGCTGCACCCGGGCTCGGCGAAGGCGGGCCACGTCGGCGAGGCGATCGGGCGCGCGGGCAAGGCGATCGCGGAGGCGCTCGCCGAGAGCGAGGGCTGCGATCTGCACCTCGAGAACACCGCCGGCGCGGGCGGCACCCTCGGGCGAAGCTTCGAGGAGCTCGCGCAGCTGATCGAGCTAGCCGGCGGCGAGGAGCGGCTCGGCGTGTGCCTCGACTCCTGCCATCTGCTTGCCTCCGGCTACGACATCCGCACGCCCGCGGGCATGGACGGCGTGCTGCGGCAGGCGGTCTCGGCGCTCGGCCGCGGGCGGGTGCGCTCGCTGCACCTCAACGACTCGAAGACGCCGCTCGGCTCCAACCGCGACCGTCACGCGAACGTCGGCGAGGGGCAGCTCGGCGAGGCGGGGTGCGCGGCGTTCCTGTCCGCGCGCGGGCTGCAGAGGCTGCCATGCGTGCTCGAGACCCCCGGCAGGGACAAGAGCGGCCCCGATCGCGCCGAAGTGCAGCGCGCGGTCGCGCTGCGCGAGCGCGGCCTCAAGCAGCGACGGCGGCGGTGAGAGCGGCCTGCGCCAGCACCTGCTCGGCCTCGGCCCGCAGTGCGGGGGTGTGCCTTACGCGGTAGGGCTCGCCGAGGCGCAGCGTGCGCGCGCCGGCGCGGGTGCGCAGCTCGAGCAGCACCTCAGATGGCCCTGGGAAGTCCTCGAGCAGGTGCTTGAGGTCTTCGATCGCGCCCGCGGTGAGGCGTGAGAGGTCGACGTGCAGGCGCAGCGGATGGACGGGAGCGTCGCTCTCCGGGGCGCGCTCGCGCGCGTTCGCGCTCGCGATCTGCTGCTCGTCGGGCGTGAACTCTTCCACCGACTGCACGATCAGCGCGGTCTTGCCCGCCTCCTTGTGGTCGACCCGGCCGCGCACGAGCACGACCTTGTCGGCGCTCAGCGCCGCCTCGTGCTCGGCGAGCGCCTTGCCGAAGATCAGCATCTCGACCGAGCCCTCGAGGTCGTCGAGGGTCGCGAACATCATCGGGTCGCCGTTGCGGGTCCTGATCCGCTTCGTCTCCGCGATGATCCCGCCGACCGTCACCCAGTCCTTGTCGCGGCGCTCGGCGAGCTCGGCGATCGAGCAGTCGACGCGCGCCTTCAGCGCAGCCCGCAGCGGCTTCAGCGGATGCGCGGAGACGAACAGCCCGATCGCCTCCTTCTCGGCGGCGAGCAGCTCGGCGTGGTCGAGCTCCTCCGCCGGGATCGGCGGATGCGCGGGACGCGCGAGGGCCGCGCCGGGTCGTGGTCCCGCCGGGCGGGTGGGGTCCTCGACGGCTTCCTGCAGGTCGAAGATCGAGCCCTGCCCGATCTGGGCGTCCTGCTGGGCCTTCTGGCCCGCCGCCTGCGCGTGCTCGAGCACGCTCAGCATGCCCTTGCGGCTCGCGCCCGTCGAGCCGAACGCGCCGCACTTGATCAAGGCCTCGATCGCCTTCTTGTTCACCGCGCGCGCGTCGACGCGCGCGCAGAAGTCCCAGATCGAGGAGAACGGGCGGCTGAGAGCGGGATGAGCGAGAGTCGCGGAGCCGGGTTGGGCGGGATTCGCAGAGGCGGGATGGGTGGGGTTCGAGTCCCCTCGCGCCCGCTTGATCGCCTCGACCGCCTGGTGGCCCACTCCCTTCACGGCGTCGAGGCCGAAGCGGATGTTGCCGTCGACGACGGTGAACTCGTGGTCTGAGAGGTTGACGTCGGGGGCGAGGATCTCGATCCCCATCTCCTCGCAGCGGGCGACGAAGAAGGGCACCTTGTCCTTCGTCGACATCACCGAGGAGATGAGCGCCGCCATGTACTCGGCGGGGTAGTTGGCCTTCAGCCAGGCGGTGCGATAGGAGATCAGCCCGTAACAGGCGGCGTGGGACTTGTTGAAGGAGTAGTCGGCCGACCTCTCGTTCGTCTGCCAGAGGAACTCGATCGTCTGCTCGGAGGTGCCAGATGCGCGGCAGCCCTCGTAGAACTCGGGCTTCAGCGCGGCCATCGCCTGCCTGTTCTTCTTGCCGATCGCCTTCCTGAGGTCGTCGGCCTTCGCGCCAGAGAAGCCCGCGAGCTCCTTCGCGATCTGCATCGCCTGCTCCTGGTAGAGGATCACCCCCTTGGAGGATTCGAGGATCGGCCTCAGGCGCTCGTCGGGATAGACGATCGAGCTCGGATCCTGCTTGCCCTTCGCGTAGACGGGGATCTGGTCCATCGCGCCGGGGCGGTAGAGCGCGTTCAGCGCGACGAGGTCTTCGAACTCGTCGGGGCGCACCTTCCTCAGCGCCTCGCGCATGCCCTCCGACTCGAACTGGAAGACGCCGATCGAGTCGCCGCGGGCGAGCATCTGATAGGTCTTCGCGTCGTCGAGCGGCAGCGCCGTCATGTCCGGGCGCTGCCCTGTCGAGCGCTCGATGATGTCGAGCGCATCCTCGATCACGTCGAGGTTGCGCAGGCCGAGGAAGTCCATCTTCAGCAGGCCGATCTCCTCGATCGGCTTCATCGAGAACTGCGTGACGGTGCGGTAGACGCGCTCGCCGTCCTCGCTCGTGCCGGCGTCGGCGAGCTGCAGCGGCACGATGTCCGTCAGCGGGCGGTCGGCGATCACGACCGCGGCGGCGTGGATCGAGGAGTTGCGCACGATCCCCTCGAGCCCCTTCGCGACGTCGACGATCGCCTTCGCGTCGGGCTCCTCGTCGTATGCCTTGCGCAGCGGCTCGCCCGCCTGCAGACATTCCTCGAAGGAGGGCGAGCGGCCCATGATCGGGTCGGGGATCAGCTTCGCGAGCCGGTCGCCGGTCGCGTACTCGTAGCCGAGCACCCGCGCGGCGTCGCGCGTCGCCGCGCGCGGGAACATCTTGCCGAAGGTGACGATCTGCGCGACCGACTCGCGCCCGTACTTCTCGGTCACGTAGCGCATCACCTGCTCGCGCCCGCGCACGGAGAAGTCGATGTCGATGTCGGGCATCGACACGCGCTCGGGGTTCAGGAAGCGCTCGAACAGCAGGTCGTAGCGGAGAGGGTCCACGTCGGTGATCGAAAGGCAGTAGGACACGAGCGAGCCGGCGGCCGATCCGCGCCCGGGGCCGACCGCGATCCCGTTCTCCTT
>JBAIYK010000139.1:0-3745 GCA_037915935.1 Solirubrobacterales bacterium | reverse complement strand
CAGCTCGTAATCAGCATGCGCCGGCCGGCGCCGCTCAGAAGGACGTCTCCAGCCAGCCCATGTGCGAGCGCAGCTCCTTGCCGACCTGCTCGATCTGGCTGTTCGCCTGCTCGGCGCGCATGCGCTTGAAGCTCTCCTGGCCGGCCCTGTTCTCGGCGATCCACTCGCGCGCGAAGTCGCCTGACTGGATCTCCTTCAGGATCTCCTTCATCTTCGCCCTCGTCTCGTCGGTGATCACGCGCTTGCCGCGCGTGTAGTCGCCGTACTCGGCGGTGTTCGAGATCGAGTAGCGCATGCCCGCGAGACCCTTCTCGTGCATCAGGTCGACGATCAGCTTCAGCTCGTGCAGGCACTCGAAGTAGGCCATCTCCGGGTCGTAGCCTGCCTCGACGAGCGTCTGGAAGCCCGCCTGCACGAGCTCGGAGGCGCCGCCGCAGAGGACGGCCTGCTCTCCGAAGAGGTCGGTCTCGGTCTCGTCCTTGAAGCTCGTTTCGATCACGCCCCCGCGCGTGCAGCCGATGCCCTTCGCGTAGGCGAGCGCAAGGTCGCGCGCGCGGCCGCTCGCGTCCTGGTGGACGGCGACGAGCCCAGGCACGCCGGAGCCCTCGAGGAACTGGCGGCGAACGAGGTGCCCCGGGCCCTTCGGCGCGACCATCGCGACGTCGACGCCGGGCGGCGGGCTCACCTCGCCGTAGTGGATCGAGAAGCCGTGCCCGAAGAGCAGCATGTTGCCCTCCGCGATCCCGTCCGCTATCTCGGCCTCGAAGACTTCGCGGTGGCGCTCGTCCGGCAGCAGGATCATGACGAGGTCCCCTCTGCTCGCCGCTTCGGCGATCGGCAGCACGGTGAGGCCCTGCTCCTGCGCCTTGACGACCGAGCCCGAGTCGGAGCGCAGGCCGACGACTACGTCGACCCCGGAGTCCTTGAGGTTGAGCGCGTGGGCGTGGCCCTGGGAGCCGTAGCCGATGACGGCGACGGTCTTGCCCTGCAGGAGGTCGAGGTCGGCGTTCTCGTCGTAGAGCATGCGCGGCAGGCTATCCGAAGGCGGCTCGCGGGAGTGCGGCGGTCTGCGAGGCGCTCCGTGACGCCGAGCAGGTGTGGTTGCTGGAGGGCGCGCCTATATGCGATATGAGATCCCGTGCGCGGAAAACGGCGTCGCGCTGCCTGTCACGAGCACCGTTGCATTTGGCCCAAGCCATCGCAGACGGCGTTGCAGCTCGCCGTTGAGCATCGTGATGATCGCCGGCTTGGAGAGCTCGACGCAGACGAGAACCAGCAGGCGAACAGCAGTGTCGGCTACAGCGGCACGCCAACTCTTCAGCTCGGGGCGCCTGCTGTTTTGGGAGTCGTACGCGAATGTGGCTCCGGTCAATGTATCGACCACCTTTCGCACGATGTCACGCCGGAGCTTGTCCGACTCCGCTCCGCGTGCTTTCGCTGCACGATGCGATTCAGGAATCGCCGGATGGGTGAAGTCCTTGAACTCCGCGATCACGAGGATCGCGGGTCTGGACGAGTCCCGCTTCACGCCGACGACATCAGCGGCCTTGACGCCGTCGCCGGGCAGTAGATGCAGAGCCCCATCCATGCTGCCAACGAACTCCCCGGCCAGATCCCACTGGAACGCCTCCCATGTCGCATCGAAGTCGAGATGCTGGCGTCCCTCCGTGATTGTCGTCATGTGCTGAGTGCTACTTGGCTGGCATGGCAAGACGCCTTGCGATCAGCCGTTGTTCGCGATCATGATGGGCGAGAAACGCGTCGAGCAGAGGATTGGACGACAGATCGGTGAACGTATCGGCGGTCTCGACAACGACATCGTCGCTGTCGGTGCGGGTCAGTTGAAAGAATCGGACCTCTGCGGCGCCATTGATCACCTCCCGGTACTCGGACCACCTGGAGACGGCGTCGGCAAGCAGGTAGTCATGGGTGGCGAGCAGGATCTGAATGCCGCTCTCGGCGAGCACGCCAAGACACTCGACCACGACCTCGGTCAACCGCGGATGGAGGTTGGCCTCCGGCTCATCCCAAAACAGGATGCCTCCCTGCCGCAATCGTCCGTTGGCGATCAGATGGACGATCTGTGCGATCTTGCGAAGACCCTCGGCGAGCAGATGAGCCTCGAGCCGCTCGCCATGGGCGCCGTGCAGATAGAAGCGCGGTCCCTCTAGCCTGATCCAACCGCCCATCTCCTCTTCCAGGCGTCTCGCGACGTCGCGAAGCTCCTTGGGGCGGGGTCCGCGTAGAGCCGCGGCGCTCATCGCCACAGCAGTGTCGTAGTACGTCTCATCGAAGGAGAGTTCGCGCTGCTCGTAGGCCGCCACGAAACCCTCGTACATGGCAAGCACCTCGCGCGAGGGCAGGAAAAGTGCAGGCGCGTCAAGGAGCGCCGGCTCTGCTGATCCATGGGCATCTCGACGTTCACGAGGAAACTCGAGGCTGCTGATCGGCTGCCGGCCTCCCGTAGAGATCGTGACGCGGACGGGGTCGCGGTCGTCGAACTCAACGCGCAGACGCCCGGTCGATCTTCCGGGAGCCCGGCTGACAAGCCGCCTCACCTCGCCGTCGTCAGGACGGAAGACGCCTGCCAACTTCGCACGGAGCAGCTCGCGCGGAGAGGTGCCTGGCGGTGCGCCAGGTCCCAGGCCGGCAAGGATCGTATAGAGAGCCTTGAGGGCAAATGTCTTGCCCGTGCTGTTCGCGCCAAGCAAGACGTTTACGCCCTCGCTCAGATCCAGGTCTGCCGACCTGAACGGGCCAAAACGTTCGAGCGTGAGCTTCGAGACGGGCATGCCCACAGTTTCGCCGATCTCGCGGTCAGGTCCTGCTCGCGAGAGCAGCGCCGCCGCAAATCCATAGGCCGGCACGAGCTATGCGCCGAAGCCGAGCTGTCGACGTAGCGTCAGCCTTTCAGGTGTCCGCGCCACGGCGGGGCCTTTCCACTTCGAGGCTGCTGCCTGTAACGCCGTGGATCGACGCTGCTCACACGAGCTGCCTGCGCAGCAGCTTCCCCGAGGGGGTGCGCGGCAGCGGCCCCTCGACGAGGAGCACACGCTTCGGGACCTTGTAGGGGGCGAGCAATCGCGCGCAGTGGTCTCGCAGCCTCGCCTCGTCTGGACATGTGCCAGGCATCGGCACGACGATCGCGGTGACTGCCTCACCCCAACGCGGGTCGCTGCGGCCGACGACGGCCGCCTCGGCGACCTGCTCGTGCGCTTCGAGCGCCGCCTCGACCTCCGCGGGCGCGACGTTCTCCCCGCCGCTGATGATCGTGTCCGACTTGCGGCCGCTGACGTGCAGGTTTCCCTGCTCGTCGAGCGTTCCGAGGTCGCCCGTGTGCAACCAGCCGTCGCCCGCGAGCGCGGCGGGGGCGACGGTCGGGCCGGCGACGAGGACCTCGCCGTCGGCGGCGATCTTGACGCGCGTGCAGAACAGCGGCCTGCCCGCGCCGAGGTCGGGCGCGGTAGGTCCGGTCGCGGCGGTCACAGCTGCCCTAGCACCCGACTCGTCGGCGCCGGCATCGAGCGCCGCGAGCGGGACCGTGCTCACCTGCGAGCACGCCTCCGTCAGGCCGTAGGTCTGGCAGACCTTCACGCCCGCGCCCGCCGCTCTTTCGAGCAGCGCGGGCGGGACTGGGCCGCCGCCCGCGCGCGCGCAGTGCAGCGCGGGCGGGTCCTGCAGGCCGGCGTCGAGCAGCCGCTGCAGCGTCGGCGCGACGACGCTGACGAGCGTGACGCCGTCGTGC
>JBAIYK010000110.1:0-3999 GCA_037915935.1 Solirubrobacterales bacterium | reverse complement strand
AGCGCGAGCGCGCTGCCGCCGTGCAACGCGACCTCGAAACTCTGCGAAGAGCGTGTGGAGCCCTGTGCCCGCGCGCAGCTGGACAGCAGCGCGACGTGAGCCGAGGAGGACACGGGCGCCATCTCAGCCGGCCCCTGCAGCAGGCCGAGCGCGATCTCGCGGCGCATCCGCCTGCGCCTCAGCTCGGGCTGTCAGCGCCCGCCTGCCCGACCGCGTCGACCGCGGCCCCCGCGGTGGACCGGTTGCCGAGCGCAGCGTCCGCGGACTGAGCGAGCTGCGCCTGCGCTCGCAGGTCCTGACGGCGGCCGCGCCGCCGCAGCGCCGCCCACGCGATCCCGGCGACGACGAGGGCGAGGATCGCGTAGTCGATGTACTCGAAGCCCCTGCGCACCTGCGTCCAGTCGGCGCCGAGCGCGTGCCCCGCGAGCGCGAGCGCGAGCACCCACGGGATGCTGCCGATCAGCGAGAGCACGCTGAAGCGCAGCAACGGCATCTTCGCGACCCCCGCGGGCAGCGAGACGAACGCCCGCACGAGCGGCACGACGCGACCGACGAGCACCGCCCAGTCGCCGTAGCGGCGGAACCAGCGGTCGGCGCGCTCTATCTGGTCAGGTCCCATGTGAAGCCTGGAGCCGTGGCGTTCGAGCAGCTCGAGCCGCCCGCCGCGTCCGACCGCGTAGGCGACCCAGGAGCCGACCATCGTCCCGAGCACGCCCGCGAGCACGATCCCGACCATCGTGAGGTGGTGGCTCGACGCGCTGCGCGCCGGATCGGCGACCGCGAAGCCGGCGAACAGCATCACGACCTCGGAGGGGATCGGGATGCAGGCGGCGGAGACCGCCATCAGCAGGAAGATCCCGGGCAGGCCCGCTTCGCGCACGAACTGCGAGACGTCGTTCACGAGCGAGCCCGAGATCGATGCGAGCACCGGGCTCATCCCGGCAACGATACCGTTCCGCGCCGCGGCGTCGAGCGGGTCCCCGCGCTCGCGGCCGTGGTATCCGGCGACGCCGGCCGCCGAACGTCGTCCCCGCTCCGCCACCGGATGCTCCTCCGGGGCGGGCGCCGGTACCGTCCCACCGCATGCGCGTCTGGATCGACCTGACGAACAGCCCCCACGTGCTCGTGATGCGTCCGGTGATCCAGCGCCTGCGCGCCGCGGGCCACGAGGTCGAGGTGACCGCGCGCGACTACGCTCAGACGCTCGAGCTGCTAGAGCGCTTCGGGATCGCGCACACGCCGATCGGCCGCCACCGCGGCAGCAGCTTGTCGTCGAAGGCGGCAGGCATCGCCTTGCGCTCGACGGCGCTGCTGCGCTGGGCGCGCGCGCGGCGGGGCTCAGGCGGCAGGCCGTTCGACATCGCGCTCGGCCACGGCTCGAACGACGTCAGCGTCGCCGCTTCGCTGCTGGGCATCCCCTCCGCGACGATGTTCGACTACGAGTGGGCGGCGGTCCAGCACCACGTCAACTGCCGCCTCGCCGCCGCGGTCGTCGTGCCCGACGCGATCCCGCCGCAGCGCCTGCGCCGCTACGGCGCCATCGGCAAGCTGCGCCGCTACGCCGGCCTGAAGGAGGAGTACTACCTCGCCGACTTCGAGCCGAGCGAGGCGGTGCTCGACGAGCTGCGCCTCGATCGGGGCAGGCCGATCGTGACCGTGCGGACGCCGCCCGAGCTCGCGCTCTACCACCGCTTCGAGAACGACCTCTTCGCGCAGGTGCTCGAGCGCCTGCGCAGGGCGGCGGCTGAGGGCGGCCTGCAGCCCGTGCTGCTGCCGCGAACGCCCGCCCAGCGCGCGCAGCTGCAGTCCACGCCCGGCTTCGTCGTGCCGCGTGCGGCGATCGACGCGCAGTCGCTGGTCGCCTTCTCGCAGCTCGTGATCTCCGCCGGCGGCACGATGAACAGGGAGGCGGTCGCGCTCGGCGTGCCCGTGTGCTCGACCTTCGGCGGCCGCCTCGGCGCGCTCGACGAGCGCCTGATCGCCGAAGGCCGGCTGCGGTTGCTCACCGACGCCGACGCGGTCGAGCTGCCGACCGCGGGCGCCGGCGGCTGGGCCGAGAGCGAGGGCGCGCCTGTGGGCGAGGGCGGGCATGGGCGCGAGGGCGGGCATCGGGGCACCGCTACGAGCACGCGGGTGCGGCGTGACCCGGACGTGCTCGTCGAGCTGCTGCTCTCGCCGCTGCGAGCGCAGGCCGAGGACGCGAGTCCGCGATGAGGGGCCGCGGCCGACGGCCGCGCGTGCGGACGAGCGCAGGCGCGGACGTCCGTTCTGGCCCGCGAGCGCGGCCACAGACCCCTCGTACCCGTACAATCAGGCGGATGCGCCGACGTATCCGCGCGGCGGCCATGCCCATCCACAGGCACTCGCTACCGCAGATCGTGGTGGACGGAGCGCTGATCGCGCTCGCCTACTACCTCGCGTTCCAGCTGCGCTTCAACCACGGCCCGCAGGGGCGCTATGCGCTGCTGCGCGACCGCACGCTGCCGTGGGTCGTCGGCGCCGGGCTCGTGCTGCTGATCGCGGGGCGGGTGTACGAGCGGCAGTGGCGCTACTCGAGCCAGCGCGACTACCTCGCGCTCGCGCGGGGGGTGCTCGCGCTCACGGTCTGCGCCGTGCTCGGCGTCGCCGTGCTGCACCCCGTCGTCGTCTCCCAGGCGGACGGGCGCGCCGGCGGCGCGCTCCTCACGAAGCTCGTCGGAGTCGACCTGCCCGACGGCGTCAGCGTCCTGTTCCTGCTGCTGTGCCTCGCCTTGCTCGTCGGCCTGCGGATGATCGCCCGCTCGCTGCACGAGCGCCGTCCGCTCGCCGCCTTCAAAGCGGGCCGCAGCGGCGACCGCAGCGTGCTGATCGTCGGCGCCGGCGACGGCGGCAGGCTCGTGCTGCGCGAGATCCTGCGCAACCGCGAGCTCGGCCTCGTGCCGGTCGGCTTCCTCGACGACGACCACCGCAAGCACGGTCTGCGGATCGACGGCGTGAGGGTGCGCGGCGATACGCACCGCCAGCTCGCGCGGATCCTCGACGAGGCCGAGCCCGACGAAGTGATCATCGCGATCCCCTCCGCGCCGGGCTCGACGCGCGCGCGGGTCGTGAAAGCCTGCCGCGAGCGCGGCGTGCCGGTGAGGACGCTGCCGACGGTGTTCGAGCTGCTGCGCGACCAGGAGCCCTCCGCGGGTGGAGCGATCGCGAAGCAGGTGCGGGAGGTGCGCGTCGAGGACGTGCTCGGGCGCGATCCCGTCCACCTCGAGCTCCGCGCCGCCGGCGCCTATCTCGCCGGCGAGACGGTGCTGCTCACAGGCGCGGGCGGCTCGATCGGCTCCGAGCTCTGCCGCCAGATATCGCAGGTGCGCCCGCGCAGGCTCGTGCTCGTCGACCACGCCGAGGACAACCTGTTCGCGATCGCCCGCGAGCTCGAGCAGGAGCGTCACGTGCCGCCCGCGGTGCTGTTTCCCGTGCTCGCCGACTGCAAGGAGCCTGCGCGAATGGCGCAGGTGTTCGCCGAGCACAGGCCGGCGGTCGTCTTCCACGCCGCGGCCTACAAGCACGTCGGGCTGATGGAGGCGAACCCCGTCGAGGCGATCCGCAACAACGCGCTCGCGACGCGCCTCGTCGCGATGCTCGCAGGCGAGCACGGGGCTGAGCGGCTCGTGCTCGTCTCCACCGACAAGGCGGTGACGCCCGCGACCGTGATGGGAGCCTCGAAGGCGCTCGCCGAGCTCGCGCTCGAGGCGGCGACCCGGCGCCATCCCCACACCCGCTATGCGGCGGTGCGGTTCGGCAACGTGCTCGGCTCCTCGGGCAGCGTCGTGCCGATATTCCGCCGCCAGATCGAGCGGGGCGGGCCGATCACGGTCACCGACGAGCGGATGGAGCGCTACTTCATGACGATCCCGGAGGCGGTGCAGCTGATCATCCGCTCGGGCGCGCTGGTCTCCCCGCACGGGAGCGGCGGAGGCGCGGAGCTGTTCGTGCTCGACATGGGCGAGCCGGTGAAGATCCTCG
>JBAIYK010000007.1:0-8332 GCA_037915935.1 Solirubrobacterales bacterium | reverse complement strand
GATCGCGCGCGCGATCGGCGGCGGGACGCTGCCAGGCCCGTCCGCCCGATCGAAGATCGAGCCGATGAACGACGCGAGCCGCCCGCTGCTCTGCGCCCACCGCTCGACGCCGGGCGGGCCGGCGGCGGCGAGCTCGACGCACACGAGCCGGGCGGCGTCCGGGCGCTCGATCGCCGCCTCGAACAGCGCCCTGACGATCGCTTCGAGTCGCTGCAGGCCCTCCCCGCCCGCCGCGTCGACGGCCGCGAGGCGCTCTTCCAGCACCTGCACGAGCATGTCGTAGGTGAGCAGCAGGCACTGCTCCTTGTTCGCGAAGTGCTCGTAGAAGGTGCGCCGCGAGACGCCCGCGTGCTCGACGAGGTCGGAGATCGTGCAGGCGACGAAGCCGCGCTCGTCGACGACCTTGATCATCGCGGCGAACAGCCGCTGCCGCTGATGCGCGACGACCTCGCTGCGCGGCAGCGCCTGCGGCCCGCGCGGCAGGCCCGTCCGAGCGCTCCTGTTGCGAGCGCCGCTGCTGCGCGCCCGGTCATCGCCGCGACCGGGCGCGCCCTCACCGCGGCGGCCGGAGCCGCTCGCCGCCGCCGTGTCAGCCGCCTTCGCTTTCGTCATCGCTCGGTCCGGTGAGGCGCTCGCGGCGGGGATGGGCCTGGGGCTTCAGATGAGAACAGTGTCGGCATGACTACGGCCTGCTGCTAGGCTGCGTAAAACATGATCTATATGACTATTGATCCGAACGTGAATCGCCCTTTCTGAGGACAGTCTACATCGGCCGGTCAAAAGAGTTGAACGCCGCTTCGCGGATTGAGCGGGACAAAGGCGTCGAGACGAGGACGCCGCGCGTCGAGGGGGTGTCCTCCCGAGGAACCGGCCTGCAGACGATTTGTCTCTGATTTCTGTAGACGAGGTGCTATCAGTGGTGAAATTGGCAGATGGAGCATGAGACACGATCGATGTGAGACGCCCCGGATGGACCGGGCGCTGCATCCACGGTGGCCCTACCGCCGCTCTCACGTCCGCCACGACCTGCACTGGCTCGTGCGCGTGCGGCCGCGACGACGCTGGTGCGACCACGGCAGGACGCATGCGCTCGCGCGGCTGCGTGCCTGCCGGCGCCCGCGGCCGCATACGGACTGAGCGGTCTGCGTTACAGCCCCGGCCAGTGCCGCGCGACGTAGCCCGAGTTGTCGACCGGGTAGGGCTGCCAGCGGGAGGCGAAGACGCCGCTGCGCCCCGCGGTGTCGTAGAGCATCCAGGCGCCGCCGAGGTTGACGTACATGTAGGTGTGGCCCGCGTTCGCGTAGACCGTGATCCACCTGCCAGGGCCCGCTGCGCCCCAGCTCTCGAGCTGGCCCGAGGTCTCGGGCGCGCTGAGCAGGCCGCCCGCGGCGAGCGCGTAGCTGACGGAGCCCGAGCAGTCGTAGGCTTTGTCGACGAAGGAGGCGTGCCCTCCGCCGTAGACGTAGGGGAAGTCCGCGATCGCGTTCGCGCCCGCGATCACCCGCTGGATCACTTCCGGCGCACCGCTCGGGATCGCGATCGTGCCGGCGTTGCCGACGATCGAGTTGCCGCCCGGCACGGTCGCCATCTTGCCCGGCTGACGGGCCGCCTCTTCGAGCGCCTGCACCTTCGCGAGCTCCTTGCGGATTTCGGCGTCCGAGGCCGCCCCCGAGGCCACCTTGATCTCGCCGGCGGCCTGCGGCGTGCGCGCCGCGCTGTGGCGGACCGACGGCGGGGCGGGGTAGCTGCGGGCTTCTTCGGGGTCGCGCACCTCGGCGACGAGCCGCCTGCCGCCCGCGGCCGTCGCCGCGGCGGCGGGGACGCCTGCGCCAGCGCGATCGTGCGTGGTCGCCGGGGAGCCGGTTCCGTGGGAGACGCCTGCCGTCGATGTGCCGACGCTCGATCTGCGGGAGCGATCCGCCGCGGCGGAGGAGGACGAGGTCGCCCTCCCGCCGCTGATGCCCTTGCGTTTCGCTTGGAGGCTGCTTGGGCCGCTGAACGAGAGCGTCGATGACGCGTAGGCGTGGTGCTTGTGGTGCGGATCGACGAGCATGACGACCGCTGCGATCCCGGCCGCGATCAACCCAACGACGAGGCTTCCGAGCAGCGTCGAACGTGAGGGCAGCCATCGCCGGGCGCCCGATGGCGCGACGTCCCCGGCCGGCGGCGCGATCTCCCCGTCTCTCCACACGCTCACGATCGAAAGGCTAGCGGCAGAAATGGCGGCTCGCGCCAGCGCCATTGCAGCGATGCCGCTGCACACATCGCTAGGCTTGGTGGGTGCACGACGAGGCGACCGCCGTCGAGCTTACGCGCCGCAACGGCAGCACGGCCATCGACATCGCAGCTCCCGCCTCTGGAAACGGCCACCCCGCACTCGAGATGGAACCGATCCCGCCCGCCCTGCCTGCTGCGCCCGCCGCGCTGCGCCCGCACGTGCGGCTGCTGCACGGCATGCGCCGGCCGGCGAACTGGGTGCAGCTGATCCAGTTCGGGCTCGTCGGCGGGCTCGGGTTCGTGATCAACCTCGCGGTGTTCGCGTTCTGCCTGCACGTGGTGATGATCGACTACCGCGCCGCCTACGTGGTCGCCTGGCTCGTCGCGGTGAGCAACAACTTCCTGCTGAACCGCCGCTGGACCTTCAACGCGCACGCGCGCTCAGGCCAGATCCACTTCCAGGCGCTGCGCTTCTTCCTCGTGAGCCTGGTCGCGGCAGGCGTCGGGCTGCTGCTCTTGATGCTGCAGGTCGAGGTGATCGGCGTCTCGAAGGTGCCCGCCCAGGCGCTCGCGGTCGCCGCCTCGACGCCGCTGAACTTCCTCGGCAACAAGCTCTGGAGCTTCAGGCCGCAGGGCTGAGAGCCCGCTGGAGCGGCGCTGGCCGGCACCTATACTCTGGGCTCGATCTCCCTTCGGAGGAACCTCGTGCAGGAGATGGTGATCTACGGTGTGAGCTTCGACATGGTCGGCAAGCAGCCGATCGTGCTCTTGAAGACCGTCGACGGCAACCGCTTCCTGCCGATCTGGATCGGCCACCCGGAGGCCGCCTCGATCCTGATGAAGCTGCAGGGCGCCTCGACGCCGCGCCCTATGACCCACGACCTGCTCTGCGACATGCTCGGCGAGCTCGACGTGAAGTGCACCCAGGTCGCCGTGACCGAGCTGCGCGACAACACCTTCTTCGCCTCGATCACGCTGAACGTGAACGGCCGCGAGATGGAGATCGACTCGCGCCCAAGCGACGCGATCGCGCTCGCGGTGCGGTCAGGCGCGCCGATCTTCGCCGCCGAGGAGGTGATCGCCGAGTCGGCGATCGAGTTCGAGCAGAGCGAGCAGGAGAGTGAGGACGTCGTCGAGAAGTTCAAGGCGTTCCTCGACGAGGTGACCCCCGAGGACTTCGCCGCGGGCGACTCCTGATCAGCTGCTGCGCCGCTGCGACTCGCGCTGCTCGCGCCGCGGCAGCTGCAGCACGTCGGCGAGCGGCTCGCTGACGGTCTCCGCGGGGGGAGCTGCGGCCGGCTGCTGGCCGATCTCTGATCGGTCCGCGCCGGTGAGCGTGCCGAACAGGCCGACCTGCTCGGCGAGCACCCTGCCGATCCGCTCTATGCCCTCCGTGATGTCCTGCTCGCTCACGCCCGCGAAGTTGAGGCGCATCGAGGAGGCGCCGCGCCCGTCGACGTAGGCGGCCCTGCCCGGCACGAACGCGACCGCCTCGGTCTCGAGCGCCCGCGCGAGCAGGTCGGTCGTGTCGATGTAGTGCGGCAGCGTCGCCCACACGAACATCCCCCCCTGCGGCCTCGTCCACTGAGCGGCGGGGCCGAAGTGGGCCGTAAGCGCGGCGAGCATGACGTCGCGGCGGGCCCTGTAGAGGTCCTTGAGCGAGTCGAGGTAGCTGCGCCAGTCGTGGTTTGCGAAGTAGGCGGCGACGAACAGCTGCGTGACAGGCGAGGAGCAGAGATCCGCGCCCTGCTTGCCGAGGTTGAGCTTCTCGAGCACGGGGTGCGGGGCGACCGCCCAGCCGAGGCGCACGCCAGGGGAGAGGATCTTCGAGAAGGTGCCGAGGTAGACGACGAAGTCCGAGGCGCCGCCCCTGCCCGCGAGCGCGGCGTCGAGCGAGTAGAGGGTGGGGAGTGGCTCGCCCTCGTAGCGCAGCAGGCCGTAGGGGTTGTCCTCGAGCACGAGGATCTCGCGCTCCCTGGCGACCTCGACGAGGCGGCGTCTGCGCGGCAGCGACATCGTGACGCCGCCAGGGTTCTGGAAGTTCGGGATGCTGTAGATGAACTTCGGCCGCTTGCCTTCCTGCTGGAGGCGGTCGAGCGTCTGCTCGAGCACGTCGATCGGCATCCCGTCGGCGTCGATCTCGATCTGGACGACCTGCGCCTGATAGGCGCCGAAGGTCGGCACGGCGCCTGGGTAGGTCGGCGCCTCGGCGACGATGACGTCCTGAGGGTCGAGCAGCGCCTTGCAGACGAGGTCGATGACCTGCTGCCCGCCGGTCGTGACGAGCACTTCGTCAGGGTCGACGAGCGTCTGCTCGGCCGCCATCACCTGCACGATGCAGTCGACCGTGGCCGCGAGCCCCTCGGTCGGCCCGTACTGCAGCGCCTTCGCGGTCTGCTCCGCGGCGACGTGCGACATGAGCTTCGCGTACAGCTCGGGCGCGAAGGTGCTCGTGTCAGGCAGCCCGCCGGCGAGCGAGATGACCTCAGGGCGCTCTGTGAGCGACATCATGTCCCGCATCGCCGAGGACCTCATGCCCTTCGTGCGCGCCGCGAACAGGCTCTCGTAGCGCTGCAGCTCGTGCGTCGCGTGCCGAGCGCGAGGACCTCTGCGAGGGCCGTCGTCTATCGTCATGGCGCTCCGCACCGTAGCGCACGCTCCAGCCGGCGAGCAATTGGGAAGCCGGCGTTGCGGCGCGCGCGACGCGCCCTCCTGAGGTGAGCGGCGCTGCGACAGCAAGATCGCCGCGACAGCGACAACCCCTTGAACGACAGCCTCGGATTCCTGATCGGCCTCGGCCTTGGCCTCGGCGTCGCCGCGGGCCTGCGCCCGTTCCTGCCCGCCCTGCTCGCGGGGGCGCTCGCGTCCGGGGGGCTGCTCGGCGTGAAGTTCGCGCCCGGCAACTACAGCTTCCTGCAGGCGGACTGGTGGCTGATCGCGGCCGCCGCGGCGATCCTCGTCGCGTACCTGCTGCAGCTCTCGCTCGGTGCGAGCCGCTTCGACTCCGGCCCGCTCGCGGCGGCGCTTGCGGGCATCGGGATCGGCGTCGGCGCGCTGCTGTTCGCGGGCACGCTCTGCTCCCACGGCAGGATCGCCTGGCCCGGCCTGATCGGCGGCGCGCTGGCGGCGCTGATCGCGCAGGCGGCCGTGCGGCCGATCGTGACGCGCGCGCGCACGCGGCTGACCGACAGGACCGCGCGCGAGGCGCTGACCGTCTACCTCGACCTTGCGGCGCTGGCGATCGCCGCGCTCGTCGCGCTGTTCCACCCGCTCGGCTACCTCGCGCTCGCGCTGTTCGCCTGGCTTGCGTTGATCGGCCGTCGCCGCGGCGACGGCGGCAGGTATGCGGGGCTGCGAATCCTCGGCAGATAGCGTGCCCTCGAAGCTCGTCCTCTGCGTGATCGACGCGATGGCGCCGCAGATGCTGGAGCGCACCGTGGCCGAGGGCGGGGCGCCGGTGCTCGCGACGCTGATGCGAGAGGGCGACTACGCCCCCGACTGCGTGTCGGCGTTTCCCTCCGTGACGCCCGTCTGCGCCGCCTCGATCGTGACGGGGGCCGGCCAGGACGAGCATCGCATCCCGGGCATGAACTGGTACCACCGCGGGGAGGGGCGCTACGTCGAGTACGGCTCGAGCTTCCGGGCCGCCCAGCGCTTCGGGATCGCGCGCCAGCTGACGGACACCGTCTACAACATGAACCGCGCCCACCTCGCGCCGCAGCCGGAGACGATCTTCGAGCGCCTCGACGACGCGGACGTGAGGACCGCGGGCACGACGTATCTGATGTACCGCGGGCGCCACCGCCACGAGCCCCAGCGCGAGACGGCGCTCTCGAAGATCGTCGCGAGCACCCTGATGCGCCATCCGGTGATGGGCCCGAAGGAGCTCTTCTACGCGGACATCTTCGCGAGCCGCCGCACCCCCTGCCGCTCGGCGCTCGGCCTGCCCGCGGTGCGCGACCGCCACTCCGGCTGCGTCGGCGCCTTCCTCGTGCAGCACGACCTCTTCGACTTCATGCTGCTCTCGCTGCCGGACAACGACTGGGTCTCGCACAAGTACGGCCCCGATTCGCAGCTGCGCTCGATCGCGGCCGCTGACGCGCAGCTCGCGCGCGTGATGGAGCCGGCGGGCGGCGTTGAGCGCTTCCTGCAGGACCACGCGGTGATCGTGATGGCCGACCACTCGCAGGCTCCCGTGGGCGCGACGCTCGCCCTGCAGCAGGAGCTCTCCGATCTGCAGGTGGCAGGGCCCGACGGGCGCACCGCCACCGGCAGCCGCCCACAGATCGCGGTCTGCCCCTCCCAGCGCGCCGCGATGGTCTATGCGCTGGAGGAAGAGCAGCGCGACGCGCTGCGTCCGGCGATCGTGCGCGACGCGCTGGCGCTCGATGGCGTGGAGCTGGCGGCGTGGCTGGAGCGCGACGCGGCCGGCGCGCCGCGCGAGGGCGCGCTGAGGACGCGCAAGGGCGAGCTGCGCTTCGCGCCCGGCGGCGACCTGGTGGACCTGCGCGGGCGCCGCTGGAGCGTGGAGGGGGAGCTCGCCTGCGTTGGGGTGAAGGCGCAGGACGGCGTGCTTACGAGCGGGTCGCATCCGGACGCGCTTGCGCGCCTCTTCGAGGCGCTGAGCTGCCCAACCTCCGGCGACGTCCTGCTCTCCGCCGCCTCCGGCTGGGAGTTCGCCGACTGGGGCGGCCAGGCCCACATCGGTGGCGGCAGCCACGGCTCGCTGCGCGCCGAGGACTCGCTCGCGCCGCTGATCCTTTGTGGGTTGGATCAGCCTGGGGAGCCGCTTGTGACAGCGGCGGGCGGGGGTCCGAAGGGCGAAAGTGCAGCGGGTGCCGGCGGCGGCGCGGGGGAAGCGATGGACACGCCTGGGCCGCAGCCCTGGAGCATCAAGGACGTGGCGCCGGCGATCGCGGGGTTCTTCGGGATCTAGGGCCGCGGCATGAGGATCTGCTCGATCGAGTCCGCCTTGAGCGGCTGCGAGCTGCGGATGAGGACCGCGTTCATCCACGGGTCCTCCTCGGAGGTCTCGAACCGGGTCGGCATCTGGGTGAGCATCGACGCGATCGCCTGCTCGCGCTTGACGCCGATGACGCCGCCGCGCGGCCCCGTCATGCCGACGTCGGTGATGTAGGCGGTGCCGCTCGGCAGCACCCGCGCGTCCGCGGTCGGCACGTGCGTGTGCGTGCCGACGACAGCGGTGACCCTGCCGTCGAGGTGCCAGCCGAGGCCGACCTTCTCGCTGCTCGCCTCGGCGTGCATGTCGACGAGGATGTGGTCGACCTCGCCAAGCTCGCCGATCGCGGCCTCGATCTCGGTGAACGCCGGCCTGCCCGCGTTGACGTAGAGGTTGCCAGAGAGGTTTACGACCCCGAGGCGCACGCCCGCCGCGCTCTTGACGACGCAGGTCCCGTGCCCAGGCTGGCAGCGCAGGTAGTTCGCCGGCCGCAGGATCCTGGGCTCCTCGTCGAGATAGGGGTAGACCTCGCGGCGATGGTAGGCGTGGTTGCCGAGCGTGATGACGTCGACTCCCGCGGCGAAGATGCTGCGCGCGATCTTCGGCGTGATGCCAAGCCCGCCGGCGGCGTTCTCGGCGTTGACGACGACGAACGTGAAGTCCTGATCGGTGCGCAGCGCCTGCAGGCAGTCGAGCAGCGTGCGCCTGCCGACGCCGCCGACGACGTCGCCGACGAAGAGGATGCTGACGCCCTGCTCGTCCTGCGCTTCGGACGCCGCCGCCTGCCGCTCGGACTCGGCCCGCCGCTCGCCGGCGGCCGCCTGCGGCTCAGCCATACTCTGCCGACGATGGGAGGCGTGTGGAGACGGTGAGCGAGACCGCGGGAGGCTCGAGTCCGTCGGCCGAGGGCCCGCCGGCAACGAGCGCGTTGGGCGCTGGTGCGCCAGGCTCCGCGGCGCCGGGTTCGAGTGGATCGGCGGCGGGCGCGCCGGGCTCGAACGCGCCGGCCACGAGCGCGCCAGGGTCGGGGACGCCTGGCGCCCAGCCACCGACCACGGGCCCGCGGGAGGCGGCGCCGCCGACCGAGGAGGAGACGGGCCTCGTCGATGCCGCCGGCGCGCCGCTGCACGCGCGGCCTCCGCGGACGGTCGTCCC
>JBAIYK010000057.1:0-2780 GCA_037915935.1 Solirubrobacterales bacterium | reverse complement strand
TTGCGGCACATGATCGCCACGCCTGAGCCTTCGCCCACGCCCGCGTCGCGCAGTCCGGCCGCGAGCGCGTTCGTGCGCCGGTGCACCTCGGCGAACGTGAGCACGCCGCGCTCGTCGACGAGCGCCGCGCGGTCCGGGTAGCGCGCCGCCGAGCCGGTGTAGGCGGCGGCCGGCGTCGGCCCCCAGCGGCGCAGCGCGACGATCGCCCGCGCGGCCCTGTCAGGGCGCGAGGGCGCGATCATCCCCGTGCCGAGCAGCGCCCTCGCGACCTGCAGCTTGTGCATCACCTGCGCGTTCATCGGCGGGCACCCTACCCGATAGCGACCGCAATCAAGAACGACAGCGTGCCGCATGTCACATGCGCGCTCGTCGCCGACGCGGGAAGATATCGATCGTTATCGCAAGAATCCAGCGAGTTGTGAGCGCTGCGCAGCTTCACCCGCAAAGCAGCCCCGGATCGTGACACCGCTCCTGTCGAAGCTTGCCACCAGGCGACCGCGGCGCGTGCTCGCGGCCGCCGGCGCGCTGTTCGTAATCGCGGCGGTTCTCGGCGCCCCGGTCACCGGGATGCTGCGCAGCAGCAGCCAGGACTTCCAGGATCCGGGCGCGCCGTACGAACGCGTCAACGCGACCGTCAGAGCGGCGACGGGACAGACCCCCTACTACGACCTCGTCGCGCTCGTCGAAGGCCGGCGCGAGATCCCAACCGACGCGGCCGCGCAGAGCGCGATCGGGACGGTCGCGGCGCAGCTGTCCGGCAGGCCGGGGCTCCAGCGCCTGCTCGACTACCCGGCGAGCCGCTCGCGCGCGCTGCTTTCACGCGACGGGCGCGCGAGCATCGTGCTCGCGGCGTTCGCGACCGACAGGCAGGCGACGCAGGCGCGATCGTATCTGCGCAACACGCTCTCGCAGCCGCCGCAGAGGGCGCGCATCGCGGGGATGCGCGTGCGCTTCGGCGGACCGGCGCTGCTCAGCGAAGAACTGAACGAACGCACGATCGAGGGCCTCGCGCGCGCCGAGCTGCTCGCGCTGCCGGTCCTGCTGCTGCTCTCGTTCTGGTTCTTCCGCGGCCTGATCGCCGCGCTGCTGCCGCCGCTCGTCGGCGGCCTTGCGATCCTCGTCACCTTCCTCGCGCTGCGGGTCGTCGACCAGTTCGCGCCGCTGTCGGTGTTCGCGCTCAACCTCGTCAGCGGCATGGGCCTCGGCCTCGGCATCGACTACAGCCTGTTCGTGCTCTACCGCCACCGCGAGGAGCTCGCGGGCGGCGCGACCCCGCAGCAGGCGATCGAGCGCACGCTGCAGACCGTCGGGCGGACCGTGCTCTTCAGCAGCCTCACGGTCGCCGCGGCGATGACGAGCCTGCTCGTCTTCCCGCTGCGCTTCCTCTACTCGATGGGCGTCGGCGGAGGCATCGTCGTGCTCTGCGACGGCGCGATCGCCCTGCTCGTGCTGCCCGCGCTGCTCATCGTGCTCGGCAGGCGCATCGACGCGCTCTCGCCCGCGTGGCTGCAGCGGCGCGCGGCGCGCACCGCACGGCCGGCGCAGGCCGGCGGCTGGTGGCGGATCGCCCACGGCGTCGTGCGCCGCCCGGGGCCGGTCGCGCTCGCAAGCGCTCTGCTGCTGCTCGCCGCGGCGACACCGGCGCTCAGCCTCGCCTTCGCCTCGCCCGGCGGCAACATGCTGCCCGCCGGTGCGGAAAGCCGGACGGTCGAAGACGCGCTCGCCTCCCGCTTCAGCGCAAACGCGGGGGAAGCGTTCGTCGTCGTGCTGAAGGGCTCGCGCGCCGACGCGCAGCGCCTCGCCGCCGCCGCGGAGCGCCTCGCCGGCCCCCTCGCAAGCGGCGGCCCACCCGCACGCCTTCGCGGTCGCACCTGGCGGATCGAGCTGCTGCCGCATGGCTCTCCCTTCTCAAGCGCCCAGCAGCGACTGCTTTCGCGCCTGCGCACGCTCGCGCAGCCCCACGGCGCGCTAGTCGGCGGCGCGGCGGCGTACTTCGCCGATCAGAAGTCCGCGATCGCGGCGCGGATCCCGCTCGCGCTGCTCATCCTCATGCCGCTCACCGCGCTCTTCCTGTTCCTGATGACGGGCTCGGTCGCGATCCCGATCAAGGCTTTGCTGATGAACGCGCTCAGCGTCAGCGTCGCCGTCGGGCTGCAGGTGCTGATCTTCCAGCAGGGCTTCCTCTCCGGGCCGCTCGGCTTCCAGCCGCTTGGGGGCCTCGAAGAGTCGAGCCTCGTGCTCATGCTCGTGCTCGCCTTCGCGCTCGCGACCGACTACGAGGTGTTCGTGCTCGCGCGCATCAAGGAGGCCCACGACGCCGGCCTCGGCAACCGCGAGGCGATCGCGCTCGGGATCGAGCGCACCGGCCGCATCGTCACCGCCGCCGCCCTGCTCTTCTGCGTCGCGATCGGCGCCTTCGTCACCTCAGAGCTGTTCTTCACGAAGCAGCTCGGCCTCGGCGCCGCGCTCGCGGTCGCGGTCGACGCGACCGTCGTCAGAGCGTTGCTCGTGCCGGCGCTGATGGCGCTGATGGGCCGATGGAACTGGTGGGCGCCCGCGCCGCTGCGACGCCTGCACGAACGCATCGGCCTGCGCGAGTCGGCTCCTGCGAGCGCAGAGATTCTGTGACCGACCGGCGCATGCGCCTTGAAATGCTTAGGGACCAGCCGGTGCATGCACCGGCTGGCAGGACCTTGCATGCAAGGTCCTGGAGCAGGGCCGCATGCGGCCCTGCCGGCCATGCCGCATGCGGCAGGGCTCCGGACCGCACATGTGCGGTC
>JBAIYK010000022.1:0-6863 GCA_037915935.1 Solirubrobacterales bacterium | reverse complement strand
CAGCGACCACGACACCGTCGCCGGTGTCTCCGACGCGCTCGCGGCGGGCGAGCGGGAAGGGGTGCGGGTCGTGCCGGCGGTCGAGATCTCAGCGGTGGACGAGGAGGCGGCGACGCCGCGCGAACTGCACATCCTCGGCTACCTGGTCGACCATCGCGACGAGCGGTTCGCCGACCGCCTGCATGACTTCCTCGGCGACCGCGAGCGCCGCACGCTGCGCATGCGCGACGCGCTGAAGGAGGTCGGCTTCGAGCTCGACGAAGCGGAGATCGAGCAGCGGATCGCAGAAGGCCGCCCGATCGGCCGCCCCCACCTCGCAGGGGCGGTGCTCGCGAGCGCGGCGAACGCCGACCGGCTCGCGGCGGAGGAAATCGAGGACGTCGGCGGCCTGATCAGGGCCTATCTGATCGACGGCAAGTCGGCGTTCCGGCTGCGGCAGACGCCGACCGTCGCTCAGTCGATCGAGGCGATCCACGACGCCGGCGGCGTCGCCGTCTGGGCGCACCCGTTCTGGGACGTCTCAGATCCGGAGGAGGTGCTCGACTCGATCGAGCGCTTCGTCGCGCTCGGGATCGACGGCGTCGAGACCTTCTACGTCACCCACACCCGCGAGCAGACGCAGCTGCTGTTCGAGCGCTGTGAGCAGAGCGGGCTGCTGAGCACCGGCTCCGCCGACTTCCACGGGCCCGAGAACCGCCTCTTCTCGAAGTTCCTCGCCTTCGAGACCTACGGCCTGACGCCGAACCTAGGGCCGATCGCGGCGTAGCGCGGGGAACTGGCGGACGGCGCCGCGACGACGCGCCGGCCCGCGACGACGCCCCCGCCTGTGCCGCAGCGGCCGCGGTCACGCGCCAAGCGCCGTCTGCAGCCGGTGGCAGAGCGCCTCGAGCGCGAGCTCCTCGGAGACGTTCTGGACGAGGCTGAGGCGGGTCTCGGCCACCAGTTCGACCGCGCGCGGCAGCCTGCCGAGGTCCGCGCCCTCCGCCTGCAGGGCGGCAAGGTCGGCTTCCAGCGCGGCCGTCTCGTCGCGCGCGTGGACCAGCTCGGGAGCGCCCTCGGCGAGGCAGAGCAGGTCGCGCAGCCAGAGCTCGACGAGCCGCAGGCCGACGTCGAGGGCCTGTGTGCGCTGCCGGCGCTCGATCCTGCGCCCCGCTTCGAGGCCTTCGCGTTCGCGTCGGCGACGCTCCTTCGCGGGCAGTAGCTCGAGCTCCGCCTGCACCGCGGCCGACGCCTGCTCGGCGGCGCTCGCGCCCGCGGCCCCGGCGGCGCCAAGCAGCGCGTCCCACGGCCGTGCGGCCACCTGCCGACTGCCGCCGGGGCCGTCGCTGCTGCGTCCGCGACCGCCGAAGACGGCCTGCACGAGCATGCGGGCAGCCGCGCGCAGCCGCTCGCCCTCCGATCCCCGCAGGCGCGCGGCGAGCTCCGCGTCGCCGAGCGCGAGCCGCGCGCAGGCCGCGAGCGTCTGCGGCTGGGCGGGCGAGGAGTCCGCCTCGTCGGCCAGCAGCCGCTCGATCGCCGCCGGCGGCAGCGGATCGAAGCGCACGAGCTGGCAGCGCGAGACGATCGTCGGCAGCACGTCCTCTGCGCGGTCCGCAAGGAGGATGAGGTGGACGAACGCGGGCGGCTCCTCGAGCGTCTTCAGCAGCCTGTTCGCGGCACGGTCGTTCATCGTGTCGGCGCCCTCGATCACGAACACCCTGCGGCGGGCCTCGAAGGGGGTGCGGGTGGCTGCCGCGACCACCGGCTCGTCGATGTCGGCGACGAGCATCTCCGCGGCGCCGCTCGGCCGCACCCAGGTGAGGTCTGGATGGGTCTCGTTCGCGACCCGCTCGGCGACGCGCGCGTTGGCGCCGGTGGCCTGCATGCCGACGCCGGCGGCCGCGTCGGCAGCGTGCATGTCAGCGCCGGCGGCCTGTAGGTCAGCGCCGTCGGAGAGCAGCACGCTCGCGAACGCCCTCGCCGCGGCGCGCTTGCCGCTGCCCCGCGGCCCGTGGAAGAGGTAGGCGTGCGAGGGGGACCCCGCGGGCGGCAGCGCAGGTCCGAGCACCGCCGCCGCGTGCGGCTGGGACTCGGTTCCGGGCAGCGTGACCGTCGCGGCCATCGAGAGGCATCGTAGAGGGAGGCCGTCCCGCGTCCGCGCTAGCGTGCGCTCGCCGATGGCAAGAGGGCGGCTGATCACGATCGAGGGCCTCGACGGCGCGGGCAAGAGCACGCTCGCGGCCGCGCTCGCGGAGGAGATCGCCCGCCGCGGCGTGCGCGTCGTGTGCCTGCGCGAGCCCGGCGGGGTGACGGTCTCCGAGCGCATCCGCGAGCTCGTGAAGGACCCGGCTCTGCACGTGAGCGCGCGCGCCGAGGCGCTGCTCTACGCCGCCGCGAGGGCGCAGCTGATCGGCGAGCGGGTGCTGCCCGCGCTCGGACAGGGCGAGCTCGTGCTGCTCGATCGCTTCCTCGACTCCTCGCTCGCCTACCAGGGCGCCGGCCGCGAGCTCGGCGTGCAGCAGGTGCGCGAGATCAACCTGTTCGCGACGGGCGGCCTGATCCCCGACCGCACGCTGCTGTTGCGGATCTCCCCGCAGGCCGGGCGCGCCCGCCAGGACGGCCGCGGCGAGCAGCCCGACCGGCTCGAGCGCGAGGACGGCCGCTTCTTCGCCGCCGTCGCCGCCGCCTACGAGGCGCTCGCGCAGAGCGAGCCGCAGCGGATCAGGACGATCGACGCCGAGCAGCCCGCCGAGGCGGTGCTGAGGGACGCGCTCGCCGCGCTCGCAGACCTGATACCGGCGGGCTGACGCGCTTCGCACTCCGCTGGGACGCCCGCGCGGATGAGCGGCGCGATGGGGCTCAGCCGCCTGGGCTGATCGTCTTCGAGTTGCCGATCACGTCGCCGGCGCCGTTCAGCGCCTGCACCGACAGGTAGGGCTCCGCCTTCGCGTGGATCGCGGTCTCGAAGCCGCTGCTCGGCACGGTCGCAAGCGGCGTCAGCTCGCCTGGGGCGCCGCCGCCGAGCAGCCGCCAGCTCGCGACTTCAGTCGCGCCGTTCCAGCTCGCCCACGCTTCGACGCCGCCGCTGCTGCGCTGCGCGGCGATCGCCGGCGGCCAGGGGGGATCCGCTTTCCATTCGAACGTGTAGGCCCTGTAGGACTCCGTTTCGAATTCTTTCGGCACCGCCCACATGTGGGCGTCGTAGATCAGCCGCCCGGAGGAGTCGAACTCGCTGTAGTGGGGGGCCTGCCCCCAGCCCACGAACCAGTCGCCGTCGCCCAGCTGCTGCACGTTGCCCTGGCTGCCGCCTTCGACCCGTTCCGGCAGCTTCAGTTCCTGGACGACCGAGTCGGTCTTCGCTTCGCCGTCGATCGAGACGATCAGCCCGCGTGAGGTGGGATGCACCATCGGCACGCCGCCGTTGTCGAAGATGCTCACGTCGCCGTTGCCCAGCATCGTCGCGTCGTGCTGATAGGCCGTTTCGGCGCCTGAGCCCATCTTCACTTCGCTGCTCTTGCCGCCGACGCGCAGCACGATCTGACCTGTCCTGTCGTCGAGGTAGTAGAGGCCCCACGTGTTGCGCGCGGAGATGAGCGTCTCGCCGTTGCCCAGCGGGTCGATCGAGTTCACGTGGAAGTAGTCGAAGGGCCATTCGGCCGAGGCTTTGAGCGGCGAGGCCTCCGACTCGGCGAGCGCGACGTGGTCGACCCCCGTCCACTCGCGCCGCACGAGCCCCGTCTTCACGTCGATTTCCTGGAAGGAGGTGTCCGTCACGCCGGCGTCGCGGGGGCCGTTCACCGAGCTGAGGTCGCAGTGGATCGTCCTGAACACCGTGAGCAGCGCGGTGTGGTTCGGCTCGAGGTGGAAGTCGTGCAGGTCGGCGAGGTTGCCGTTGCCGGCCTTGATGTGAAGGAACTGTTCGTAGGCGGTGTTCGCGACGATCTCTTCTCCCTCTCCGAATCCCTGTTCGGGGATGTAGCCCTGCCACCAGGTGAGCACGGGCTTGCCTTCGTAGCTCTCGACCTGCAGGTTCGTCGCCTTCATTTCCCCTGGCAGCGGGTCCATCCAGACGAGCTGGCCGCGCTGGTCGAGGATCGTCGGGCCGTTGCGCCCAGGGCCCGAGTAGGGGGCGAGGAAGATGTCTCCCGGCGCCGCGCCGGAGTCGGTGCTCACGTCGACCGCGGGCGCTTCCAGTTCGGGCGCGGAGTGGAAGATCTGCACGCTGCCCGCGGGCGGGGTGGCGCGCGGTTTGCTGAGGTTCTTTTTCACGGGAATCGGGTCGGGGTAGGCGACCTGGAAGCTGTAGGCGAAGGGCACGCTGCGCTGGCCGCTGTGCAGGCGGCCGCGCACGGTCACCTGCTCCCCGGCGCGGAAGGGCTGGTCGGGGACGAAGCTCGCGCCGTCGCCCTGCGAGTAGGGCTGCAGGCGACCCGAATGCCCGCCGCTGATCGAGCCGGTCGCGCTCACGTCTTCGATCTCGCGCGCCGGCGCGCCGAGCAGGCTGATCTGCGTCTGCGGCATCGCGTCGTAGGAGCCCGGCAGCGGCGCGACCGCGAGGCTCGTATGCGGGAGCACGTCGGAGCGGTTGATCTGTGCGGGCACGCAGCGCGACGCGCTCGGCCCGCTGTAGGCGGTCTGCTCGGTCGCGATCCGCCGGCTGGCGAAGGCGAGCGCGCCGCCGCTCAGCAGCGCGATCGCGAGCGCCCCCCAGAGCAGGCCGCGCCGCAGCCGGCGCGTCGAGGCGCTCATCCGCCCCCCGCGATCGTCTTCGATTCCGAGAGCACTTCGCCGGCGGGCCCGAGCGCCTGCGCCTGCACGTAGGCGGAGGGCTGGGTGGAGATCGCGGTCTCGAAGCCGCTGACGGGCGCGGTCGCGACGGGCTCGAGCGCCGCCGGGGACGCGCCCGCGAGCAGCCGCCAGGCGCTCACGCCCGTCGCCCCGTTCCAGCTCGCGTACACGGTCGTGCTCGTCGCGTTCGTGCTCGCGACGACGTTCGGCGGCGCCGCGGGCGTGCCCTGCCAGGGCGCGCGGCGGACGCGGTAGCCGACCTCGCTGTGGGGGAAGCGCGCTTCGTAGACGACGGCGCCTTCGGGACCGAATTCCGTGAATCCCGGCAGGCCGCCCCAGCCGACCAGCGAGCCCCCGCCCGGCAGCGCCTGCAGGCCTCCCTCGCCGACGTTGCGCGGCCCGCCGCCGTCGGCGCGCAGCTCGCCGCCGGGGGCGAGGCTCGCGGTCTTCGCGGAGGGTTCGAGCTGCACGATCACGCCGCGCGGCGCCGAGCCTCTCGCGGCGCCGCCGTCGTAGATCGCGAGCCGTTCGCCCGGCAGCATCTGCGCCTCTTCGGGCGCGACGAGCTGCACGCCCGGACCGAGCTCGAAGCTGCTGCGACGGCCGCCGAGCCGCCAGGCGACGCGGCCGCTGTGGAAGCGGACGTCGTAGACCGCGGAGGCGTTGCGCGCGGCGATCAGCAGGTCGCCGTTCGGAAGCTGCTGCAGCGAGCCGAGGTGGAAGTAGTCGTAGGGGCCGCTCCGCGGCGCCCGCGAGCGCGATTCGCCCAACGGCACGTGGCCAAGGCTATGCCATTCCCACATCACGAGGCCGGTGCTCACATCGATCTCCTGGACGGCGCAGTCGAGCACGACGATGCTGCGCGACGCGTCCGACGATCCGCTCGCGCCTGACGGGCGCCGCGCGGCGGTCGAGCCGCCCGCGCCGGAGGACGGAACGCGCACGTGGACCGGATAGTAGACGGTGAGGAACGCGGCGCCCGATGCAGTGAGCGCGGCGTCGTGCAGGTCGGCCTGCAGGCCGTTGCCGCCCCTCACTCGCGCGACCTGTTCGTAGGCGTCGTTGGCGATCACGTCTTCCCCCTGACCGAAGCCGTAGGTGTTGATCTGCCCCTGCCACCAGACGAGGTCTTCGTGCCCCGCCCACTCCTGCACGCTCAGGTTCGCGATTCCCCAGTTCGGGTTCGGCGGGCGGTGGAACCAGATCAGCCTGCCCGAGCTTTCGAAGATCATCGCGCCGTGTTCGGCGGGGCCCGCGTACGGCGTCGCGAGGACGTAGCCGGGCGCAGAGCTCGCTTCGGCCGCGTGGATGATGCTCACCTTCGGCGGTTTCACGTCGGTCGAGTGGTAGGCCTGGGCGTCGCCGCGGGTGCCGGGCGCTTCGAAGGGCGCCTGGTAGTCGAGCTTCGCCGGGCTCGCGACGAGGAAGCTCGTCGCGACGCGGCGCGGGCCGCCCGTCGTCGCGACCGTCGCGCAGACGGTGACGCGCTCCCCTTCGGCGAAGGGCGCGCTCGGCAGGAAGCTCGCGCCGGCGGCGGCCGCGTAGGAGCGCAGCGCGCCGGTGTGCCGGCCGCTCTGGGAGCCGATCACGGAGATCGACCGCAGCTGACCCGCCTTCGCGCCGAGGAAGCTGACCTGCGTCTGCGGGGAGGCGTCGGGCGTGCCCGGCAGCGGCGAGACCGTCACCTGCGGCAGGCGGGCGCCAGGGCAGATGGTCGGCGGCTTGTGCTGCCTGTGCCGCCTGGCGTGCGTCCGCGAATGATGCGCGTGTGGCGCTGCGGCCGCCGCCGGCGCGACGGTCGCTGTCGCGGCCATCACCAGCGCCGCCGTGGCTCTCAGACGCGTCCGCGGGCTCATCCGTTCTCTCTGTTCGACTGCTGCAGCCGGCCGCCTCCAATGCCGCCGTGCTCGATCCTAACGCGAGCACAACATCGGGCCGGCGAGAGAGTTGCGGGCACGTTATGCTCGCCGCCGCTTGCGAGCAGCCCGCCCACCGCTCTTCATCGCGACGCTCTGCGCGCTGCTCGCGGCGGCGCTGCTCTGCGGCTGTGGCGGCTCGCGCGGCCGCAGCTCGGGGTCGCAGCACAACGCGCGCGC
>JBAIYK010000083.1:0-11269 GCA_037915935.1 Solirubrobacterales bacterium | reverse complement strand
AGCGGGATCGGTCGCGGCGAGCACGACCGCACGGGCGCGGCGGGTGGCGCGGGTGGGCTCTTCTTCCTCGTGAGCTGCGCCCGCCGGCGCCTCGGGCTGCTCGACGCGCAGGTCGCGCAGCCGCTCGACGGCGCCAGGCAGAGCGAACTGAGCGCCGCCGAGGCCCTCGACGAAGTAGCCGCGCCGCGCTACGCCGATCGTCTCGAGGCGGCTGAGCTCGTCGTAGAGCGCGGCGAAGCCGCCCTCGACGCCCTCGCTCAGCACGAGCTCCCGCGTCAGCACGCCGTAGCGCTCTAGCAGCAGCTCCGCCTGCGCCCGTCTCCGCGCGACGGGATCGTTCGCGAAGGCGCCCTCGAACAGGGCGTCCGTCAGCGACCAGCGGCCAGGCGGATGCGCAGCGGCGCTCGCGCGGCGGCGCGCGGAGAAGCGGCTGCCGGAGCGCCTCGCGTGGAGAGCGCCCTCGCGCGCGGCCGAGGCGGGCGCGAGGCGGCCCGCCCGCAGCACCGCGAAGGAGTCGTTGCTCACCGCTCCCGCCCATACGAGGTCCCACAGCGCCTGCTCGATCTCCTGCGGGCTCCCCGCGTCGAGCTCGCAGAGCAGATCGGAGAAGAAGCAGGCGCCACGAGAAAGGCGCTCCAAGATCTCCGCATGCAGCCGGTCGTCTCGCAGCGGCGATCGTCCAGGCGGCGGGCCGAGCGCGCTCGCGTCCTCGCGGAAGTAGAGCGCGACCCGGCCGTCGGAGCGGCCGAGCGAGCCGGCGCCGACCCAGACCACCTCCCCGCTCGAGCAGAGCGCATCGAGCCACGCGGGCGAGTAGGCGCCGAGGCGCCGCGGCAGCACGTCGCGCTCCCAGGTGGATGCGGTGAGCGGCAGGCCCTGGAGGCAGACGAGCGCCTCCCGCAGCCGCTCGACCCCCGCCGAAGCTGGGAGACGCTCGCTCACGCTCACATCCCCGTTTCGGCCAGCATCCCCGTTTCGGCCAGCCGCGCGCTGGGCGTCGAGCCCCTGCCAGGCGACCTGGAAGGCGGCGAAGGCGCGCGCGTCGACGGGCTCGATCTCCTTGCGCAGCGCCGCAAGCGAGGCGCGCCGCAGGCGCCGCAACACGTTGATCTCGCACCACTCGCGCTCGCCACGCACGCCGCCAGGGCGCAGCTCGCCGCGCACGAGCTGCCCGTCGGCCTGCAGCGCGCTCAGCGCGCCCTCGACGACCGCGATCCCGAGGCGGTAGCGCCGCGCGGGCGCCGCGCTGCCGAAGGGGCCGTTGCAGGCCGCGTAGCGGCGCAGCAGTGCCTGCAGCGCGTCGTCGCGCGGCTCGAGAAATGCGGCTGGCAGTCCGCCTGGCGGGGCCGCGCCGAGCGCGTCGCGGTAGAGCCCGGCATCGGCGGCGTCGATCCAGCGCTGCTCTCCGCCGACGCGCAGGGGCAGCGCCCGCCGGTCGCGGCGCAGGCTCGCGAGCGCCGCCTTTGGATCGAGCGCCTCGCCGACGCGCCTGCCCACCTCCTCGATAGTGAGATCGCCGACCCGTCGCAGCAGGTCGTGCAGCTCGTCGACGCTGCGCACGCGCTGATTGGACGCGAGGCCCTGCAGGCTCGCCTCGACCTCATTCAGCGCTCCCGGGTCGATCAGCTCGCGCAGCTCCTCCTGGCCGAGCAGCTCGCGCAGCAGCTCCCTGTCGAGCGAGAGCGCGGCCGCCCTGCGCTCGGCGCTTGAGGTGTCCCCCTCGTACATGTGGGTCGCGAGGAAGTCGAACAGCAGCGAGGCGGCGAAGGGCGAGGCGGTCGGCGTCTCGACCTCGAGGAGGGCGATCTCGCGGCGATCGACCCTCGCGAGCACCTCCCGCAGCCCCTGCAGGTCGAGCACGTCGCGCAGGCACTCCCTGTAGGTCTCGAGCACGATCGGGAACTGGCTGTAGCGCTGCGCGACCTGCAGCAGCGACTGCGCCTTCAGCCGCTGCTGCCACAGCGGCGTGCGCCTGCCTGGGAGCGCGCGCGGGATCAACAACGCGCGCGCGGCGCTCTCGCGGAAGCGCGCCCCGAACAGCGCCGAGCCTGAGAGCTCGCCGACGATCAGGTCCTCGAGCTCCTCCTGCTCGATCAGGGCGAGCTCGGCGCGCGGCGGCTCGTCGCTGTCGGGCAGGTGCAGGACGATGCCATCGTCGGAGGCGATCGCGTCGCACTCGAGCCCGAGCGCGAGGCGGATCTTCGCCGAGAGCGCGAGGCTCCAGGCGGTGTGGATGCGCGAGCCGTAGGGCGAGAGCAGGCACAGCCGCCAGTCGCCGATCTCGTCGCGGAAGCGCTCGACCACGATCGTGCGCTCGCTCGGGATCGCCCCGGTCGCGGCGCGCTGCTCGCGCAGCAGCTGCAGCAGGTTCTCCGCGGCGCGCGGGTCCAGGTCGTACTCCCGCTCGAGGATCTCCGCCGGCTGGTCGATCGCCCAGCGCGAGAAGGCGCCGATCGCCTCGCCGAGCTCCTTCGGGCGGCCGACGCCATCCCCCTTCCAGAACGGGACCGCCCCAGGCGCGCCGGGCGCGGGCGTGACGATCACCCTGTCGCGTCCGATCTCCTCGATCCGCCAGGTCGAGGCGCCGAGCAGGAACGCCTGGCCGGGGCGCGCCTCGTAGACCATCTCCTCGTCGAGCTCGCCGACCCTGCGCCCGTCGGGCAGCGTGACGAGGTAGAGGCCGCGGTCGGGGATCGTGCCGGCGTTCGTGACCGACAGCCGCTGCGCGCCCTGACGCGGCGTGATCAGCCCACGCACGCGGTCCCAGACGATCCGCGGCCGCAGCTCCGCGAACTCGCTCGAGGGGTAGCGCCCGTCGAGCATGTCGAGCACGTTCTCGAGCTGCGCGCGCGAGAGCTCCGCATAGCTCCAGGTGAGCTGTGCCCGCCGGTGCAGCTCCTGCACGCTCACCTCGCCCTCCGCCGCCGCGGTCGCGACGATCTGCTGAGCGAGCACGTCGAGCGGGTTCCGCGGCACGACGGTCGGCTCGATCGCCCCCTCGCGCATGCCCTTCACGAGCACCGCGCACTCGAGCAGGTCGCCGCGGAAGCGTGGGAAGATGCGTCCCTTCGAGGGCTCGCCGACGGAGTGCCCCGCGCGCCCGATCCGCTGCAGTCCCGCGGCGACGGACTTCGGCGAGGAGATCTGGACGACGAGGTCGACCGCGCCCATGTCGATCCCGAGCTCGAGGCTCGACGTCGCGACGAGGCAGGGCAGCTCGCCTGCCTTCAGCTGCTCCTCGACGAGCGTCCGCTCCTCGCGCGATAGCGACCCGTGGTGGGCGCGCGCGATCTCGCGCTCCCCGGCGAGCTCGTTGAGGCGCATCGCGACCCGCTCGGCGGTCCTCCTGCTGTTCACGAACACGATCGTCGAGCGGTGCTGCTGCACGAGCTGCAGCAGCCGCGGATAGATCGCAGGCCAGATCGAGTTGCGCAAAGACTCCCCGCCGGGGACCGGCTGCAGCGGGTCGGTGGGCGCGAGCAGCCCACTCGTCGGTCCCTGCCCAGGCGATGTCATCGACTCGACCGGCACTGCGATCTGGAGGTCGAGCGGCTTGCGCGCGCCCGCGTCGAGGATCGTGCATGTCCGCCGCGGGCCGACGAGGAAGCGCGCCACCTCATCCAGCGGCCGCTGGGTCGCCGAGAGCCCGATCCGCTGCGGCTCGCGGCCGCTCAGCGCCTGCAGCCGCTCGAGCGTGAGCGCGAGGTGGGCGCCGCGCTTCGTCGAGGCGACCGCGTGGATCTCGTCGAGGATCACGGTCTCGACCTCGCTCAGCATCTGCTTCGCCTGGGAGGTGAGGATGAGGAACAGAGACTCAGGCGTCGTGATCAGGACGTCCGGGGGACGCCGCGCCATCGCGGCGCGCTCGCGCTGCGGCGTGTCGCCGGTCCTGATCGCGACCGAGAGCTCCGCGCCGATCCCCCGCAGCGGCGTCCTCAGATTCCGCTCGACGTCGTAGGAGAGCGCCTTCAGCGGCGAGACGTAGAGCAGGCGCGTGCCCTGGGGCGAGCCTGGAGCGCTGCGCTTGCCAAGCCTGTCGATCGCCCACAGGAACGCCGCAAGCGTCTTGCCAGAGCCGGTCGGCGCACAAAGCAGGACGTGCTCCCCGCGCGCGATCGCCGGCCATGCCTGCGCCTGCGCCGGCGTCGGGCGCTCGAACGCGCCGGTGAACCACGCTCGCACCGGCTCGCTGAACAGGGCGAGCGGATCGGTCTCGCTGCCGCTCGCCGCCAGACCTGTCCGCTTGCCGCTCACCGAGACGAGGCTAGCGCCGCTTCAACGCGGCGGAGCCGAGGCGGGCAGGCCGGAGAGCTCGCGCGCCTTGCAGAGCACCGAGTCGATCATCGGCTCGGTCAGCCTGCCCGTGAACGTGTTCTGCTGACTCGGGTGGTAGCAGCCGATCAGCGTAAGGCTCTGCGCCTCGGCGACCGCGCCGTGGGCGAACGCAGGCCGGGGTGTGCGCAGACGCGGCGCATCGGCGTCGAGCGCAGCGCGCAGGCGCAGCGCCGCATCCCAGGCGAAGGCGCCAAGGCAGACGATCACCCGCGCCTGCGGCAGCAACGAGAGCTCGCGCACGCTCCAGGGCAGGCATCTGTCCCGCTCCTGCCCCGTCGGCCTGTTCGCCGGCGGCGCGCAGCGGACGGCGGCGGTCACCCACGTATCGAAGAGCCGCAGGCCATCGCCGCGGGCGACGGAGGTCGGCTGGCTCGCGAGCCCGACCCGCCAAAGCGAAGCGAACAGGAAGTCTCCGGAGCGATCGCCGGTGAAGATGCGCCCGGTGCGGTTGCCGCCGTGGGCGGCGGGCGCGAGCCCGAGCAGGACGATCCTCGCGCGCGGGTCGCCGAATCCGGGTAGCGGCCGCGCCCAGTAGGTTTCCTGCCTGTACGCAGCCCTGCGCTCTCTGCCCACCTGCTCGCGCCAGGCGACGAGCCGTGGGCAGCGTCTGCACGCGCTCACCTCCGCGCTCAGCGATCGCAGGCTCTCTCGCACCGGCGCACAGTAGCGAGCCTCGCTGCGGCGTCGCCGTCCCCCTCGGCGACGCCGCCGTGATGGGGCCGTGGCCCGCTGCCGGCGCAGGCCACGGCCCCCGGCGAAGCCTCGGCGCGTGGAAGAGGAGTGTCACACGCCGGGGCCTCCTTGAGCGCCGCTGGAGAGGTGAGGGCGACGCTCAAGGAGCAGCCCGACCGAAGTTCCATCCATCGGTCCAATATTCGTTTCTGCGACCATACCAGGATCGATCGGATGCGTAAATGGCTCTGCCACTCCCACGATCGTCGGCAATAGTCCAACTATCGCAGCAGATGAGACAGACGGAAGTCTGTAGACATTTCGTCCGCGCTCTGCGACAGTTGCCTTCATGAGCGGCGCGGACTCCGAGCAGGCGATGCCCGCTGAGCAGATCCGACGTCGTTTCGCCACGAACCTTCGCCTACTGCGGGAGCGGGCGGGCGTTTCGCAGGAGACGCTCGCAAGAGCGTGCAACCTTCATCGCACCGAGGTGAGCCTGCTGGAGCGCTGCCTGCGCTCGCCGCGGCTCGACACGATGATCATCCTCGCCGAGGGTCTGCAGCTGCGTTCGCTTGCGGACCTCGTCGAGGGGATCGAATAGCGCGCAGGCGCCTCGAGGCCAGGCGGCCCCGCCCCCGCAGCGTGAGAGAGCGTCACCCCGGCGTCGCCGCCGCCTGCAGCTGCTCGGCGGCCGCGAGCGCCCAGTAGGGGTTGCGCAGCAGCGGCCGGCCGACGGTCACGAGCGTCGCGCGGGCGTCCCGCAGCAGCCGCTCGGCCGAGGCGCCGTTGTCGATCCCGCCGCCGATCGCGGTTCGAATCGGGTGGTCCGGATCTTCGTTCAGCGCGAGCGCGAGGTCGAGCATCGCCTGCGGCTGCACCGGCTCGCCGCGGAACAGGGGCGAGCCGCCCGAGATGTCGATCAGATCCGCGCCGCGCTCGTAACAGCGCCTCGCGACCTCCACCATCTCCGCGACGCTCGCGCCCCCCTGCGCGCCATCGCCCGCGGGCAGCCGCACGAGCAGGGGCCGCTCAGGCGGCCAGCTCGCCCGCACGGCCTCGACGACCTGCAGCAGCAGCCTCGCGCGGCCCTCCGCGGAGCCGCCGTAGCGGTCCTCGCGACGGTTGACGAGCGGCGAGAGGAACTGATGCAGCAGGAAGCCGTGCCCTGCATGCACCTCGACCGCGTCGAAGCCCGCGGACAGGGCGAGCCGCGTCGCAGCTGCGAAGCAGTCGACGACATCGGCGATCGCGCGCTCGTCGGCTGCCAGCGGCGCGCTCCAGCCGGGAGCGAACGGATCGGCGCTCGCGCCGATCGCATCCTCGCCACCGCGCGTCTCGCTCAGCGCCTTGCGCCCGGCGTGGGCGAGCTGGATGCCGACGGCGGCGCCCTGCTCCTGGCAGAAGCGCACGATCCGGGCGAGCGCGTCCGCCTGCCGCCGATCGTAGAGGCCGAGCGAGGCCGCGCCGGTGCGGCCGAGAGGGTGGACCGCAGTGTCCTCGACGAGAACGAGCCCGCAGCCACCGACTGCGCGGGAGCCGTAGTGGACGAGATGCCAGTCGGTCGGCATCCCCGCGGAGGTCGCGGCGCGCTGGCTCATAGGAGACATCACGATGCGGTTGCGCAACCGGCAGGCGCCGAGATCCAGCGGCTCAAGCAACATCGCTCATCGTTCGATTAGTCGATTCTCCACTATTTTCACCAGGATCACCGGGGGAGGCATTGACGCGCCCAAGGACCGCTCGCCGAGCCCGCTCATCCCCCGAATCACCGCATCGACAAGCCACATTCGACTGCCTAGGCACGGTGGTCGTTTCCCGCGCGCAGCGGTCGCCCGCCCCTTCGACTCGGATGCGCGACCGGAAAACCTGATCGCGGCGTGACTATAATCGCCCACGTCGAACTGCATAACCGTTTTGGCTCCCGCCGCTACGGCAAATTGCAGCGAGCCAGGACTCCACTGATGGAGCCTCAGCACCTAAAGGATGAGGGCCCAGACAGATGCCAAGAATGAGCTCTAAACCTCTCAAGCGTCGCGGGATCGACGGCGAAGAATTATGGTCGGTGCCGAGCCTGCGAGAGCCGCGTTACTCGCAGTCGCTCGAGCGTGGACTGGCGATCCTCGGCTGCTTCAGCCCGGAGCGGCCCGTGCTCGGCATCGCGGACATCGCGGACGAGCTTGGGATGAGTCGCAGCACGACGCACCGCTACGTGATCACGCTGGTCGCACTCGGGTATCTCGAGCAGGGCGCCTCGCGCAAGTACCGGCTCGGGCTGCGCGTCACCGATCTCGGCATGTCCGCGCTCGCCTCGACCGGTCTGCGGGAGCACTCCCACGCGTATCTCGAAGAGCTGCGGCAGCAGACCTCCTACACCGTCAACCTCGCGATCCTCGACGGGGAGGAGATCCTCTACGTCGACCGCGCGCGCAGCTTCAGGCGCGGCCAGAGCAAGATCGATCTCAACCTGCGCCCCGGGTCGCGACTGCCGGCCTACTGCACCGCGATGGGAAAGGTGCTGCTCGCCTATCTGCCCGAGGAGGATCAGCGTGAGCTGATCGGCAAGATGCAGCTGAGCAAGCACGGCCCGAACACGATCACGAGCAAGAAGGCGCTGCGCGCCGAGCTCGAGCAGGTGCGCGAGGAGAGCTTCGCCGTCAACGACGAAGAGCTCGCTCCCGAGCTGCACGCGATCGCAGCGCCGGTGCGCAGCGAGAGCGGAGAAGTGATCGCCGCGGTCAACATGGCGGCGCACGCCTCGATGATCCCGCTCGAAGAGCTCGTCGGCGCGCTCGGCCCGCATCTCGTCGCGACGGCGGATCGGATCTCGGCCCGGCTCGGGTTCCGACGCCGGGACGAGCGCGACCAGATCGTGCAGCCGGCGGTGCTTCAGGTCTGAGGCGAGGGCGAGCGGCCGGTCGCGTGGAGGCGCCCCCGCGCGACCGGCCAGAATCCGCCCGCCGGCTCGTAGACCGGCCAGACTGCTCCGCTCGCTCGATCTCGCATAACCTGAGGCGCAGCTCGAGATGACGACTCGGACGAGAGCGATCCTCCTGGCGCTCGCGGCGCTCTGCACCGCGCTCGGCCTCTCTGCCTGTGGAGAAGCCTCGTCGACCGGCGGCTACAAAGGCGAAAGCCAGCACGTCGCGCAGACGATCGCCAACCTGCAAAGCGACGCGACGGCCGCGAAAGCGGACAAGGTCTGCGGCCGCGACCTCGCGGCAAGCGTCGTCAAGAGAGTCGAGGCGGGCGGCAAGGGCTGCAAGCAGGCGCTCGAAGGCCAGCTGCGCGAGATCGACACCTTCAGCCTCACGGTCGAATCGATCTCCGTGCAGGGCGCGAAGGCGACCGCGAAGGTGAAGAGCACCTGGTCGGGCAAGGAAAGGGTGCGCACGCTCTCCTTCGTGAAGGAAGGCGGGCGCTGGAAGATCGCGGCGCTCGACTGAGCGCAGGCGCTGCGCGGTCGAGCCAACTGCTTCGCGGGGTCTCGCGCGAGCGAGCGAGAGCGGCGCTCAGCTGAGCGCGCGGCCGTACTGACGCTCGTAGTAGTCGCGGTACTCGCCGGACCTGATCGGCTCCCACCACCAGGCGTTCTCCCTGTACCACCGCACCGTCGAGCCGATGCCCTCGGCGAAGCGCACGCGCGGCTCCCAGCCGAGCTCCCTCACGCGCTGCGAGGAGAGCGAGTAGCGACGATCGTGGGCGAGCCTGTCGGTGACGTGCTCGATCAGGTCCTCGCTCGCCCCGGTGAGCGCGACGATCCGCTTCACGACCTCGATGTTCGCGCACTCGTCGGGACCGCCGGCGTTGTAGACCTCTCCAGGCTCGCCGCGCTGCAGCACGCATCCGATCGCCCGCGCGAAGTCGGTCACGTGGATCCAGTTGCGCACCTGCAGCCCGTCGCCGTAGACGGGCAGCGGCTCGCCGTGGAGCGCGTTCAGGACCATCAGCGGGATCAGCTTCTCAGGGTACTGGTAGGGACCGTAGTTGTTGGAGCCGCGCACGATCGCCGCCTTCAGGCCATGCGTGCGCGCGTAGCTCTGCACGAGCAGGTCGGCGCCCGCCTTGCTCGCCGAGTAGGGCGATGAGGGTCTCAGCGGCGACTCCTCGGTGAAGGTGCCATCCTCGATCGAGCCGTAGACCTCGTCGGTGGACACGTGGACGTAACGCAGATCGTGGGCGAGCGCGACATCGAGCAGCACGCTCGTGCCGAGCAGGTTGGTCTTGACGAAGTCCTCGGAGGAGGAGATCGAGCGGTCGACGTGCGTCTCGGCGGCGAAGTTGACGATCGCCTCCACCTGGCCGTCGTCGATCGCGGCGCGGACGGCGGCGGGATCCTCGATCGCGCCCTGCACGAAGGTCATCCCTTCGCCCTCGAGGTCGCGCAGGTTCTCCCTGCGCCCGGCGTAGGTGAGCTTGTCGAGCACGAGCGCCTCGTCGCCGTGCTCGCGCACGCGGATGCGAGTGAAGTGCGAGCCGATGAAGCCCGCGCCGCCGCAGACGAGAATCCTCATGCGCGCATCATCCCAGCCCTACCAACGAGGCAGCGCGCGCGTTTCATGCGCGCACCATTCCAGCCCTCGCGGCGAGATAGCCCGCCAGCCCGTCGCGCCAGTCCGGAATCGGCAGCACGTCGTCGCGCTCGGTCTCGAGCACCGACCACGCCGGGCGCGGAGCGGGCCTCGACATCTCGGCGCTGCTGATCGCCTCGACCCTGCAGCTCCGCCCCGCCTGCCTGAAGATCTCTCGCGCGAAGCCGTTCCAGGACACAGCGCCGGCGCCGGCGAGGTGCACGAGACCTCGCACCTCGCGCTCGAGCAGGCCGATCAGGGCCGGCGCGAGATGACCCGTCCAGGTCGGGCTGCCGATCTGGTCGTCGACGACCTGCACGCGCTCGCGCTCGTCCGCGAGCGTCAGCATCGTCGCCGCGAAGTTCCTGCCGCCGAGACCGAACAGCCACGCCGTGCGCACGACCGTGTGCGCATCCGAGGCGTCGAGCACGAGCCGCTCGCCGTCCAGCTTCGTGCGCCCGTAGACGGACAGCGGCCCGGTCGGGTCCGACTCGAGATAGGGACGCGGACGCCCGGAGGCGTCGAGCGGCGGGCGTCCGTCGAAGACGTAGTCGGTCGATACGTGCAGCAGCGGCACGCCGGCGTCCGCCGCCGCCCGCGCGAGGTTGCCGGCGCCGGCGGCGTTGACCGCGGCCGCCTGATCCGGATGCGACTGCGCGCCATCGACATCGGTGAAGGCGGCGCAGTTGAGCACCGCGTCGGGCTGCGCGTCGCGGAGCGCCTCGCTCACGACCGCGGCGTCGGTGATGTCGAGCTCGGGCAGATCGCTCGCGAGCGGCTGATGGCCGGCGCGCTGGGCCGCGCGAATCACGTCGAGGCCGAGCATCCCGTTCGCGCCGGCGATCAGGACCCTCATAGCGCCCGCGCCCTCGACCGTGGGAAGCCCCCCGAGGGGGGCATGTATGGGAAGCCCGCCAAGAGGGGCATGCTTGGAAAGCTCGCGGCGGGAGGCATCTGTGTGGGCCGCTGCACCTGAAGCTCGCTACAGGATCGAGATGTCCGAGTTGTCGCCGACGAGGAACCGGTAGGCGCGCGGCTGGCGCTGTCCCCGCCGCACCGTTACGTTGCGGCCGAGCAGCGAGGACTCCATCCGGCCGTCGAGGTCGCAGACCGAGGCGCCGGTGAGCAGGATCGAGTGCTCGACCTCGGCGCCGACGACGGTGCAGCCCTCGCCGATCGCGGTGTAGGGGCCGATGTAGCAGTCGCGCAGGAGCGCCTTGGCGCCGATGATCGCCGGTCCTCTCACCGTCGCGTGCTCCAGCCTCGCGCCCGCCTCGATCACGACCCGGCCTTCGACCTGCGAGTCGACCAGCTCGCCGTCGACGTGGGCGTCGAGATTGTCGAGGATGAGGCGGTTCGCTTCGAGCATGTCCTGCAGGCGTCCGGTGTCCTTCCACCAGCCCTGCACGATGTGCGGCTCGACGCGCATGCCGGCGTCGACGAGGTGCTGGATCGCGTCGGTGATCTCGAGCTCGCCGCGCTGCGAGGGCTCGATCGCGCGCGCGGCCTCGTGGATCTGGGCGGTGAACATGTAGACGCCGACGAGCGCGAGGTCGCTCTTCGGCTCCGCGGGCTTCTCGACGAGCCGCACGACGCGACCGACCGAGGTCGCGCCGGCGCCGGTCGCCGTCCCGCCGATGCGGTGGGCGCCGGGGACGCTTGCCACCGCCTCGAGGTGGCCGTCGAGCTCGGCG
>JBAIYK010000101.1:0-6666 GCA_037915935.1 Solirubrobacterales bacterium | reverse complement strand
ACCGCGGGCGGCGGTTCCACACGCCTGCGCGGCGTGCCCCCGGGCAGCTCGATGTGCGTCAGCACGTGCGTGAGGTCGACGCCGCGCGCCTTCCAGTGCTCGATCGCCTGCTGGGGCGCGAGCAGGTCGACGCGGCCGATCGCCTCGTCGAGGCAGCGCAGGCCGAGCGAGGCGAGGATCTCGCGCGCTTCCTCGGCGACGAAGAAGAAGAAGTTGATCACGTGCTCCGGCTTGCCCTGGAAGCGCTTGCGCAGCTCCGGGTCCTGGGTCGCGATCCCGACCGGGCAGGTGTTCAGGTGGCAGGCGCGCATCATGATGCAGCCGGTCGCGATCAGCGGCGCGGTCGAGAAGCCCATCTCGTCGGCGCCGAGCATCGCCGCGATCACGACGTCCCTGCCGGTCTTCAGCTGGCCGTCGGTCTGGACGACGATCCGCGAGCGCAGGTCGTTGAGCACGAGCGTCTGCTGGGTCTCGGCGAGCCCGATCTCCCACGGCACGCCCGCGGCCTGGATCGAGGACAGCGGCGAGGCGCCGGTGCCGCCGTCGTGGCCGGAGATCAGCACCCTGTCGGCGTTCGCCTTCGAGACGCCGGCGGCGACCGTGCCGACGCCGACCTCGGAGACGAGCTTCACCGACACCTGGGCGGTCGGGTTCGAGCAGCGCAGGTCGTAGATCAGCTGCTTCAGGTCCTCGATCGAGTAGATGTCGTGGTGCGGCGGCGGCGAGATCAGGCCGACGCCCGGGGTCGTGTGGCGGATCGAGCCGATGTACTCGTCGACCTTGTGCCCCGGCAGCTGGCCGCCCTCGCCCGGCTTCGCGCCCTGAGCCATCTTGATCTGCAGCTCGTCGGCGTTGACGAGGTAGTGGATCGTGACGCCGAAGCGACCGGAGGCGACCTGCTTGATCGCGGAGCGGCGGCGGTCGCCGTTCGCGTCGGGGGTAAAGCGCGAGGGGTCCTCGCCGCCCTCGCCGGTGTTCGAGCGGCCGCCGAGGCGGTTCATCGCGATCGCGAGCGTCTCGTGCGCCTCGCGCGAGATCGAGCCGAGGCTCATCGCGCCGGTGCAGAAGCGGCGCACGATCTCACTCGCCGGCTCGACCTCATCGATTGGAATGGCCCGCCTGCCCGTCTCCGCGTCGCGGAAGGCGAGCAGGCCGCGCAGCGTCGCCTTCGCGGCCGCGTCCTCGTTCACCGCCTTCGCGTACTCGCGATACTTCGCGAACGCGGCGCTGCCGCGCACGCTCTGCAGCGCCTCTCGCTCGCCCGCGAGCGCCGCCGCGACCTCCCCGTTGGTCGACCGCACCGCGTGCTGGACGAGCGCGATCGTCTCCGGGTTCCACATGTGGCGCTCGCCGTCGCGGCGCCAGTAGTAGACGCCGCCTACGGGCAGCAGGTCGCCGTAGAGCTGAGAGCCCGCCTGCGGGCGGGCGGGCATGTAGGCGCGCGCGTGGCGCTCGAGCGCCTCCTGCGCGAGCACCTCGACGCCGACGCCGCCGATCCGCGAGGCGGTGCCGGTGAAGTGCGCGTCGATCAGCTCGCGCTCCAGCCCGACCGCCTCGAAGATCTGCGCCCCGCAGTAGGACTGGATCGTGGAGATGCCCATCTTCGAGATCGTCTTCAGAAGCCCCTTGCCGATCGCCTTCACGACGTTGCCAGCCGCCTCCGAGGCGCTCAGCGGCTGCCCGTCGTTGGAGCGGATCCTGCCCTCGTAGACGAGCTCGTCGAGCGTCTCGAGCATCAGGTAGGGGTTGATCGCGCTTGCGCCGTAGCCGATCAGCGTCGCGAAGTGGTGGACCTCGCGCGGCTCCCCGGACTCGAGGATGATCCCGGCGCGCAGGCGCGTGCCCTCGCGCACGAGGTGGTGGTGGACGGCCGCGACCGCGAGCAGCGACGGCACCGGCACCCGCCTCGGCCCGATCAGGCGGTCGGAGAGCACGATGATGTTCACGCCTTCGGCGATCGCCTCGTGCGCTTCGGCGCAGATGCGGTGCAGCGCCTTCTGCATCCCCTGCGCGGCCTCGCCGCTGCCCGCCTCGGCCGCGCGCCAGGTGATGTCGATCGTGCGCGCGGCGAAGACCTCGTGGGAGACGTGGCGCAGCGTCTCGAGCTCGCGGTTGAGCAGGATCGGCGTCTCGAGCACGAGCTGGTGGGCGTGATCCTCCGTCTCGGCGAACAGGTTGAGCTCGCTGCCGAGCGTCGTCGCGAGGCTCATCACGATCTCCTCGCGGATCGGGTCGATCGGCGGGTTCGTCACCTGCGCGAAGAGCTGCTTGAAGTAGGAGAACAGCGGCGGCGCCTGGTCGGAGAGCACGGCGAGCGCGAGGTCGTTGCCCATCGAGCCGACCGGCTCCTGCGCCTCCCTCGCCATCGGCTCGAGCAGCACGCGCAGGTCCTCCTGGGTGTAGCCGAACGCGCGCTGGCGGGTGCGCAGCGCCTGGTCGGAGAGCGTGACCTGGTCGGAGGGCGGCAGCTGCGAGAAGGGCACCGCGTTGCGCGAGTACCACTCCGCATACGGCTTCTGGGTCGCGATCTCGCGCTTGATCTCGCCGTCCTCGACGATCCTGCCCCGCTGCAGGTCGACGAGGAAGAGCTTGCCCGGCTGCAGGCGCCCGAAGCGCACGACGTCCTGCGGCGCGACGTCGAGCAGCCCCGACTCCGACCCGAGCACGACGTAGCCGTCCCTGGTCTGCACCCACCTGCCGGGCCGCAGGCCGTTGCGGTCGAGCGTCGCGCCGACGAGCCGCCCGTCGGTGAACGCGACCGCGGCGGGGCCGTCCCAGGGCTCCATCAGGCAGGAGTGGAAGGCGTAGAAGCCCTTCAGCTCCTCCGAGAGGTCCTCGCGCCCGCGGTAGGCCTCCGGGATCATCATCATCGCGGCGTGCGGCAGCGAGCGGCCGGCGAGCATCAGCAGCTCGAGCACGTTGTCGAAGGTCGCCGAGTCGGAGTTGCCTTCGCTGACGACGGGCAGGATCTTCTGCAGGTCCGCGCCGAAGAGCTCGCTCTGCAGCTCGCTCTCTCGCGCGCGCATCCAGTTGATGTTGCCCATCAGCGTGTTGATCTCGCCGTTGTGGCAGATGACCCGGTAGGGGTGCGCGAGCGCCCAGCTCGGGAACGTGTTCGTCGAGAAGCGCGAGTGCACGAGCGCGACCGCGCTCTTGCAGCGCGGATCGCCGAGGTCGGGGTAGAAGCGCGCGAGCTGGAAGCTGATCAGCATGCCCTTGTAGTTGATCGTGCGCGAGGAGCTCGAGGCGACGTACAGCCCCTCCTCGCCGGCGAGCTCGCACACGCGCCTGATCACGTAGAGCTTGCGCTCGAAGGCGTCCTGGTCGCGCTCGTGCTCTGGGCCCGCGCCGACGAACAGCTGCATCACCTCGGGCCGGCAGCGGCTTGCGACCTCCCCGGCGTGGTCTGGATCGACGGGCACCGCCCGCCAGCCGAGCACCCGCTGGCCCTCGTCTGCGACCGTCCGCTCGAGCAGCCCCTGCAGCCGCTCGCGCCGCTCCCGCTCACGCGGCAGGAAGCACATCAGCACGCCGTAGCGGCCGGGCGGCGGCAGCTCGAAGTCGACCGCCGCCCGCAGCAGCTCGTCGGGCATCTGCATGAGGATGCCGGCGCCGTCGCCGGTGCTCGCGTCCGCGCCCGAGGCCCCGCGGTGCTCGAGGTTCTCGAGCGCCGCGATCGCCTTGCCGATCACCTCGTGGGTGGCCACGTTGTCGAGGCGCGCGACCATGCCGACGCCGCAGGCGTCGTGCTCGAAGCGGGGGTCGTAGAGTCCGACGGCTGTCGGCGGCTTGTCGATATGCGAGGTGATTGCAGTGCTCCCCGGAGCGGCTCGCTCCTGATCAGGGATTCGCACGCCTGTAGGCCAACGGGACCGTGCGCGGACACGGACAGGCGTCGACCCCAGGCGGAGGTGAAAGCCTAGCAGCGCGCAGGGCGCCCGAGCCAACGAGCGAGCGCGCTTAGAGCCCGCGATTTCGCAGCGTGGGCAGGCGTGTGACGGCGCCTTCGCGCGCCGGTGAGTGGCCCCCAGAGCGCGAAAACTCCGGGAAAACTGCGCAATGCATGCCGAGAACCTGCGCAAATCGAGGCAATTCGGCTGCGGGGGCCCGGACGCTCGCGTATCCTGCGCCCGAAGAGCGTGAGAACCCGCACGAGCGCGCGCGCCTCCGCCGCCGGCGGAGAGGGCGTCGACGTGTGAAAACCCCCTATCCAGGGGACATCATCGACCAGAGTCCCGCTTCGCCGCCCACCGCAGCCATGTCCTCATCATCAGCAGCAGACGCGCCCACGGACGCAGACATGCCGGACATCGAGCTCGCGCTGCCCGCGCGCGCCGAGAACATCGCGATCGTCCGACATGCGTTCGGAGCGCTCGGGGAGGCTTACGAGGTCAACGAGCAGATGCTGTCCGACCTGCGCCTCGCGGTCACCGAGGCGTGCACGAACGTCGTCGTGCACGCCTATCCGGACGGGCGCGAGGGCCCGCTCGAAGTGCAGGCGACGCTCTCCGGCGAGCGGCTCACCGTCATCGTCCGCGACGAAGGCGAGGGCATCACGCCCCGCCCTGACAGCCCCGGGCTCGGCCTCGGGCTGCCGCTGATCGCCTCACTCGCCGACACGGTGCAGCTCGGCCGTGACGAGGAGGGCCGCACGGAGGTGCGGATGGGCTTCTCGCTGCACCGTTGGAACGGCTCCGAGCCTGCGGGTGCGAGGCCGTGAGCGAGGGAGCGATGGAGACGAACTCGGCCGTGCTGCGGGTGAAGGTCGGCCCGCTCGCCGGGCCGCTGCTCACGCGCGTGGTCGCGATGATGCTCGCGCGCGCCGAGTGCCCCGTCGACCGCCTCGACGACGCGATGGTGATCTGCGACGCGCTCGCCGCCCACGCCTCCGAGCACACGCAGGACGGCCAGGTCGAGTTCACGGTGCTCACCCAGACCGGCCGGATGGAGCTGCGCGTCGGCTCGCTCGCCGCCGAGGGCGCGCGCAGGCTCGCGGACGCGACCGCGCTCCCCGGCGTCGGCAACGTGCTCGAGCCGATCGCCGACGACGTGCGCATCGAGGCCTCTCCGCACGGCGACAACGACGAGCTCGTGCTCGAGCTCGACTTCCTGCAGGCTCCCGACCGGGGCAGGGCAGGCGCGCCGCAGGCGTAAGCCTGTCCGAGGCTGATCGTCGGCGGGGGCGCCGGCGACGCGAATGGAACGGTGGGGCCGGCGGCGCGGACCGGCCGTCGATCAAGCGCCCGGCGAGCGGTCGCCGAGGCACGCGCGCAGCCGCCCGAGCGCCTGCCTGATCAGTCGCGACACCTGCATCTGCGAGACCCCGATCCGCGCGCCGATCTCCGCCTGGGTCAATCCCTCCGCGAAGCGCAGCCGCAGCACGAGCCGCTCCCGCTGCGAGATGCGCGAGAGCAGCGGCTCGAGCGTCGCGCGGTCCTCGGCGCGCTCGAACCCGCTCTCCGTCTCGCCCAGCGAGTCGGCGACGGTCTCGCCCGCCTCGTCGTCCTGACGCGAGGGCCGGGGCGCGTCCAGCGATCCGGCGTGGTAGGCGCCGGCCGCCTGCATCGCGTCGAGCACGCGCTCCTCGGTGGTCCCGACCGCAGCCGCGATCTCGCCGACGGCGGGCGCGTGGCCCGTGCCGGCCGAGAGCGCGGTGACGGCCTGGTCGATGCGCAGCGCGAGCTCCTGCAGGTCGCGGGGCACGCGCATCGACCAGGTGCGGTCGCGGAAGTGGCGCTTCAGCTCGCCGAGGATCGTCGGCACCGCGTAGCTCGAGAACAGGATCTCGCGTCCGGCGTCGAACCGGTCGACCGCCTTGATCAGGCCGAGCGAGGCGACCTGGACGAGGTCGTCCATCGGCTCGTCCGTGCGCTGATAGCGCCGCGCGAGCCTGCGCGCGAGCGGCAGGTAGCGCTCGATCAGCTGCTCGCGCGCGCGGCTGTCGCCCTCGGCGCGCAGGCGTGCGAACAGCGCAGCGTCGGACGGACCCTCCCGACGTCTGCCGAAGTGCGCCTGCTCCTCGCCCCCCGCACGGGGGTGCGCCTGCGATTCCTTGGATGTCGTCTGGCTGCTCTCCATCGCCTGTGGGGCTGCCTCCCTGCGAGCGAGTCTCGCTGCAGCGGCGTGAGACGGCTGGGCGCCGTCTCAGGTCGGAGCTTGAGCCTAGCGCTCCCGCATCGTCATCTGCTCAGGCCACGAGCACAGCCCGCGTCCACCGCTCCCGGGGCGGTTGCGGGCGTGTTCAGCAGGCAGCGCACGATCTCTCGGTCCTGTCGAGGCGGTCCGGCGGGCTCCGTCCTCCCCTCGCTCGCGCTCGCCAGTCGCTGCGGGAGATCCTCGACCAGCGCGGGGGCGAGCCATGCGATCGGCGGGCATCCGCGGCCCTGCTCCGGCCAGCGCTCGAAGCGGGCGGCGCCGGCGAGCAACAGCAGCTCCCTCGCCCTCGTCATCGCGACGTACAGGATCCTGTCCTCCTCCTCGCGCGCGGCCTGCTCGCGCTCCTCGCTCAGCTGCGCGAGCTCGAAGGCGCTCTCGGCCTCGCCGCCGTCGAGGCGCGCGACGCGCAGGCCGATGCGCTCGCCGTCGAGCAGCAGGTCCGGCGTCTCGCGCCCGCCCGGCGCGCGTCCGAGGTCGGCGACGCACACGACCGGGAACTCGAGCCCCTTC
>JBAIYK010000066.1:0-10870 GCA_037915935.1 Solirubrobacterales bacterium | reverse complement strand
AGCGTCCAAGCCCTTGCGGCGCTCTCCACCTCCATCCGCGAAAGCCACGGCGCGAGAAGCGCCGCCGCCGCGAGCAGCGCGAGCGCGAGGGCGCCAACGCCGCCGGCGATGCGCAGCGCGCGGGGGGCCTGCCCGCCGCGCGCAGGCGGCGTGCTTGCAGGCGGCGTGCTCGCGGGCGCCGGGGCGAGCGAGCAGCTGAGGCCGAGCAGCGCGAACGCCGCCGCCCCGAGGCCCGCGTACTCGAAGAACCAGTCGAAGGAGCCGTGGATCGCCCAGTAGCCGAAGCCCGCGAGCGCGGCCGCGGCGACGGTGCGCGCAAGGGCTCGCGACTCAATGGATGGCGTTGAGTCGTGGGACCTGAGCCGGTCCTGCGCCCGCAGCGCGCGGACGCCGGCGAGCAGGGCGGCCAGGAGGCCGATCAGCGCGATCGCCGCTCCGACCGCGCCCGTCTCCGCGAGCGTGCGCAGCTCGACGCTGTGGGGATAGTGCGGCGTCTCGTCGGTGTGCCGCAGGCGCAGATAGGGAACGGCGAAGTTGTCGGCGCCGATGCCGAGCAGCGGATGCGAGGCGAACTCGTGCCAGGCAACGCGATAGAAGTCGGCGCGGCCGCTGCCGAGCCCTGAGATCAGGCGGCTCTTGCCGGCTTCGTTCGCCGCGTAGCCGTGCTGGCTCGCAAACGTGTTCCACTCGTGCTTCGCGCGCGCGACCGGGTCTTTGACGGCTATCAGGCCACCGGCGATCAGGCCGAGCGCGGTGAGGACGCCGGCGATCGCAAGGCCGCGGTGCAGGCGGGCCTCGGCGCGCCTCGAGATCCGCGAGCGTCCCTCGATCGTCGCTGCGATCGCGACGAGCGCCGCGACCGCGACCGCCGCGATCAGCACGGAGAGCGTCGCCGCGTGGGCGGCGGAGGACGCAGGCGAGCCGGATTCGGCCCGTTCGGCGAGGCGCAGCACCGCGGGGGCGCAGGCGGCGACGCCGGCCGCGATCGGCACCAGCGTCGCGAAGGAGCGCACCCGTCCTGGCAGCAGCAGGAAGACGAGCGCGATCACGACCGGGGTCGAGAAGACCGAGCCGCGGCTCTGGCTGTAGAGAGCGGTCGCGGCGAGGATCACCGCGCCGCCCGCGAGCAGGCCCCGTGTGAGAGCCCCCGCCCGCCCCGGCATGCCTCGCGCCGAGGCGAGGATCCAGGCGGGGAAGAACGCGATCATCCACAGCGCCGCGGTCGCGTTCGTGTATCCGGCAGGGAAGATGAGCCGACCGCCGGGCATGATGCGCTGCAGCGACGCGGCCTGACCTGCGACCGCGTTCACATGCAGCACCGTGTAGGCGGCGAGGCCCGCCATCGCGAGCGTCCAAAGGCAGAGCAGGAGCGCTGCGACGTTTCCGGCTCGCCGGGGGGCGGCGAAGAGCGCGAACACGACGAGGTAGAGCAGCGTGCGGTCCGCGCCTTCCCAGGCGTCGGCTGGCACGCTCGCCCACAGGATCGAGAGGAAGCTGAGAGCCGTGTAGGCGGCGAAGGCGATGATCGCGATCCGCACCGCGCGCGGAGTCGAGGCGAGGCGCGCGCCGCCGGCGCCGATCGCGATCGCGAGCAGCGCGAGCAGGATCACCCCGCCAGGCGCCCAGTGCGTCTGCGGATAGCCCGCCTGGTCCGCCGCCCAGGCGACGATCAGCGCGAGGGCGGCGAGCGCGGGCACAGCGGCCGGGTCCGCGGCAAGGGCTCGCACCAGCCTTGCGAGGGAGTCGCGTCCGCGACGGCCGGGGGGCGAAGCGCCAGCATCCCCGCCGGGGGGCGAAGCGCCGCGGCCTGAGCCGGAAGGCGAAGCGCCGCCGGAAGACGGCGGGCCGCCGCCGTGCTGCGCGCCGTCGAGACTGCTGGAGGCGGGCATCTGCGGGCGAGGATAATCGCCGCGGAGGCCGCGTCCCCCTCCGGCGCGCCTCAGCCCTGATTCGCGGAGGGCGGCCCCGCAGGCCGCGCCGCCGCGGCGAAGAGCAGCGAGATCACGCGGCCCATCAGGTCGTCTGGCACCGCGCTCGGGTCGGCGAGCTTCTGGCGCGCGATCCCGTCGGCGTGCGCGTCGATCGCGATCGCGAGGTGCTCGGCGGGGATCTCGAGCTGCATGTCGAACTCGCGTGCGCCGTCTGAGATCAGCTTCGTCAGCATCTCGCGCGCCTTCGCGAAGCTGCGCGCGACGCGCTCGCGCACGCCAGCGTCGCGTGCCGCGTAGGCCCAGAACTCGACGAACAGCATCAGCATCTCCGGCTCGCGCCCGACGATCTCCATCCAGTGCCGCGCCCCGTCGCGGGCGCGCTCGGCGATCGACGCGACGCCGTCCACCCCCGCCGCGATCTCGGCGCAGTAGGCGTCGATCTCATGGTCCATCAGCGCGAGGAAGAGGTCCTCCTTGCCGTCGAAGTTCGAGTAGAGCGCGCCGGTCGAGAAGCCTGCCTCGGCGGCGATCTCCTCGACCGAGGCGCCGTGGTAGCCGCGGCGCGCGAAGACGGTGCGCGCGGCGCTTAGCAGCCGCTGCTTCGTCTGGGCCTTGCTCTGCTCGCGGGTCAGCCTCGCCGTCGCGATCGCGCTGCGCTCGTTCACAGGGTTCATTCTAGATAAGGGAGCAAATGCTATTGCAATAACGGCCGCTATCGATAGAATCGGGCGCGCGGCCCACCCGAGAGGAGAGAGATGGCGAGCACGACCACATCGAGCGCGAACGGCGCCGCCGGCGAGACGCCCGCCGGCGCGATACCTGCCGGTGCCGCATCAGCCGCGAACGGCTCCGCGTCTGGGACCGGCCCCGCTCCGCTCGGCAGCCTGCCCACCGACGCGATCTCCTACGAGGACCTCTACAGGCGCTGGGAGCACGGCAACTGGAGCGCGATGGACCTCGACTTCACAGAGGACGCGAGGCAGTGGCAGGAGCGGTTCACCGACTTCGAGCGCAAGGCGGCGATCTGGAACTATGCGCTCTTCTTCTGGGGCGAGGACGCGGTCGCCGACAACCTCTCCCCCTACATCGACGCGGCGCCGCTCGAGGAGCAGAAGTACTTCCTCACGACGCAGCAGGTCGACGAGGCGCGCCATGCGGTCTTCTTCAAGCGCTTCATGAAGGAGGTCTGCGGGATCGGCGACGGCTCGCCGGCGAGCGGCCTCGCTCAGATCAAGCCGCAGCTGTCCCCCGGCTTCAGGAAGATCTTCGAGCGGCTCGACAGCATGGCCGTCGAGCTGCGCAAGGACCGCTCGCGGCCGAAGCTCGCGGCCGCGGTCGCGCTCTACCACGTCGTGATCGAGGCGACGCTCGCCCAACCGGGCCAGCACATGATCTGCAGCTACCTCGAGCAGCGCGACGTGCTGCCCGCCTTCAGGGCCGGCATGGCGAACATCGCCGCCGACGAGCAGCGCCACATCGGCTTCGGCGTGAAGCTGATCTCCGACCTCGCCCGCGAAGACTCCCGCGTGCCCGCCGCCGTCGCGGGGCTGCTGCGCGAAATCACGCCGTTCCTCGCCCAGGTGATGATGCCGCCGGGCTGGGACGAGCGCTATCTCACCTGCTTCGGCTTCGACTTCGAGACGATCAGCATCGAGGCCGCGACCTCGATGCGCACGAAGCTGCGCTCGGCGGGGCTGCCGATCGAGGAGCTGCCCGGCCCGCCGGTGCTGCCGCCGGGTCTCACGATCGAGGAGACGAGCAGGCGCGGGCGCAAGCTCGCCCAGGCAGGCGTGATCGGCGTGCGCGAAGGGCCGAGCAAGCGCGACCCTGAGACGCTTTCGCTGCTGTTCGACACGATCCAGCGGCAGGTGAACCCCAGTCACGGGCTGCGCAGGCCGACGGTCCTGCAGTGGGAGTTCCTCGACTCTGACGTGCCGACGTGGCACCTGCTGATCGACAACGGCTCGCGGACCGTCGCCGAAGGCGCGGCGCCGCATCCGGACGTGCGGCTGCGCATCGCCTACCAGGACTTCGTCGACATCGTCGGCAACCGCCTGCACCCGATGCGCGCGATCGCGACCGGCAGGCTGCGCCCGCGCGGCAACCCGCTCGTGCTGGGCAAGATGGGCAAGATCTTCCCCCGCGGCTAACGCGCCTATTCGATCCCGAATTCGCGCCCCGTCGAGGCGCTCGTCTGGGGTGGCGCAGGCGCAGCGCTCGCGCCACTGCCGCCTGTCGTGGTGCCTCCGGCTGGCGATCCGGCCGCCGGGGCGCCGCTCCCACCACCGCCAGCATTGCGTTCGATCGCGAACTCCTGCTGGCGGGAGGGCGACGCCGACGCGCTCGCCGGCGTTCCGCCGCGACTGCTTCGAGACGAACGGGAGAGCGCGCCCACCTTCGCTGTCGCGCGTGCGGAGGCGTGCGCACGAGGCGTGGCGGAGCGGCGCCGCGGCGCGATCGCCCTCACGGCGGCGCCTGGACGCCCCGCCGGCTGGCGCGCCGCACGAGGAGACGCCGCGTGCGAGGACATGCCCGTGAAGGCGGCGACGCCGCCGCCGACGCCGACCAGCAGCGCCCCGGTCGCCGCGAGCTTCGCGCCGGCCGAGCCTGGGCCGCCCGCGCGGAAGATGCGACGACCGCCTCGCGCCCTCTTTGCGGCAAGGCCGCCTGCAGTGCCGCCGCCGAGCCCCACCTCGCGCAGCAGCCCAGGCAGGAAGACGGGAGGCAGCACGCCGGAGAGGCCGCGCAGGCGGCGCACGTAGGCGCGGCAGGCCGGGCAGCCCTCGGCGTGGGCGACGGCGAGCCGGTGGCGCTCGCTGCCCGGCTGCAGCACGCCGTAGGCGAGCGCGCGCATCAGCGACGCCTGCTCCTCGCAGAAGCGGCCCTCCGCTATCGCCTTCGTCAGAGCGCTCATCTTCGCGGCGACGCCGGGGCTGCCGGCGCCCTTTCCCTCCATCAGTTTCCGCATCCTCCGCGGGCTGATGCCCATCCGCTGCGCCGCCTCGGCGCGCGATATGCCATGCAAGTAGCATAGCGTCGCGGCCTGCCGCTCGCGCTCGGTCAGCTTCACGCCGATCCCCTCGATCAGCTCCCGCAGCCTCGCGCGGTCGTCGAGCTCGGCGGCGACGTCGCGCTCGGCGGCGGGCGCTTGCAGCGGCAGCTGCGCCGTCAGGTCGCGAGCGCGCTGCTCGTCGATCGCCCTCCTGTAGGTGACGAGCGCGAGCCAGCCGGCGGGATTCTCGATCTGCTCGCCGTTCAGCACCGCCGCGTAGAGGCCCTGCCAGGCGAGCGAGTAGCAGGCTTCGAGGTCCGACTCGGGGATCGAGGCGCCGCGCAGCTTCGCCCGCGCCGTCGCGAGCACGCGCCCGCGCAGCGCGTCGAACTGCTCGCGCAGCAGGCGCTCGGCGCGGTAGCGACGCAGGCCGATCGGGCTCACGATCGCGGAATGCTACGAATCAGACGAACGCATGAAAATGGGACTTTCGTCCATGAGTCGCATCGAAGGCGCGCGATCGAGGGCTGCCGCCTGATTGCACACCTGACCATTGCGCCTGAGCAGCGGTGCTTCAGCCTCGGCTCATGGGGGGCGTGCGGAGAGCTGGGCACGACTGTCGACCGTGAGAAGCGCGAGGAGGCAGCTGGAATCGACAGCACGAGGTGCCTCGCCCGAGCGGCGCCGCCAGCTCTTCGCCCTCGCGATCGCGGCAGCGATCGTCGTCCTCGCCGTCTTCGTCTTCACACAGCTCATCCCCGGCAAGGTTCGCAGCGCCGCCAACCCCAGCTTCGTAGACGACATCTTCGACAACACCGCCGTCCTCGTGGCTGTCCGCCTCGCTCTGCTCGCCGGCGCCGCTTACGTGATCGTCTCGGTTGGCGCGCTCATCAAGGACCGGCGTTGGCTGTCGCAACTCGGGCCCTTCAAGGCTTCGGATCAGGTCGTGGACCTCAATCAGGGCGCAGAGGCGGCGGAAAGGAACATCCAAGACGCCCTCGAGACGATCGAAGAGCTGAGGCGGCGGCTCAGAGAGAACAACGACGCCCTTGTCGACTACTCGGTATGACATCCTTGTCATATCAACCGCATCGAGATCCAAGAACGGAAGGGGGACCGATGTCACCAAGCAAGCGAAAGAGACGGGAGCTCCGTCGCGAACACATCGAACACGTCCGCCAGCGCAACCAAGAAGTCCTGGACAAGCTCCCAGCTAAGCTGGCCGAGTACAGGCGCTCGATGGAGGAGCTCCAAAGGGCCCGCGAGGAGCTGCGCAAGGCTGGCTATCTGAAGTAGCGGGCCTGCGTCGTCGCAGTGGGAAGCGGCGCGCAGCCCGCAGCAGCTACGTCGGTGCGCATCTCACTTCCGCCTCCGCGGCGAAGCGCTCGATCTGCTCGAAGCTGAGCGCGCGCACGTCATCGCCGCGCACGTGGGCGGCGTGCCAGCTCACGAGCTCGCGCAGGCCGCGGTCGAGCCCCCAGACGCTCCGCCACCCGAGCTTGCGTTCGGCCTGAGTGGAGTCGAGCGCGAGCCAGCCCGCCTCCGGAGGGTTGGCGCGCGCATCGGGCTCCCACGCTGGCGCGCCCCACAGCTCCCGCAGCCGGTCGAGCACCCAGCGGACGGGGCGCAGGTCGGCGGCGGGGGGGCCGAAGTTCCAGGCCTCGCAGGCGTCGCCCTCCGTCAGCAGGCGCTGCGCGAGCAGCAGGTAGCCGGCGAGCGGGTTCAGCACGTGCTGCCAGGGACGCACCGCGTCGGGGTTGCGCACGCGCAGCGGCGGCGGCGTCATGCCGATCGCGACCCTCACCGCGTCGGGCAGCAGGCGGTCCTCCCCCCAGTCGCCGCCGCCGATCACGTTGCCCGCGCGCGCGGTTGCGACCCGCGGCCCGTCAGCGGACGAGAAGAACGAGCGCCGGTATGCCGCCGTCACGATCTCCGCGCAGGCCTTCGAGCTGGAATAGGGGTCGTCGCCGCCGAGCGGGTCGCCCTCCGCGAAGAGCGCTCCGTTCGGGCCATCGCGCTCGGCTGAAACGCGGTCGGTGCTCATCGGCGGCGAGGGAGCGGATGCGCTGCGACGGCCGCCGTTGGGCGAGGCGTTCGCGGCCGCCGAACGGTGCTCGTAGCACTTGTCGGAGGTGACGACGACGACGGCCTCCACCGAGTCGCCCGCGAGGCGCACCGCCTCGAGCAGGTTCACGGTCCCGATCACGTTCGTCTCGTAGGTGCTGACGGGATCGAGCAGCGAGCGCCGCACGAGCGGCTGCGCTGCTAGATGCAGCACGACCTCGGGCCTCGCCTCTGCGACCGCGGCGTTCAGGCCCTCGCGGTCGCGGACGTCGAGCGCGATCTCGCTCGCCATGTCCTCGCCCACCCGCGCGAGCGCGTAGAGCGAAGGCTCGCTCGGCGCGCCGCGCGCGACGCCGGTCACGCGCGCGCCGAGCGACTGCAGCCACAGCGAGAGCCAGGCGCCCTTGAAGCCGGTGTGGCCCGTCAGCAGCACCCGCCTGCCGCGCCAGAGGTCCTCCTCGATCGGCATCGGCGCAGAGCGTATCCGCTTCGCATCTGCCCAGCCTCGGAAACGGCGGAGGGCGGCAGGCGCGTCGGTAGGCTGCCCGCGGTGAGCGCAGCGCCAACCGCCTCCCCCATACCGCCGTGCGCGGAGGTGCTCGGCGTCCGGCTCGCGATCTCCGACTACGACGGCGTCACCGCCTGGATGCGGGAGATGATCGCCGCCGGCGAGCGCGGCTGGCTCACCGCCGCCGCGGTCAACCTCGTCATGTGCGCCCACGACGATGCGCACGTCCGCGAGGCGACGGCGACAGCGAGCCTCGTCGTGCCAGACGGCCAGCCGCTCGTGTGGGCGCTGAAGCTGCTCGGCCATCCGACGGCGACGCGGGTCTACGGCCCCGACCTCATGATCCGCTTCTGCGCGCAGGCGGCGAGCGAGGGCATCCCGATCTACCTCTATGGCGGCCACGACGAGCAGAGGCTCTCGCTGTTGCGCGAGCGCCTGCAAGAGCGCTTTCCGGACCTGCCGATCGCGGGCGCCCACTGCCCCCCCTTTCGGCCGGCCTCCGAGCCGCTGAGCGAGCCGGAGCGCGAGCGGATCGCCGCCGCGATCGACGCCTCGGGCGCGCAGGTCGTGTGGGTCGGCATCGGCCAGCCGAAGCAGGAGCTGTGGATGGCGCAGATGCGACCGCTGATCAGAGCGCCGCTGCTCGTAGGCGTCGGCGCGGCCTTCGACTTCCACGCCGGCGCGCTCGCCCAGGCGCCGTCCTGGATGCAGCGCAACGGGCTCGAGTGGCTGTTCCGGCTCTCGCGGGAGCCGCGGCGGCTGTGGCGCCGCTATGCGACCCAGAACCCGCGCTTCCTCGCGAGCTTCGCACGCCAGTACGCTCGGTCCCGCCGGTAATCTGGCGGGGCATGGGGGACTCCAGCTTCTCCGCCGACGCGGCCGTCGTCGGCCTCGGCAGAGTCGGGCTGCCGCTCGCGCTCTGCCTCGCCGACCGCGGCCTGAAGGTGATCGGCGTCGACATAGACGACGCGCGCCTCACCGCGATCGGCGAGGGCAGGATGCCATTCGAGGAGCCGGGCGCCGAGACGCTGCTGCAGCGCGTCCACGCCTCTCGCTCGCTCTCGCTCTCCCAGCACGTCGCCGACGCGGCCGCCGCGAGGCAGATCGTGATCACGCTCGGCACCCCCTCCTTCTCGCACATCGAGATCGACATGCGGGACATCAGGTCCGCGCTCGACCACCTGCTCGGCGTGCTGCGGCCGCAGCACTCGCTGATCCTGCGCTCGACCGTCGCACCAGGGACGACCGAGTTCGTCGCCGGCTACCTCGCCAAGCACAGGGGCCTCCAGATCGGCGAGGAGCTGTTCGTCTCGCACGTCCCCGAGCGGATCGCCGCCGGGCGCTTCCTCGCCGAGATCGACACCCTGCCGTGCATCGTCGGCGGCGTCGGCGAGCGCTCGGGGGAGGTCGCCGCGGAGCTGTTCGAGGCGTTCTCCGCGCCGATCGTGCAGACGACGCCCGTGCAGGCGGAGCTCGCGAAGATCTGGACGAACATCCTCCGATACAGCACCTTCGCGCTGCCGAACCTGCTGATGATGGACTGCGAGCGCTATGGAGCGAACGTGTTTCAGGTGATCGACCTGATCAACAGGGACTATCCCCGCGGCGGCATCGCGAAGCCGGGGCTGACCGCGGGCACCTGCCTGCGCAAGGACTTCGCCTTCTCGGAGGAGCGCTCGAACGCGCCTGGGATGCTGCTCGCGGTCTCGCGCGTCAACGAGTCGGTGCCGCTGTTCCTGCTCGAGGGCGCGAAGCGTCGCCTCGGCACGCTCTCGGGGCGGCGAGTCGCCGTGCTCGGGCTCGCCTTCAAGGCGGACACCGACGACGAGCGCGACTCGCTCTCGCACAAGCTGATCAGGCTGCTCGAGCGCGAGCTCGCCGACGTCGCCGTCCACGACCCCCACGTCGCGACCCCGACCGCGACGCTGCAGGCCGCGCTCGCTGACGCGGAGGTCGTGTTCCTCGCGACCAACCACGGCGAGTTCAGGGACGCCTCGCTGCTCGCGCAGATCGCGCGCGACTGCGCGCAGCACTGCCTGATCGTCGACCCCTGGAACTGCTGGGGCGTCGCGCAGGTGTTCGGCTATGCCTCCGAGCTCGCAGCGCTCGCGGGGACCGGCTCGTGAGCAGGGTGCTCGTCACGGGCGGCGTCGGAACTATCGGCGCCGCCGTCGTCAGGCGCCTGCTCGCCGACCCCGACTACGAGATCCGCGTCTCCGACCAGCGGCCCGCGCCACAGTGGATGAGGGAGGGCTGCGAGGTGCACACCGGCGACTTGCGCGAGCTCGCGCAGGCGCGCGCCGCGACCGCCGGCTGCAGCCATGTCATCCACCTCGCCGCGATCGTCGGCGGGATCGCGAACTTCCACCGCCTGCCGCACACGCTCACGGAGGTGAACGCCGCGCTCTACAACGCGGTGCTCAGAGCGGCGATCGAGGCCGACGTGGAGCGCTTCACATACGTCTCGTCCTCGATGGTCTTCGAGCGCGCGAGCGAGTTTCCGACGACCGAGTCCCATCTGGACGACTGCCCGCCGCCACGCTCCGCCTACGGCTTCTCGAAGCTGACCGGCGAGGTCTACTGCAAGGCCGCCCAGGAAGAGCACGGCCTGCCCTTCACGATCTGCCGGCCCTTCAACGCCTACGGCCCCGGCGAGATGCCGGAGGACGAGCCCGGCATCGCGCACGCGGTGCCCGACCTGATCAGGAAGGCGCTCTCAGGCCAGCGCCCGCTGCAGATATTCGGCGACGGCACCCAGACGCGGACGCTGACGCACATCGACGACATCGCCGACGGGATCGTGACCGCGATGAGCTCGGGCGCGGCCGTCAACGAAGACTTCAACATCTCCGCGGCGCGCGAGCTGAGCGTGAGGGAGATCGCCGAGATCGTGTGGGTCGCGTGCGGCGAGGACCGAGAGCAGTTCGAGCTGAAGCACCTGCCGAGCTTCGAGGTCGACGTGCAGCGCCGGTGGCCGTCGGTGGCCAAGGCCCGCGAGCTGCTCGGCTGGTAGGCGCGCATCGACCTGCGCGACGGGCTGGCCGACACCGTCGCGTGGCTGCGCGAGCAGGACGTGAGTTGACGCCTGACCTGGCGGCCGCCCTCCAGCTCGACCGCGCCGTCCGCCGGCGCGCCGCCGCCGAGGTCATCCCGGTGCCCGCCGGTCTGGTCGTCCGCCAGCCGGAGCTGTGGGACGTCCACTACCTCAACGCGGTCCTCCTCGACGCCGGGCCGGCCCTCGCGGCCGCGGACGTCGTCGCCCTGGCCGACCGCTGGCTGGCCGATCTCGACCACCGCCATGTTGTGTTCGACGACGCGGCCGCCGGCGAGCGGATCGCGGCCGAGCTTCCCGAGTGGGAGCGGCGGCGGACCAGC
>JBAIYK010000128.1:0-41018 GCA_037915935.1 Solirubrobacterales bacterium | reverse complement strand
CGTCGGTCCCGCGGCGCATGCGCCGCGGGAGCAGATCCGAAGACCGGAGAGGTCCGCATCGCGGCGCAGGTTAGACCGTCGCTTGGACGTCGCGAGCCGGCGAGGCTGAGGCCGCAAACTGCGGCGTGAATCGCGGAGCGAGCGATCGCGACGGCGGCGTGCGCCTGCAACCGTCCTTGCACTCTGGTAGCGTCCCCGCCGCAACGCCGAATCTCTGGTCAGAAGCCAGAGAACGGGGGACCCAAGTTGTTTGGGGCGAGTCCCGCGGTGAGACCGCGGGAGGCGCAGGCTCTTTCAGCGCCAGCCCGTCAGCTAACCCCGCAGGCCGACGAAAGAGGTAGCTGTGCGGGCCACAGCCCGAATCACGACGCTTTCGACGATCGCGCTCACCCTTGCATCGCTCGCAGGAGCCTGCACAGGCGTGCCGAGCGCGCTTGCCGCGACCGCCTCCGCTGCGAGCACCGGCGGCACGACCGCCGCGCCGGCCTCGACCTCGAGCAGGAGCGGCAGCACGCAGGCGAAAGCGGGGTCCGCGAGCAAGCCGAGCCCGCTCGACGCCCCGATCACGGCGAGCACGCCGAAGCTCGAATACCACGGCCCGATCTACCAGCTGAAGGAAGGCAAGGTCGTCCCCTACGTCGCGCCGGCGCCCGCGAACACGGTGCTCGGCAGCACCGGCGGCGAGCAGGTGTCGGCGACCGCCGAAGGCAGGCCGAAGCTGCTCGTGCCAGGCGCGACCGCCGAGCTGATCGACGGGCTCGCGGCCGCGCCGATGTCTGCGCCGCAGGCGATCGACAAGATGATCTGGGCCGCGAACAAGATCATCGGCAGGCCCTACGTCTTCGGCGGCGGCCACGGCTCCTTCAAGTCCTTCGGCTACGACTGCTCCGGCACGGTCTCCTTCGCGCTGCACGGCGACGGCCTGATCAAGCTGCCGATGGACTCCTCGGAAATGATGCGCTGGGGCGGGAAGGGCGTCGGCAGGTGGGTGACGATCTTCGCGAACCCAGGCCACGCCTACATGACGATCGCGGGCCTGCGCCTCGACACGAGCCCGGTCGACGACCCCTCGAACCAGAACGGCCCCCGCTGGCGGCCGCTCAGGCCCGAAAACGCGGGCTTCGTGCTGCGGCACCCGGCCGGGCTCTGAGCGCTCGCGCGAGCGACGACGGCTCCACGGCGTGAGGCTCGGCGCGGTTTAGCGCCGCAGGCGTGACGGTGACGGGCGCCTGGACGCCGATCGCTGGCGATGTGCGCCTGCGGAACCGGCTCCCCGTGCCGAGCGCTGACGACGCAGCGCCTGTTGTCTTCTGCCCCTCTTACGAGCATCCTGGTATGATACCTGTGTGCTTGTAAAGCCCCAAAACCTCATCGATCGAGAAGCGGAATGGACGGCGCTGGAGCGCTTCATCGAGCGCCACCAGCGGCTCGCGGTCGTCTACGGCCCCCGGCGGATAGGCAAGTCGTTCCTGCTCGACGCGCTCTGCGCGGCTGCGGGAGGGCGGCGCTACCAGGCGATCACGGGGGTCGCCGCGACGCAGCTCGCGGACTTCGGGCGCGAGCTCGGCGGCTGGCTCGGCGCCGGGCCGCTGCGCCTCGACGGCTGGGCCGACGCGCTCGACCGCCTTCGCCACCTGCAAACGCCGTTCGTCGTGATCGACGAGCTGCCGTACCTGACAGACGAGGCCCCGGAGCTGACAGGCGTGCTCCAGCGCTACGCGGACTCGAGCGCGGGGCCCTCGCTCGTGCTCGCCGGCAGCGCGATGTCCGTGATGAGCGGCCTGATCGCCTCGCGCGCGCCGCTGTACGGGCGGGCTGGCGCAGTCGTCGTTCCAACGCCGTTCACGGGCGCGCACCTGAGGGCGCTGTGGGAGACCGACGCGCTCGGCGCGCTGTGGATAGACGCCGCGCTCGGCGGCAGACCGGGATACCGGCCGCTCGTCGCGCCTCCCGCCGGCGACCTCGACGCGTGGATGACCGAGGAGCTGCTCGCGCCCGGCTCTCCGCTGCTCGACGCGGCTGAGGCCGACCTCGCCGAGATCCCCGACCCGTCGGCGCTACGAGGGGCCTACCGCGCGATCCTCGGCGCGATCGCCGGGGGCGAGCGGGCGTTCAGCTCGATCTCCCGCGTGGCGGGCATGCCCTCCGGCGCGCTGAGCCGGCCGCTCGCCGCGCTCGAGCGGGCGGGGCTGGTCGAGCGCGTGCCCGACCCGCTGCGTGCGCGCCGCGACCGCTACGAGCTCGCCGACCCGCACCTGCGGCTCTGGCTTTCGATCATCGCCCCGAGCCGCTCTCTGCTGCAGGCCGGTCGCGCTGCCGAGGTGTGGAGCAGCGCGCGCGATACGACCTGGCGCTCCCAGGTGCTCGGTCCGCGCTGGGAGGCGGTCGTGCGCGCTCACCTCGCGGGCGGCTTCGTCGACCGTGTCGGCGCCGTCGATGCGGTCGGGGTGACGACGGTCTCCGACCGGGGTCTGAAGCGCGCTCACGAGGTCGACGTCGTCGCCCTCAGAGGAGGTCGCGTCGTCGCGCTCGGCGAGGCGAAGCTGCGAGCGCTCGGAGGCTCGGACCTCGCGCGCCTGCTCCGCATCAGGGAGCTCCTTCGCGCGCCGACGGCGACGATCGTGCTCGCATCGGCGACCCGCGTCGAGCCGCCGGCCGACGCGCCTCCTGAGCTCGTCGCAATCGAGCCCGCCGACGTCTACGGCCGCTGATAGGGAGGGACTGGCGAAACTCGGCATGCCAGTCATGGAGCCGATCCTGTCAGCGGGGCCACGATCGGCATGCTGCGGCCAGCAGAGCCTCGTGCCGCGCGCGCCTGCGTCAAACATTCGGCCAGCTCGCGTGAGCTTTGCCCGCAACATGGGTCTTCCCTTCGAGTGGAGAGAGTTGCCGATGTCCTTACGAGGGCTGGGCCGGCGACGTCTGCGCGCGGAAGCACCGCGCTCGTCACCGGCTGCGCCGGCTTCCTCGGCTCGCATCTGTGCGAGGCGCTGCTTTCACGCGGGCACGCGGTCGTCGGGGTCGACTGCTTCAGCGACTACTACCCGCGGGCGCTGAAGGAGACGAACCTCGTCGGCCTGCGGCAAGAGCCCGCTTTCAGGCTGGTCGAAGCCGACCTCGCGGAGACCGCGCTGCCGCCGCTGCTCGACGGCGTCGACGTCGTCTTCCATCTCGCTGCGCAGCCGGGCGTGCGGCCGAGCTTCGGCGAGGGCTTCGACGTCTACCTGCGCGACAACGTGAAGGCGACCCAGCGGCTGCTCGAAGCGGCTGCGGGGCGGGATCTCGCGGCGTTCGTATATGCGTCTTCGTCGTCGGTCTACGGCGACCAGGAGGTCTATCCGGCGCGCGAGGACGCGCCGGTGCGCCCGGTGTCGCCCTACGGCGCGACGAAGGTGATCGCCGAGCAGCTCGCGGGCGCGTTCTGGCGCAGCGCCGGCGTGCCGGTCGTCGGCCTGCGCTACTTCACGGTGTACGGGCCGCGCCAGCGGCCGGACATGGCCTTCTCGCGGTTCCTCACGCGTGCGCTTGCGGGCTCTCCGCTGTCCGTCTTGGGGGATGGGCGGCAGGTGCGCGAGTTCACCTACGTCGAAGACGTGGTCCAAGCGACGGTCGCCGCCGCGGAGCTCGGGGAGCACGGGTCGGTCTACAACGTGGGCGGCGGGCAGCCCGTCTCCCTGCTCGAAGTGATCGCGATGCTCGAGGTCCTGCTCGATCGTCCGCTCGCGGTAGAGCACCTGCAGGCCGGCCCCGGCGATCCGCGACGCACCGAGGCCGACGTCACGCTCGCCGCCCGCGACCTCGGCTACCGGCCGTCGACTGCGCTCGAGCAGGGCCTGGCGGCGCAGCTGGAGTCGCTCGGGCACGAGTGCGTCGCAGGTGGAACGGGACAGGCGCGCGATCGGCGTCGATCGCTGCGCCGTCGAGGCGCCGGCCCTCCGGGCTTCGCTCCCGCCGGCGTGCGCGTGCTCGCCTACTCCCACGACGGCTACGGGCTCGGGCACTTCCGGCGAAACCTGCGGCTGATATGCGGGCTGAGGCGCGCGCGGCCGGATGTGCAGGCGATGCTCGTGACGGGCGCGAGGTCCGCCGCGCGCCTCGCGCAGGGCAGCGGCGTGCAGTGCGTTGCGCTGCCCGCGGTGCTGAAGGTCGACAACGGGCGCTATGTCGCAGAGGACGGCGGATCCTCGCTGCTCGACGTGATGAACAGCAGGTCGGAGAGGATCGCCGCGGCGGTGCGAGACTTCCGGCCGGACCTGCTGCTCGTCGACCGCTATCCGCGCGGGATGCACGACGAGCTCGTGCCGGCGCTGCGCCTGCACGCCGCGCAGCGCCCGGGCGCGCCGGCCGTGCTCGGCCTGCGGGACATCCTCGACGACCCGGCGGTGATCCGGGAGGAGTGGCGGGCCGGCAAGTATGCCGAGACGATCCTCGAGCACTACGCCGCGGTGCTTTGCTACGGCGATCCCAGCGTCTACGACCCGATCGAGGAGTACGAGCTGGCGGGCGAGGTCGCGCAGCGCATCCACTTCACCGGCTACCTCGCCGACGAGCTCGTGGCAGGGGCCGCGGCGGAGCTGCGACGCAGATACGCCGCGATCGGGCAGCGCCTCGCGGTCTGCACCCTCGGCGGGGGCAAGGATGCCGGTCCCGTCGCGCAGTGCTTCCTCGCCGCGATGGAAAGGCTTCGTGACAGGGGCTGGACGGGCGTCCTGATCGCAGGGCCATACATGTCCGCCGAGGACCTGGAGCGACTCTCCTGCGATGCGGCGGCGAGCTGCGTCTCGATCGTCCCGATCGTCGATGACGTGCCAAGCCACCTCGCAGCCGCAGACGCCGCCGTCTGCATGGGCGGCTACAACACGACCTGCGAGCTGCTCGCGCTCTCCGTTCCGGCGGTGATCGTCCCGCGCGTGACGCCTCGCCGCGAGCAGCAGATGCGCGCCGAGCTGCTCGGCGCGCGCGGGCTGCTGCGGTGGCTGCACCCGAGCCGCATGTCGGCGGACGTCCTCGCGGAGATGGTCGAGCGGGTCGCCGCCGAGCCGCGCGCGAAGCTCGCGGAGCGGCTCGAAGCGATCGGCCGCCGCGGCGTCGAGCACGCGGCGCGACAGTTGGCCGCGCTGCTGCCCGCGGCCGAGCCCGCGGTCGCGCAACGTGCGCGGGCCGATGAGGGCGAGCGTCTGGAGCGGGTCCGTGCGATCGGCTAGGGACGTGTCCATGCGGTCGGCTAGGGACGTGTCCATGCGGTCGGCTCAGGGCATGTCCGTGCGGTCGCCTCGGCGCAGGTCGGCGCGGTCCAGCGCGGCGTCTGCCGGCAGCGTCGAGGTGCTGCTGCTGCGCCATGCCGCGACGAGCTGGAACGATGAGCGTCGCTTCCTCGGCTGGGCGGATCGGCCCCTGACGCCCGCGGGGCGTGAGGCGGCGGCCGCGTGGGCGCAGCGCGTGGGGCGGGCGGGGCCGAGACTCTCGGCCGTCTGCTGCTCCGACCTCGCGCGCGCCGGGGACACCGCCCGGATCATCGCGGCCGCGCTCGGGCTGGGCGACGTGCGCGAGCTGCGCGGGCTGCGCGAGCAGGATCAGGGAGAGTGGACCGGGCTGACGAAGGAGCAGATCAAGCTGCGCTGGCCCGAGCGACTGCGCGAGCGGCCGCGGCGGCCGGTGGGCGGGGAGACGCCTGAGACGGTCCTGAGGCGGGCTCTGACGGCGCTCGGCACGCTCGCGGCGGAACATGCGGGTGGGTGCGTGGTCGCTGTCGCCCACAGCGGCGTGATCCGCACGCTCGAGCAGGCGATGTCCGTCGCGGCGCCGCCCGTGCCGCACCTCGAGGGCAGATGGCTGACGGTCTCGGCTGGCACCGAGTCGCCGCTCGAGCTCGCCGTCGGGTCGCTGCGCGCCGGCGAGCTGACCGCCGGGAGGTCGCGCTTGGTGCTTGCGGGTGCAGCCGGAAGACCTGGCCCTGTCGGAAGGTCCGGCTCCACTGGGAGGTCCGGCTCCGCGCGGGCGAGCGCAGGCCGCATCGAGGCTGAGCGTCGATGACGGGGCGCGACGCCACCCAGGACGCGCGACGCATCGTCGTGCTCGTGAAGCGGTTTCCGCGTCTGTCGGAGACGTTCATCCTGAGCGAGTTCCTAGAGCTGCGCCGGCAGGGGCTGCCGGTCGAGCTGTACGCGATCATGGACCCGCACGAGGCTCGCTCGCAGCCGGAGGCGCTCGCACTCGTGCCGGAGGTCATCTACCTGCAGAGCGGCGGCATCCTCTCGACGCTGCCCGCGGCCTGGCGAACGGTCCGGCGCCACCCCTGGGGGACCCTGCGGGCGATCGGGTGGACGCTGACGCGCCACAGCAGGGCGGCGGCGCGCAACTGCCTGCACGCGATGGTCCTCGTCGACTGCCTCGCGCAGGGCAGCCCGGCGCACCTGCACGCCCACTTCCTGCACTCTCCGGCGGCGATCGCCTTCATCGCGCGGAAGCTGAGCGGCCAGCGCTACAGCCTCAGCGGTCACGCGAAGGACATCTACACGACGCTTCGCGAGAACCTGCAGATGCGCTGCCGCGACGCCGAGTTCGTCACGACCTGCACCGAGGCGAACCGCAGGCACCTCGTAGAGGAGGTCGGCCTTCCTGCTGCGAAGGTCCACCTCTGCCGGCATGGCGTCGACGTCGAGCGCTTCGGCGGCGACGCCTCAGAATTTGGTACCCGCCTGCCCCACCGGATCGTGAGCGTCGGGCGGCTCGTGCCGAAGAAGGGGTTCGACGTGTTGATCCGCGCCTGCGGCGAGCTGCGGCGCCGCGGGCTTCGGTTCGAGCTTCGGATCGTCGGCGGCGGGGAGCTGCGCGAGCCGCTGCTCGCGCTCGCCGAGTCCGAGGGGCTTGCAGGCGTCGTCCATCTGACCGGCAGCATGTCCCAGGCCGAGGTGGCGCAGGAGCTCGCGGCGGCCGAGCTGTTCGCGCTCTCGCCGACGGTGATGGCGGACGGCGACCGCGACGGGATCCCGAACGTGCTGCTCGAGGCGATGGCGGCGGGGACACCGGTGGTCGCCTCCGAGGTGTCCGGGATCCCAGAGGTCCTCACCGATCAGGTGAACGCCCGCCTCGTCGAGCCCGGCCGCCCCGACCTGCTCGCGGACGCGCTCGCCGAACTGCTGTCCGACGGCGCGCAACGGGCGCGGCTCGCGGCCGCCGGCCAGCGGTTCGTGCGCGAGCAGTGCGCGTGGCCGCAGGCGGTCGCCCCGCTGCACGCGCTGCTGCTCGACATGCTCGCCCAACCGCCCGCGCCGGCCGCGCAGCTCGTGCCGGTGCCGGCTGCGGCGTGATGAACGTCCCGACCGATGTGACGGATGTCCCGATCGATGAGATGACTTCCTCGCTCCCCCGTTATGAAAGCGACTGCCCACCGGATGAAAGCGACCGCCCCCGCACCATGAACGTCCTCTACGTATGCGCCGACCGCGGCATCCCGGTGCTCGGCGACAAGGGCGCCTCGGTGCACCTGCGCTCGCTCACGAGTGCGATGCAGAGGCTCGGGCATCGCGTCACCGTCGCGGCGCGCAGATGGGACGGCGGGAACGAGCCGCCGCCCGTCGAGCGACTCGAGCGGCTCGCGAAGGACCCCGACGAGGCGAGCGACCAGCTTCAGCGGATCATCCGCAAGGAGCGGCCGGACGTCGTGATCGAGCGCTACAGCCTGCAGTCGGGAGCCGCGCGCGCGGCGAGCACACGCTGCGGGCTGCCGCTCACGCTGGAGGTGAACGCGCCGCTCGTGCAGGAGGCGGCCCGCTTTCGCGGTCTCAACGACGCCGCGGCCGCGGAGCGCGAGCGCCGCACGTTGCGCGCCGCAGACCGGATCCACGTCGTCTCCTCCGCGCTGTCGTGCTACGCGCGCGCGGTCGCGCCTGGGACCCCCGTCGCGCTGATCCCGAACGGCGCCGACGTCGCGCGCTTCCAGGCCGCGCCGACGGCCGAGCTGACGGGGGCGGAGGGCAGGACGCTCGTCGGGTTCGTCGGCAGCATGAAGCCCTGGCACGGCGTGCAGCGGCTGCTCGAGGCGTTCGCCCGCGTGCGGCCCGATCATCCGCAGGCAGCGCTCGCGTTCGTCGGCTCCGGTCCGATGGAGCAGCGGCTCGCCGAGCGCGTGGACGAGCTCGCGCTGCGCGGCGGAGTGATCTTCACCGGCGCGGCGCCGCACGCGCAGATCCCCTCGCTGGTGCGCCGGATCGACGTCGCCGTCGCCCCCTACGAGCCGCTCGAGGACTTCTACTTCCACCCGCTGAAGGTCGTCGAGTACCTGGCGGCCGGAAAGCCCGTCATCTACTCGGATCAGGGCGACCTGAGGGCGCTCGTCGGATCGGCCGGGCTCGGCTTCGAGCCGGGCTCGGTCGGCGAGCTGGCGCTCCGGCTCGGAAGGCTGCTCGGAGACCCGGCGCTGCGAGCGGAGCTGGCGGCGAACGCCGCCGTCCGCGGCGGGCGGCTCGACTGGACGGCGATCGCCGAGCGCGTGCTGCGGTTCGCGAGCGGCGCATGCGACCAACCGACCGCCGGTCGCTCCGCGCCCGGTGCCGCGACCGCGGTCGCGCATGATGCCGCGACCGCGCCGGTGGGCGGATGACCGTCAACCCCTACCTGTTCGTCGTCGGGGCGGCGCGATCTGGGACGACGCTGCTGCAGCGGATGCTCGACGCCCATCCGCGGCTCGCGGTCGTGAACGAGACCTACTGGCTGCCGCGCAAGTTCCGCGAGCGCACCGGCCTCACGCGTGAGGGGATCGTGACCGATGCGCTGCTGCCGCTGCTGCTCGCAAGCCCGAAGTTCGAGCGGATGGGCGTCGACGAGGGCGACCTCGCGCGCCTGCTCGCAGACGAGCAGCCGGTGCGCTACGAGCGCTTCGTCGCGAAGATCTTCGACCTCTATGCGAAGCGTGCGGGCAAGCCGCTCGCGGGCGACAAGACGCCGGGGTACGTGCGCCGCATGACGCAGATCCACGCGCTCTGGCCGCGGGCGCGGTTCCTGCACATCATCCGCGACCCCCGCGACGTCTGCCTCTCGATGCTCGACTGGCGCAGCGGCGAGCGCACCGCCGGACAGTACGGCACCTGGGACATGGACCCGCTCGTCAGCGCCGCGCTGTACTGGCGCTACAGCGTCGCCGTCGGCCGCGAAGCCGGCGCCGCGCTCGGGCCGCGGCTCTACCACGAGGTCCGCTACGAGAGCCTCGTCTCCGCAAGCGCGCGCGAGCTAAAGGGAATCTGCGCATTCCTCGATCTGCCTTACGCAGAGGCGATGCTCCGCTTCTACGAGGGCAGGACGCGCCCGAAGCCGGGCCGCAGCTCGAAGGCGCAGTGGCTGCCGCCGACTGCGGGCCTGCGCGACTGGCGCACCCAGCTCTCGGGGGAGGACGTCGAGAGGATCGAGGTCGCCGTCGAGGACCTGCTGCCCCGCCTCGGCTACGAGTCGCACTCCGTCCGCCCGACGCCGAGGGCGCGCCGCCTCGTCGCGCGCGTGCACGAGGCGTTCACCGCGGCCGCGCTCGCGCGAGACCGAGTGCTTCCGGAAGGATGGGAGCGATGCTAGAGATCCTGCGCGCGATGTGGCCATACCTGCGCCCGCACCGGCGCACGCTCTCGTTCGCGCTCGCGGCGATGGTCGGCGAGACGGTCACGGCGCTGCTTGCGCCGTGGCCACTGAAGTTCGTGTTCGATCGCGTGCTGCTCGTGCACCACAGCCACGGTCAGGCGCATCTGCGCGTCGCGCTCGGCCAGCAGCAGTGGGCGCTGCTCGCCGTCATCACCGGCGCGGCGATCGCGATCGCGCTTGCGGACGCGCTGCTCTCATATCTCGACACGCAGCTCTCCGAGGTCGCCTCCCAGAAGGCGGTCTACGAGCTGCGCAGAGCGCTGTTCGCGCACCTGCAGCGGCTCTCGGTCGCCTACCACCACTCGCCTGACACGCGGCTCGGCGACCTGCTCTCGCGGCTCTCGGGCGACATCGGCGCACTGCAGAGCCTCGCCGCCGAAGGCGTCTCGAACATCGTCACGAACGGCCTCACGCTCGTGTTCATGGTCGGCGTGCTCGCCTTGCTGGACTGGCCGATGGCGCTCGCGGCCGTCGCGCTCACGCTGCCGATGGCGCTTTACGCCCGCCGCAACACGATCGTGATGCGCGAGGCGATGAGGGCGGCGCGGCGCCAGGAAGGGCAGGTCTCCGCCGTGCTCCAGGAGAGCCTGTCCTCCGTGAAGCTGGTCCAGGCCTACAACCGCGAGGAGCACGAGAGCGGCCGGCTGGCCGAGGTCAGCGACCTCAGCCTCTCGGCGAACATCCGTGCCGCGACGCTGCTCGCGCGGCTGACGCCGAGCGTCTCGCTGATGTCGAGCGTCGGTTACGCGCTGCTGATCCTGCTCGGCGTCGACCGCGTCGTCACCGGGCATCTCACGCCCGGAGAGCTGCTCGTGCTGCTCAGCTACGTGCGCGTCTCCCAGTCGCCGATCCGCCAGCTCGCGAAGCTGTCCTACTCGATCTCGAAGGCGGGAGCGAGCCTCGAGCGGATCAGGGAGGTGCTCGGCGTGCAGCCGACCGTCGTGCAGCGACCGGGGGCGCGGCCGCTCACGCTCGACTCGCCGGCGACGGTCGGCTTCAGGGACGTCACCTTCGGCTATTCGCGCGACCACGCCGTCCTGCATCAGGTCTCGCTCGAGGCCTCGCCTGGGCAGCTCGTCGCGCTCGTCGGCGCGACCGGGTCGGGCAAGTCGACGCTGCTCTCCCTGCTGCCGCGCTTCTACGACCCGTGGTCCGGCGCCGTGCTCATCGATGGCCGCGACGTCCAGGAGCTCACCCTCTCCTCGCTGCGCCGCAACGTCGCCGTCGTGCTCCAGGACAGCCTGATCTTCAGGACGACGGTGCTCGAGAACATCGCCTACGGCCGCCCTGACGCGACCCGGGAGGAGATCGTCGCCGCAGCCGAGGCGGCCGGCGTGTCGCCGATCGCGATGCGGCTCGAGGACGGCTACGACACGGTCGTCTCCGAGCGCGGCGCTTCGCTCTCGGGGGGCGAGAAGCAGTGCATCGGGATCGCGCGCGCGGTGCTGAAGGACGCGCCGATCGTCGTGCTCGACGAGCCGACCTCCTCGATGGACGCGCACACAGAGCGGCTCGTGATGAGCGGCGTGCAGCGGCTGCTCGTCGGCCGCACCGGGTTCATCATCGCGCACCGCCTCGCGACCGTGATGAAGGCGGACCTCGTCGCGGTGCTCGACGGCGGGCGCGTCGTGGAGTCCGGCGACCCGGCGACGCTGCTCGACGATCCCTCCTCACGCTTTGCCGGGCTCGCGCGCGCGCAGCTGATCCCGCAGAGCGCCCCGATGGCCGAGTCAGTCCCGATGGGTGACCCGGCCCCGATCGCCGCGCCGCGCCGGCGGTCCGAGCCGGTCGGCGCCGTGCCCCGCGCGCTGATGATGCTGCGCGCGAACCCGCTCCGGCTGCACCGGCGCGGGTGAGACGAGCCGTCGTCCCCGGCCCGGCGGCGGCGAAGACGTCGCGCTGAGCCGAGGACTCGGCTACGCTTGAGGCTCCCGCCGAAGAAGATCAGGAGGAACGCATGGCCGGCCTCACCGGGCGCATGTCAACCGTCGTGAAGGCGAAGGTCTCGAAACTGCTCGACCGCGCCGAAGACCCCGCCGAGACGCTCGACTACAGCTATCAGAAGCAGGTCGAACAGCTGCAGAACGTGAAGAGGGGGATCGCCGACGTCGTCACGGCGAAGAAGCGCCTGCAGATGCAGGAGAGCAGCCTCCAGCAGCAGCTCGTGAAGCTCGACACGCAGGCGCGCCAGGCGCTCTCCGCCGGCCAGGAAGACCTCGCGAAGGCGGCGCTCGAACGCAAGAACGTCGCCCAGACGGAGCTGCAGTCGCTCGACACTCAGGTCTCAGAACTCGAAGAGCAGCAGCAGAAGCTGACCGACTCGGAGAAGAAGCTGCGGGCGAAGATCGAAGCCTTCAGGACGAAGAAGGAGGTGATCAAGGCCCAGTACTCGGCGGCCGAGGCCCAGGTCCGGATCTCCGAGGCGGCGACGGGCGTCGGCGAGCAGATGGCTGACGTCGGGCTCGCGATGCAGCGGGCGGTAGACAAGACCGAAAACATGCGCGCGCGCGCGGACGCGGTCCAGGAGCTCGAAGCGGCGGGCGCCTTCGAAGACATCACCCAGCTTGGCCCTGGCGAAGACGACATCGACAAGCAGCTGAAAGCGCTCTCGAGCGAGTCCGCGGTCGACGACGAACTGGCGAAGATGAAGGCTGAGCTTAATCCCGGTGCCCACCCGCCCGCCCCAGCCGGGGCTCCCGGCCAGATCGGCGCCGGCGACGGCTCGGGCGCGGCCGGGGGACAGGCCGCCGCGGGCGAGCAGGGCGCATGATCGTCAGGATCTCCGGCGAGGACCAGTACCGCCTCGCCGACGGCGACGGCCGCATCGCAGAGCTCGACGACGCCGTCGTGAAGGCGGTCGAGGGCGGCGACGAGGCGGGGTTCGCCTCCACCTACAGGCGGCTACTCGACTACGTGCGCAGCGAAGGGCAGCGCGTCGGTGACGACGAGCTCGAGCCCTCCGACGTCATCCTGCCGCCCGCCGACCTCACCTTCGCAGAGGCGAAGGGCGAGTTCAGCGGCGAGGGGCTGATACCGGACTGAGGTCGCGCCGGGCAGCGGCGCGCGCAGGTTACGTCACCTGGGCGGCGAGGTGGCGACGCGAATAGGCGAGCGTGTCCAATCGCGTCTGTGCAACTCGATTTCGAGCCCAAGCGCGTCGAGGATGCGCACGAGCACATCGAAGTGGACCCTGCGTTCTCCCCTCTCGATGCGGTGCAGAGACCGCGTTGCGACGTCCGCCGCGAGCGCGAGCTGTTCCTGCGTGAGACCCTGCTGGCGACGCTCTTCGCGGATCCGCTGTCCGATCCAGCGCGATGGCGTGGTGTCGTTCTCTGCTGACATCTGCGCGATCGCGCATATCATAGGCATGAAAACGGCAGCAACGCGCAAATCTGCGCGATCGCACATATTCTGGCGCCAAAGATGCTATTTGTGGCATAATTTGCGTGATCACGCAGATTATGCCGCACTCAGGCCAGGCGATCGGGGGTCGACGCCCGGTCCCCTCGCGGCGCTGGATCTCGTGCACGAGGCGGGGAGTGGGCCGGCGCTCCCATCGCGAGTCGACGGAGTGTCGCTCGCAAACCGCGCGCGGTCGAGCGCCGTCTCGATCTCGACGAGCGTCTCGACGGCCTCGACGGGCAGCACCGCGATGCGGCCCTCCGCGCGCGTCTCGGCTACGGCGCGCGCGACCGCCCGCGCCGCGTCCCTGCTTGCGAGGTAGTAGACGGCATCGATATCGCGGGCGTGCGCCCAGCCGTCGCAGATCGTCGCGAGCCGCCGCGGCGCCTTCACCGCCAGCTCGACCTCGACGGCGATCGCCCTGCCCTCTGGGGAGACGGCGGCGAGGTCGGGGCGGTGCAGCGCCGGCCGGCCGCCGGGCAGCGATGCGAGAACCGCCGAGAACGCCGGCGCGCCGCGGTCTGCCTCGATCGTCCTGATCTCGCGCTCGGCGAGCAGCCGCCAGCCGAGAAGGCCGACGCCGAGCTCCGCCGCGGCCGCCGCGACCTCGCCCGCGTGAACGAAGCCGCTGGGGCTGAGGCGATGGGCGCGAAGGCGCGAGAGCCCGCACACCCGCAACCCCTCGCTCGTTGCGAGGTAGAGCCCAGGCTGCCTGTGGAGCAGCGCCTGCCACTCCAGCAGCTCGTCCCGTACGAGCCGGCGCAGACGCTTGTAAGCATGGCTCTCGTCCTGCATCCCGAACCGCCGCATCACGTGCTCCACGCCGGCCGCGCCGACGCGGCCGATCCAACCGAGGATCTCGATGTCCCTGCTCGTCAGCATCGAAGAGCGGCCTCCTTGCGCGCAATGAACCGAACACTCTCTATTCCGACGAAGGCGCGGGCAGAGGGACAATGCGAAACGTTGTGGGAGAGAGGCGATCGCTGCTCGCGGCAGCCTCAGCGGCCGTCCGCGCAGGACTCCGGCCGCGAAGGCTCCGAGGCCCGGCAGGCGCTGATCACGGAGGCCGACGTGCCGCGGGCGCTCGCGGCGCTGCAGGAGGCGGCGGAGGCGGGCGCGGGCTCTCCAGAGGCTGTGTAAACAAATGCCTACACGCTCTATCGGAGCCAGTTTGGCCGAATTGTTTCTGATCGGATTTTTGGCTCTCTAGAGCCAAATCCGGTGCCGCGCAAACGTTTTTGCAGAACACCCTGAAACTTTCTGCTTGACGCGGACGACGTCGTGTGCAACGCTCGCTCGTGCCCGTTGGCTCCGCTCGGTCGCTGGACCCGCGGTCGGGGAGAACGGGGGCAGCGGGACATAGCCGGGATCGATCCGAACCCGGCGCTCTCCAATCGATCTAACACTCTGGATGGTTGATGGAACGGCAGGAGCGCAGCACGAGACGTCGAGCAGGACGGCCGAGTGGGAAACGCCGCTTGATGTCGCCGTGTCCGTTACGTAGCGTGTCTGCGTCTCCTGTCGGTTTCGGCGGCCGCCAGACCGAACATAAGGAGCAGTTCAAATGAGAAGCATCGTCAAGATGCTGGGGCTGGCGTTCTTCGCGACGCTGGCGTTCAGCGCGATCGGAGCGCTTGGCGCAGGATCCGCGTCGGCGTTATTATTCTTAACCACCAATGGCGTAGCGACGGAATTATTCACAGTCTTAGATTTAAATGGTGCTGGTAAACCAGCTATCCTTGAAACGGCTAGCGGCCACACGACCGAATGCGAAACAGTCTTAGCGCACGGGTTCATTTTAAATAAAACCGATGAAGTTGATAAACTCTTATTCACGTTCCATAAATGTAAAGCATTCCTTTCGAACTGCAGCAGCAGTGGCGAACCCAGTGGTTTAATCACGACCTTAGAGCTGAATGCGTTACTTGTAACGTTGTTAAATGGACATTACGGCATCCTGATATTAGGAGAAAAAACTAAACATCTGGCCACGTACACCTGCGGTACCGAAAAGGTTGTCGTCGAAGGCACGGTGGTCGGTGAATTCACCGAAACCAAAGCTGAATCGGAAGCGTTCAAAGCGGAGGCGAAGGTTGAATTCAAAAAAGGCGCGAATCCTGGCGAACCAGCGATAACGAGCTATTGGACGTTACAAGGCACCGCTGCGCCGAAACTGGAAGCAACAATCACTGGAATCATCAATGAATCGAAAGTGGGATCCAGCGAGACCGCTGTCGGGGATGTGAGTCCGCTGAAACCTGTGAAGTTCTGTCATACGCCGTAGTTGGGAGATAGCTTAGTTGGTGGGTGGCTGCCGCGGCCGATGTGGCAGCCACCTGCCGGCTGGCTGATATGTAGCGGGTGAGGGGTCGTGGAGTGGCGTGTTGGTGCGAAAGGGGTTTTGGGATGAGGGAGGTCGTGGCGGGAATGCGTGGCTTTTGGGGAGAGATGATCGCGCGGCTGGCCGGAGACTGGCGTGTAGCATGCTGTGCGTGCTTTGCGGCATTGACGCTGCTGTTTAGTGGGTGCGCGGAGGCAGCCGAATTCGGCAAAAAGGGCACGGGCACGGGAGAATTCGGCGAAATCGGCGGGCTCGCGGTCAGTGCGGCGAATGGGGACCTGTATGTGCTCGACAAAACCGTCAATCATCGCGCGGACATCTTCACTGCTGACGGTGTGTTCTTGAAGGCGTGGGGTTGGGGTGTGGCTGACGGCAAAGAAGAATTGGAGACTTGCACAAGCTCGTGTCTTGAAGGGCTGGAAGGGTCCGGTGCGGGGGAGTTCAGCTCGCAGCCACGCGGGATCACGGTCAACAATGCGGCCGGTGCGTCGTTTGGTGACGTGTATGTGGTAGATCAAGGCAACAGCAGGGTGCAGAAGTTCGGTCCGGAAGGCGAATTCGAGCTTGCGTTCGGTCGGGAAGTGAACATCTCGAAGGTCGTCAAGCGTCAGGAAGAGGAAGCGAACAAAGAACCGGTGACGGTCACGCCGCAGGAAGAAGATGTCTGCGCCGGTGGTGTGGGAGATGAATGTGGCGCCGGTATGCCGGGTGAAGGAGAAGCCGCGTTTGAATTCGCCGGCCGCGGCGAGCCGATCGCCGTCGGCAACACCGGAATCGTGTATGTCGGCTGCAGGGGTCGTTTGGAGGAGTTCGGCGAAAACGGCGAATTCCTGCGGTCCGCGGTGGTTGAAAACGAAGGCGGCGAAAGGCTTGGTGGTATCGAAGCGGTCGCAATAAACGGGTTCGGGAGTGTGTTCGTGATCGCTGAAGGCGAACCCAGGGTGTTGGAGTATGAAGAATCCTCGCCCGGTGTGCTGACGCTTCTGCACACGCTGACGGCGAGCGAACCGGAAGCGCTCGCGTACGATCAGAAAGACGCGACGCTGCTGGTCGAAAGCGGTGGCACGACGCCGAGCAGGCATTTCTTCGCCTATGACGCTGCGGGGGCGCGGACGGAGGCGTTCCCGGGCGATGTGGCCGGGGATGGGGAATCGGGCGGGATCGCCTGGGATGAAGCAACCGGCGAACTTTACTTCGCGTCGATCTTCAACAGTACGGGCGTGATCAAGAGCTTGCCGCTGCCGCCGCCGGGGCCGCTGGTGAGCGAACGCTCCGCAGAACCACTGTCGAGGGGACGGGTGCGGTTCAGCGCGACGGTGGACCCGGAGGGCAGCAGCACCGAAGTCGCGTTCGAATACGAAGCGGCGCCTGGTGTCTGGACCGCCACGCCGGCGCAGCACATCGCCGGCGAAGTGGGCGGCGAACCGAACTTCAACGAAGAAACCGTCGACCAGGAAGGCAAACCGCTGGAAGCGACCGTCGAAGGACTGGCAGCGGATAAGACCGATAGCTGGCGCGTGCGCGCAACCAACGCCAACGGCACCATCGAGCCGGCAGGCGCGTTCACGACGCTGCCCGCCCTGGTCATCGACAGCGAGTCGGTGTCGGACGTAACCGCGGAAGGCGCAACGCTCGAAGCGCAGCTCAACCCGCTTGACTCCCCGACCAGCTGGTGGTTTGAATACAGGAAGCAGGGCGAAAGCACCTACACGTCGTCCGCGGTCGGCCATCTCGCGGCCACCGAAGGCGACATGTTGGTCAGCGCGCACATCAGCGGCCTGGCCGCGCACACTCAGTACAGCTACAGACTGGCCGCCGAAAATGCGCTCGCAGAAGGCGAAGCCGCAATCCACGGTCAGGAACGCTCCTTCGTCACACAGCCCACGGCCGTGCCGTTGCGGCTGCTGGACGGACGCGGCTGGGAAATGGTCTCGCCCACGCACAAGCAGGACGCCTCCTTCGAAGCGATACCCAACGAAGGCGGGTTGATCCAGGCCGCTGCCAGCGGTGGCGGGATCAGCTATCTGGCGACGGCGAGCACGGAAGGCTCGCCGCCGGGAGAACCGTCCCCACAGTGGGCACAGATCCTCTCGAGACACACCGCTACAGGCTGGAGCTCGCGCGACATCGCAAGCCCCCACGAACAGGAGTCGGGGCTGCTCGTGGGACGGTTCACTGAATTCCTGGCGTTCTCAAGCGACCTGTCGGTTGAGCTCGTGGAACCGAAGGGCGACACGCTGCTGGGCGGGGCGAGCGAACGCACGCCTTATCTGCGGCGGCAGGCGCTCTGCGAAGACCCGGCGACCGCGAGCGGATGCTATCTGGCGCTTCTGAGCACTGAAAACGTCACCAGCGGTGAAAAATGGGGCGGCGCGCCTGGCGAACGAAGAAGCGAAGTGCAGTACGAGGCCGCCACGCCCGGCCTGAACCATCTCGTGCTGAAGTCCAAAGTGCCGTTGACCGTAGGCGCGAGCGGCCCCGGCACGTACGAGTGGTCAGAAGGAAAGCTCGAACTCGTAAGCGTGCTGCCGGGAGAACCGGGACTGCCGGCGGGCGGCTGCCCGAGGGTGAGCGAATTCGGACCGCGGCACGTGATCTCGAACGATGGCGACCGCGTGATCTGGGAAGACCCCTGTGAAGTTAAGCATATCTACATGCACGAGGCAGCCAGCCAGCGCACTGTGCAACTGGACGTGATCTCCGGCGGCGCGGGTGGCAACAACCGGCCGGAATTTCAGGACGCGAACAGCGATGCTTCGCGTGTGTTCTTTAGCGATACGCAACAGCTGACCGCGGATTCGCATGCGGCCACGAGCGCGCCTGATCTATACATCTATGAAGCAAACGCAGACATGAGCCCGGGACCGGGTGCGGTGCGTGATGTGACGGTGCCTGTACACGCTGACGAAAACGCGAACGTGTTGGGCTCGATAGCGGGCGTCTCGTCGGATGGGTCGGTCGCCTATCTGGTTGCGACAGGCGTGCTCACAGAAGCCGCAAACGAACGTGGCGAAGCGGCACAGACCGGACAGCCGAACCTGTATCGCATCGAACGTGTTGAACGTGGTGGCCAGGTGAGTTGGGCTCCGACGTTCGTCGCGACGCTTTCGTCGGAAGACGCACTGGACTGGGCTCCATTTATATCGAACCTGACTGCGGGCGTGTCGGCAAACGGTCGCTGGCTTGCGTTCATGTCCGATCGCTCGTTGACCGGCTATGACAATCGTGACGCGGTGAGCGGGCAGCGTGACGAGGAGGTCTTCCTCTACGACGCTGCTTCGCGGCGGCTGGTGTGCGCTTCGTGCGATCCGAGCGGCGCTCGCCCGCGGGGACTCGAACGAACAGGCGGAATAGAAGCGGGACCGCTGATAGATCGCCAGAAAATCTGGGTGGGCCGCTGGCTTGCGGCGCTGATCCCGGGCTGGGAGACGAAGGAGCTGGCCGTCGGCGTTTACCGGCCGCGCTATCTTTCCAACAGCGGTCGGCTGTTCTTCGACAGCGTGGATGCGCTTGTGCCGCAGGACGTGAATCAGACCGCGGACGTGTATGAGTACGAGCCGCCGGGAGTCGGTGACTGCACGGTGGGCGCGGAAACTTTCACCGCTTCTTCCGGGGGTTGCGTGGGTTTGGTGTCGTCTGGCTATTCGCCTGAAGAATCGGCGTTCTTGGATGCGAGCGAAAGCGGCAATGACGTGTTCTTCTTGACGACCGGGAAACTCGTATCGCAGGACTCCGATGATGCCTTCGATGTGTATGACGCGCATGTATGCGGATCGGGCTGGGAATGCCCTTCTCCGCCGCCTGCCTCATCGTCGCCGTGCGAATCGGGTGCGGCGTGCAAAGCGGCGAGCACCCAGGCGCTGTCGAGCGAACCGGTGGCGAGCGCTGTCTTCGAAGGCGCGGGCAGCGTCGGACACAGGGCGAAAGTCGGGCGTATCAAGAGCGGTCGAGCTGGCTGTCGTAGGCGCGCGCGGCGGGTCAAGGATTTGCGCAAGCGCAGGAGAGCGTTGGCGCGTTGCGCTCGTGGGCGCCGTGGTCATGGTCGGCGAGCAGGACGCTGAGAGAGGGAGAGCGGGATGATGAGCAGGCGGGGTGTGTCGGTGGCGGGTCGCGTGCTGGTGCGGCTGGCTGGCGCTCTGGTCGGGGTGTGGGCGTACGTGGTGTTCGGCGTGCGGTGCGCGGGAGCGGCTGAGCCGTGGTGGCATTTGGATGTGGGTGCGCGCCCGACGTTGATTCCTGGGCACGCGGTGGACGCCGAACAGGAAATCACGACTGGGGAAAGCCTGCGGGTCGTTGCGAGGGTGGAAGTTGAAGGTCATCCTATCGCCTGCCTGACTAGCGAACTCATTGCCAACGCTATGGTTGCCAATCCTGAATTCCGTGAAATCTTTTGTGCTGGGTTCACGCAGGCAGAAGTGGCCGACGATGCGTCGCAGCTGCAGGGCTTGTTGAACAACTATTACGGCGGGAGCGTGGTGGAAGTGACCGGCAGGGTCGGCGGCGAAGGTAGGGTCGGCGAAGGCGAACCGTTGATCGTGACGGCGCATGGTCGCGGGCTGGCGCCGATCAAGGCCCGTGGCGTGATCGGAAGCGTCTCGTCGCGGGTGCTGAGGGAAGGAGGCAGCGGCAAGATCGTGCTGCAGGCGTTCAACCTCGGTGATGCGCCGATCGACGGCGAAGAAGATCCCGTGACGTTGACCGACAGGCTCCCGGCCGGCTTGGAGGCGGGCGGCTTGGCGGGTGCGACGGGGGAAGTCCTGTTTCCCGAAGAAGGCGAAGCGAAATCGCTGACCTGCTCGGTCTCGAGCGTGAGTTGCACCTTCACGGGCAAGCTGGAGCCTTACGAACGGCTTGAAGTCGTGATATGGGTGACCAGAACGGGCGCTGGCGTACCGGGGCCCGATGAGGTCAACCAGGTGGAAGTCAGCGGTGGGAAAGCCGCGGCAGCAAGCAGGACCCAGCCGGTGAGGCTCAGTGAAGAACTCGTGCCGTTTGGCGCGGAATCGTTTGAAATGCTGCCAGAAGAAGAAGGCGGCGCGCCTGCTACGCAGGCGGGGGGACACCCGTTCCAGTTGACGACCGTGATGCGGCTGAACGAGACCGCTGAAGTGCCGTTCCAGCCGGCGGAGCCGCGGAACCTCACGATTGATCTGCCTGCGGGGCTGGTTGCCAACGCCTCTGCGACGCCGAAGTGCAGCTATGCGATCTTCTCCACCCAGGAGGCGGAACTGACGAACGCCTGCCCGGCGGACGCCGCGATTGGCGTCGCGAGCGCGGGCGCCGTGTTGGGTCTGCCTCCGAAAGCCGGCTACTTCGAGCCGATGGTGCCGGTCTTCAATCTGACGCCTGCGCAAGGCGAGCCGGCGCGCTTCGGATTCATCATCGGTGGAAAAGTGCCCGTAGTGCTCGATACGCATCTGCGTGTCGGCGGCGACTACGGCGCGACGGTCACGGTCCAGAATCTGAGCGAGACCGGCGGCGCGCTCTCCAGCGTGGTGACGCTGTGGGGGGTGCCCGGCGACCCGGTGCACGACACCGCGCGGGGCTGGGAATGCCTGAAGCACGAACAGCAGCCAGGCTGCGGCCCGTCCCTGAGCTCTCAGAAGCCGCTGCTGACGCTGCCGAGCTCATGCCAGGCATTGCAGAGCTCGCTGATCGTGCAGTCCTGGGCGCCTGGCGCCTCGCCGCTGGAACCGTTCCCCTCCTCCTATGAAGGTCTGCTGGACGGCTGCAATCGCGAGGGCTTCGAACCGAAGCTGGAAGTGCAGTCGAGCGCCAGTTCGGCGTTCTCGCCGACCGAACTGCGGGTGCATGTGCACGTGCCGCAGCAGACGAGCGAAGCGCCGGGCGGTATCGCGGAGGCAGACGTACGCAGCACGACGGTGGCGCTGCCGGCCGCGCTCCAGGTCAACCCGGCGGCGGCGGGCGGCCTTGCGGTCTGCAGCGAGGCGCAGATCGGCTACAGGGAAAAGCGCGGCGAGCAGACGCTCTTCCAGGAAGAATCGCAGGCTGAACGCGACGGTGAAGAACCGCACCGCTATGGCTGTCCGGAAGGATCGAAGCTGGGCACGGTGCGCGTGAAGACACCGCTTCTGGAAGAAGAACTGACCGGCGCGGTCTACCAGGCCGCGCAGGACGCGAACCCGTTCGGGTCGCTGCTGGCGCTCTACATTGTCGCGGAAGCGCCGCAGGCCGGGGTGCGGATCAGGCTCGCGGGCAAAGTGCAAGTCGAACCTGACGGCCAGGTGGTCTCGAGTTTCGACGACACGCCGCAGACGCCGTTCGAAGAGTTCGAATTGAAGTTCTTCGGTGGCGGAAAGGCGCCGCTGGCGACGAGCGGCTGTGGCAGCTATCAGACGACGAGCGTGTTTGAATCGTGGGCCGGCGGCGCACCGGTGAGCCCATTCTCAGCGCCGTTCTCGGTCTCCAGCGGTCCAGACGGCGGCTCGTGTGCGAGCGTCGGCGGCTTTGCCCCCGGTTTCCTCGCGGGCACAGCGAGCAACCAGGCGGGGGCCTTCAGTCGATTCGTGACGACGCTGACACGCAACGACGGCGAACAGACGCTGAGCACCGTGACCCTTACGACGCCGCCTGGTCTTTTGGGGATGATCTCGAAAGTCACGCCCTGCAGCGAAGCGCAGGCGAACGCAGGCACCTGCGCAGCCGCTAGCAAGATAGGACACGTCGTCGTACAGGCCGGCGTGGGCGATGAACCGCTCGTGTTGCCCGAAGCAGGCAAGGGCGAAGACCCGGTCTATCTGACCGGGCCTTACAAGGGCGCGCCCTTCGGGCTGTCGATCGTCGTGCCCGCCGAAGCCGGTCCCTTCAACCTCGATGAAGGCGGGCATCCGGTCGTCGTGCGCGCGAAGATCGAGGTGAATCCGATCACGGCGCAGATCACGATCGCAAGCGACCCGGCCCCGACCCGACTGCAAGGGATACCGCTCGACCTGCGCGCGATCAAAGTCGTGGTCGACCGGCCTGAGTTCACATTCAACCCGACCAATTGTACGCCGATGAGCGTGACCGGCACGATCGGATCCAGCGAAGGCAAGAGCGAGCATGTGAAGAGCCGCTTCCAGGCGGCGGACTGCGCGAGCTTGCGCTTCAAACCGTTGTTCAAGGCGTTTACGCGTGCTCGTCACAGCAAACGCAAGGGCGCCTATCTGCGGGTAATCGTGAAATCAGGGCCCGGCCAGGCGAACATCGGCAGGGTGCACGTGAAGCTGCCGAAAACCCTGCCCTCGCGGCTTGCGACGCTCAAACTGGCCTGTAGCGAAGCGCAGTTCGCGAAGAACCCGGCCGGCTGCCCGGCAGCGTCGAAGGTCGGATATGCGAAGGCGACCACGCCAGTGCTGCCGGTGCCGTTGACGGGGCCGGCGATCTTCGTCTCCCACGGCGGCGCGGCGTTCCCGAACCTCGACGTCGTGCTTCAGGGCGATCATGTGACGCTCGACCTCGTGGGCAACACGTTCATCAGCAAAGGCGTGACGACCTCGACGTTCGCCCAGGTCCCGGACGCACCCGTGAACCGGTTCGTGCTGACCCTGCCGGAGGGACCGCACTCCGCACTCGCTGCGAATGGCAACCTCTGCCGAGAGAAGCCGAGGATGCCGACGACGATCACGGGCCAGAACGGCGCGGTGATCGAACAGGACACCAAGATCGCCGTGAAGGGCTGCAAAGGCGCCAACCGACGCGGCAAAGCCCACAGGCGCCACCGCCGCAAACACGGATAGCTCAGATCGGGATGCCCCAGAGCGGGAACCAGCGCTCCAGCTCGGGCTCGATCGGCAGCTCCGCGGCGATCTGGGCCTTCAGCTGCAGCTCGCGCTCGGTGAAGCGCTCGCCGGCGTCGACCGGCTGTGCGGCGGCCTCGCTCGTATAGGAGGCGCTTGCGCCGCCCGTCGCGGTGGCGGTGCTCGACGACCCTCCCGTCGCCGCTGAGCCCTTCGGCACGAACGGGTACCAGCAGCCGCGCTTGTAGTTGTAGATGAAGTAGATCCGCCGCTTCTGGGCGTCGGCGAAGGCGAACACCGCGCACAGCAGCCGCTCGCCGTGGCCCGCGGCCTCGATCGAGCTGGAGACGGCGTTGATGCCGACCGCGAGGTCTTCGACGCTCGCCGAGCCGGACGGATTGCTCAGCACCATCCAGCGGTAGCCGTAGGAGTCGTCCTTCGTCTCGACCTGCGTGCCGCTCTCGGCGCCGGTCTGCCTGACGACGTCCTCCATTTCCCTGATCGCCGCTTCGAATTCGGCCGAGGCGAGCGGCTGGAAGACGATCGCCGCCCTGCCGGCCGGATCGATCCCGTGCTCGGACTGGAGCGTTATGTAGGCGGTCGTGATCGCGAACAGGCGGTCCTTCGCCGGCCCCTTCACCTGATGGCGCCCGGTGAGGATGTCGCGCAGGCTCACGGCGGCTCTAGGCGCCGGTGCCCTGCAGCTGCGCCTCGAGCTTGCTGAGCGCGGCGAGGCGCCGCTCGAGCGGCGGGTGGTCGGAGAAGATGTTCATCAGCGACCTCTTCGCCCGCGCGGGCACGATGAAGAAGGCGCTCATGCCTTCTGCGACGCGCATGTCCTGGCTCGGGATGCGTTCGATCGTGCCCGAGATCTTGATGAGCGCGGAGGCGAGCGCGGAGGGCCTGCCGGTGAGCACCGCGGAGCCGCGGTCGGCGGCGAACTCGCGATAGCGGGAGAGCGCCTGCAGCAGCAGGAAGGAGATCGCGTATACGAGGATCGAGACGAGCATGACGAGCGCGATCCCCGCCTCTTCTTCCCGGTTGCGCCCGTAGCCGCCGAAGCCGCCGCCGAAGAACAGCGCGAACTGGGCGATCATCGCCGCGAGCGTCGCGAAGAAGCTCGCGAGCGTCATCACCATCACGTCCCTGTTGACGACGTGGGTGATCTCGTGCGCGAGCACGCCTTCGAGCTCGTTCGTGTCGAGCATCTCGAGGATGCCCGTCGTCGCGCAGACGGTCGCGGACTTCTGCGAGCGGCCCATCGCGAAGGCGTTCGGCATCGGCGTGCTCATCACGCAGACCCGCGGCTTCGGCAGGTCCGCCTGCACGCAGAGCCGCTCGATGATCCCGTGCAGCTCGGGCGCTTCCTGCGGGGAGACCTCCTTCGCCCCGAGCGCGGCGAGCGCGATCTTGTCGGAGGTGAAGAGCTGAATGAGCAGCAGCACCCCCGCGATCACCGCGATCGTGACCGCGCCCGCGCCGGCCGCGAAGAGCACGCCGACGAGCAGCACGTAGACGAGCCCGAGCAGGAGCATCGTGAAGAGCATCCGGACCTGGAGCCCTGTGTCTTTGCCGAACTGCGAGCGCCGCGAGGCCATGCGGTGATTGTGGCAGACGGAGGGGCCTTGCACGGCGGCTGCTCGCAAGCAAGGCGTCGGCAAGCGATAATCGCAGCATGGCGATAGGCAGCTCTCTCTCGCGCGTGTTCCCGCTCGGCAGCAGGGCGAACGACCTCGGCCGGCTCGAGGTCGGCGGCTGCGACACGATCGAGCTCGCAAGGGAGTTCGGCACGCCCGCCTACGTCGTCGCCGAGGACGACCTGCGCGCGCGCGCGCGCGCGTTCAGGCAGGCGGCGATCGACGCGGGCGAGGAGGACCTGGGCGTCGTCTTCGGCTCGAAGGCGTTCCCGTGCTCGGCGGTGCTCTCGCTGTTCGCGCAGGAGGGCCTGATGTGCGACGTCGCCTCCGAAGGGGAGCTGCACCTCGCGTTGAGCGCGGGCTTCTCGCCGGAGCGGATCGTGGTGCACGGCAACGCGAAGTCGGTCGCCGAGCTGCGGATGGCGATCGAGCGGCGGGTCGGCCTGATCGTGATCGACAACTTCGACGAGATCGAGCGCCTGCGCGAGCTGCTCGGCGCGGGCGGCGAGCAGCGGGTGCTGGTCCGCGTCGCCCCCGACGTGCGCGGCGAGACCCACGAGAAGATCTCGACGGGCCAGGCGGACACGAAGTTCGGCTTCTCGGTCGCCGAGCTGCCAGAGGCCGTGCGCCTGATCGGCGAGGTCGACGGGCTCTCGCTGTGCGGCCTGCACGCGCACGTCGGCTCCCAGCTGCTGCAGCTCGACCCATTCCGGCGCGAGATCGCGGCGTTCGCGAAGCTGAGCGAGCAGCTTCCGGACTGCGAGATCTGGGACCTCGGCGGCGGCCTCGGCGTGCGCTATGTCGAGGGCGTCGAGTCCCCGCCCGAGATCGAGGAGTACGTCGGCGCGCTCGTCGAAGCGGTGCGAAAACCACAGCAGGCAGGCCCGGAGGGCCTGCCCATGAAGAGAGAAGATCGAGTGCCGAGGCGGCTGTTGATCGAGCCGGGGCGCTCGCTGAGCGCAAACGGCTGCGTCACGCTCTACACGGTGCAGAGCGTGAAGCGCAACGTCCGCACCTGGGTCTCCGTCGACGGCGGCATGTCGGACAACATGCGGCCGATGCTCTACGGCGCCCGCTACGAGGCCCACGTCGCCGACCGGCTGAACGGCGAGACGCGCTGCGTGCTCTCAGGCAAGCACTGCGAGTCCGGCGACGTGATCGTCTCCGAGGCGAGGCTGAGCGACCCGCGCGCCGGCGACATCGTTGTCACGCCCGCGACCGGCGCCTACTGCTACGCGATGGCGAGCAACTACAACGGCGTCCTGCGCGCGCCCGTCGTCTTCTGCAAGGACGGCGACGCGAGGCTCGTCGTGCGACGCGACTCGCTCGAGGACCTGACCGCGCGCGATGTCGGCTGAGGCGGAGGCGATGCGGGCGCGACCGCAGGCCGGCGAGGCCGTCTCGCTGCCCGTCGGCCTGCTCGGAAACGGCACGGTCGGCTCCGCCTTCGCCCGCCTGCTGCAGGAGCGCGGCGAGCAGCTCGCGCGCCTGACGGGCAGACGACCGGCGATCTGCGGGGTGCTGACGCGCAGCAGCGGCGACTTCCCCTCGATCCTCGCCTCGTGCGAGGTGCTCGTCGAGCTGATCGGCGGGATCGAGCCCGCGCGCCGCTACGTGTTGCAGGCGCTGCGGGAGGGCAGGCACGTCGTGACCGCGAACAAGCAGCTGATCTGCGCGCACGGCGAGGAGCTGTTCGACGCCGCCAAGGAGAGCGGCGCGATGCTGCGCTTCGAGGCGGCGGTCGCAGGCGTCGTGCCCGTCGTGCGCGTGCTGACGGAGTCGCTCGCGGGGGTCGAGATCAAGCGCATCCACGGGATCGTGAACGGCACGACGAACTTCGTGCTCTCCGCGATGGAGCGCGGCGCCGACTACGAGCACGCGCTCGCGGAGGCGCAGGCGAGCGGCTATGCGGAGGCGGACCCCGGCGAGGACGTCTCCGGCGCCGACGCGGCCGCGAAGATGGCGATCCTCGCCCGGCTCGCGTTCGGCACGCCTGTGAGGCTCTCCGACGTGCGCTACGAGGGCATCGAGCACCTGATCAGCGACGACCTCCAGTACGCGCGGGAGCTCGGCCTCGGGCTGAAGCTGATCGGCACCGCGGAGCGGCTCGAGGACGGGCTCTCGGTGCGGGTGCACCCCGCCTTCCTCTACGGCGGGCATCCGCTCGCCTCCGTGAGCGGGCAGTTCAACGCGGTGACGGTCGAGGCGGACTCGATCACCGAGGTGACGATGTCCGGCCCCGGGGCGGGCGGCCCGCAGACCGCGAGCGCCGTGCTCGGCGACCTGATCAGCGTGATCGCGGCGATGAGGGCGGCGGACGGCCCCGCCGCGCTGCCGCCGCCGGCCCCGCCGCGCACCTCGCTGCCGATCGTCGAGGACGTGCAGAGCGCCTTCTACCTGCACGTCGAGGTGGCCGACCGCCAGGGCGTGCTCGTCGCGGTCGCCTCGGCGCTCGACAGGTGGGGCGCCTCGGTGAAGTCGGTGCTGCAGCGCGGCCTCGGCGAGAATGCGCGCCTCGTGATGGTCACCCACCCGCTCTCGGAGGCCTCCCTGCGCGCCGCGGTCGCGGAGATCGGCGAGCTCGAATTCGTGCGCTCGCCGCCGCGGGCGATTCGTGTGATCGAAGAGGAGTTCTGATGAGACCGGGCTTGATCGAGCGCTACAGGGAGCGGCTGCCGTTCGGGCCGGAGGACCGGCTCGTCACGCTGCTCGAGGGCTTCACGCCGCTGCTGCCCGCGCCGCTGCTCTCCGAGCGTGTCGGCGCGGAGGTGTGCCTGAAGCTCGAGGGCGCGAACCCGACCGGCTCCTTCAAGGACCGCGGCATGACCTGCGCGGTCTCCGCCGCCCTCAGGGAGGGGGCGGAGGCCGTCATCTGCGCCTCGACGGGCAACACCGCCGCGAGCGCCGCCGCCTACGCCTCGCGCGCGGGGCTGCGCTGCGCGGTGCTCGTGCCGGACGGCAAGATCGCGATGGGCAAGCTCGCCCAGACCCTCATGCACGGCGGGCGCGTGATCGCGCTGCAGGGCAACTTCGACAAGGCGCTGCAGATGGTCAGAGAGCTCGCGGACTCGCATCCGATCGCGCTCGTCAACTCGGTGAACGAGTTCCGCCTCGAAGGCCAGAAGACGGCCGCCTTCGAGGTGATCGAGGACCTCGGCGGGGCCCCGGACGTGCTCTGCATCCCGGTCGGCAACGCGGGCAACATCACCGCCTACTGGCGCGGCTTCAAAGAGATGGGCGCCTCGCCGCGCATGTTCGGCTTCCAGGCGGAGGGCGCGGCGCCGCTCGTGCTCGGCCATCCCGTCGAGAGCCCCGAAACGGTCGCCTCCGCGATCAGGATCGGCAAGCCGGCGCGGGGCGAGGAGGCGCTTGCGGCCGTGCAGCAGTCGGGCGGCGCGATCAGGGCGGTGAGCGACGAGGAGATCATGGCGGCCTACCGCTTCATGGCGGTGAAGGAAGGGACGTTCTGCGAGCCCGCCTCCTCGGCGGCGGTCGCGGGCCTCCTCAAGTACGGCCACGACGGCGCGGAGCGCGTCGTCTGCGTGATGACGGGCCGCGGCCTGAAGGACCAGCAGACGGCGATGGAGCACCACGCGGGCGTGATCGTGCCCTGCGAACCTGACATGAGGGCGCTCGTGGACGCGGTGCTCGGGTGAGGCTCCCGACGGCCGCGCGCGGCGGCGCCGATCGCGCGTCGCGTGGCGCGGCGAGCTGCGAGGCGGTGCTCGGGTGAAGCGCCGCCGGCTGGTGAGGGCGCCGGCCTCCTCGGCAAACCTCGGCCCCGGCTTCGACAGCTTCGCGGCCGCCCTCGGCCTCCACCTCGAGCTCGAGGTGCAGGAGACCGGCGAGTTCAGCTTCGAGACCGACCTGCCCGTCGCGACGGGACGCTCGAACCTCGCGGTCAGGGCCTTCGAGGCGCTGCACCCCGCGGACGGGCTGTCGTTCAGGATGCGCTCGCAGATACCGCTCGTCGGCGGCCTCGGCTCGAGCGCGGCCGCAATCGTCGCGGGCATGCTCGCCGCCGACCACATGTTCGAGCTGGGCGTCGACCTGCTGACGCAGGCGAGCGCGTTCGAGGGTCACCCGGACAACGTCGCCGCGGCCCTGAGGGGCGGGGTCGTCGTGTGCGCGGACGGCGAGGCGGCGCGCTTCGATCCGCCGACCGGCCTCGAGGCGCTCGCCGTCGTGCCGAGCGCGCCCGTCAGCACGGCGGAGGCGCGGGCGGCGCTGCCGGCGCAGGTGCCGCTTACGGAGGCGAGCTTCAACGTCGCCCACGGCGCGCTGCTGATGCTCGGGCTCGCGAAGGGCGACTTCGACCTGATCGGCAGGGGCCTGCAGGACCGCCTGCACCAGCAGCGCAGGGCGCCGCTCTATCCGCGCTCCTACGAACTGATGCAGAAGGCGAAGCAGCTCGGAGCGCTCGGGGCGAGCATCTCCGGCGCGGGGCCGACGGTGCTCGTGTGGTGCTTCTACGAGCAGACGGGCGCGGTGCTGCACGCGCTGACCGACGAGGTGGAGGGCTGGGCGAGCGTGATCAGGGCGCCCTTCGAGTCGCAGGGGGCTTACGTCGAGGAGGGTTGAGACGCGGTGATGTCGTCGCGCCTCCGGCGAGCTTGTGCGGATCCAGGGCCGGCCTGTTTAGTTAGAAACACACCTTAACAACTCTTGATAGTCAGCTGTTTCGGGGCTACGGTAGTTGGCGCGACCCGTAGTGGGCGGTGCATCGGAACGTCGGTGGCCGCGAGGTCGCTCAGACGAGATCGGTGGACGGGTCCTCCAACCGCGGGCGCCGCCTTCCGGTCGCCAAACCAACGAGGGACAAGGAGAGCACCAATGCGAAAGATCGAGCTGGGCCTCGCGCTTGTCGCGGCTCTGGTATTCGGTGTCGCGATGACTGCTTCAGCCTCGGCATCGTCGTTCTTATCCTCGGTGACGAAAGCGAAACTGTTATCCGAAAACGTCGCAACCCAGGTCTTCACCACCGAAGAGGGCACTGTCGAATGTACTGAAGTTCCAATCGAAAAAGGCGAAACGGGCACGGCCGGTGCGGAAGAATCAAGTTTGTTAGTATCTATCAAATTTAAGGTCACGAAGTGCATTGCCTTCGGCGTCGTAGCGACGATAATCACGGAATTCCATTATCTATACTTAGCAAACAACGAATTAGCAGATCTGAATAACTTAGTCAAGATCGTTGCCAACACCCCATTTGGCACTTGCGAAGTCAGCATAAAAGGGAAACAGAAGCTCAAAGCCGTCAAATACTCCACCAACGGCAACAACATAAAGCTCGAACCGAACGTAACGGGAATCACATACACGGCCGGCAGTGGCTGTCAGAAGCCTGGCACGTTCACAAACGGCAAATACACAGGCAACTTCGAATTGATGATCTCAGGAGGTTCACTGAGTTTCATGCCGTAAGGCTCGGTCCGAGCTTCGTGCCGTAGAGCCCGGGCCCGTCGTGTAGGCGAAGTCTGTCGCTGATCTAACATTCTCTGTCTGCGTCATGAGTGCCGGCGCAGGAAGGTAAGTGCGCGGAACGGCAACGCGAAGAATGCGACAACAGGGCGGCCGCCAACGTTGGCGGCCGCCCTGTTCATGCCACCAGAGGTCCGTCGTGGCCGGCTTGCCGCGGAGTGCTTGGATCGAGCGGTCGGCCGACGGTGTTCGGCGCAGCTGGTGCTCGGCCACGGACTGTTCAGTGTTCGACGAACTCGCTGCGTTCGAACTCGCGTATGCCCTCGGCTGCCCAGTCTCGGCTTTGCAGGTCGCGATCGTGCAGGTATGCGGCGAGCGCCTTGGTCCATTGCCGTGCGGGGTAGCTGGCTCGCACAGAGCTCAGGGCACGCTGGACTTCGATGAGGCTATGTGGGACCAGGCGTCTGTCGATATGCCCCTTGAGCGCCTATTGCCTGGGCTACCGGGCGTCGTAGTCTGAGTTGCATACGTCAAACGTAGGCGGATGCTCGCGCGGTAGCGTGTCCTTTGTGGCTCGACCTCAAGTTGATCGCGGCGTCTGGCCGAGCGCGACGGGTGGTGCCTTGGTGGAGAGACGTGCGCGATCTCGGCTTTGCTGCACCGACTTGGCCTCGCCCTCACGTCACCGGAACATCTCATATTAGATCGGCGGCTCGGCACTCTGAATCCGGTCTATCAGCGCCTGCACGCGCTTGATGGCGTCGTAGATGTCGTTGGTCGGGAAGTCGAGTTCGGCGGCGAGCTCGCGGTAGGTGTCAGGCCAGGTTGGCTCGACGGTCAGCGTTGGTGGCCACGGGTGCGTCCCGCGCAGGTTGAAGATTTCGGCGCACGCTGCCTTCACGCGGCTGTAGTCCTCGACCAGCTCTTCCATCAACTGTAGGTCGATCAGGTCGTGGACGCGCTCGTTTTCCCGGTCGGGGTAGCGCTCGGTGCAGGCGTGGATCTTCTGCGCGATCTGAAAGCGCAGCGATAGGCACGCCACCGCGGTCGGTCCGGTCAGGCCGAACTCGCTCACGCTCAGTGCCGGCACAGACTCGGGCTCGTGGGCCTGTCCTTCCGGTGGCGAGACCTCGACGCGCAGCGTCGCCCAGCTGCGGCTCTCATAGCTCAGCTTGACGTCGAAGCGGTGCGCGCCGGTCTCGCGGACCGCTTCCGGAGGCGCATAGCTGAACGAGAAACCAGAGTAGGTCGTAACGAACGCGGTGTCGAGATCGGCGAGCAGCTCGTCGAGGGAGCCGTGGAAGAGCGCGTCCAGGTCGCGCGTCGTTCGCGCTCGGTCCTGGAAGCGCAGCTCGCATGCCATGCCGCCCTTGATCAGGAAGCGTGCTGGCGAGTCTTCCTCGCTGACACGCTCAAGCGCGCCGAGGAACGCCATCGCCGAGACGCGCTGGCGCACCCGCCTGACGCCGAGCCCGCTTGCCTCGGCATACCTGGAGACCAGTCGACCGAGCTGCTTCTCGGTCTTCGGCTGACTCCTAGGTGGCTGTTGGGCGCTCATCGAGCTGGGGCCGTAGCGGGGTCGAACTCGAGCTCGCGCATCAGATCGTCGTAGGCGCCGCCGGCGAGAAGCCCACGCTGCTTGGCGTCCTCCAAGGCCTGGCGCAGCAGGTCGCGGCGCAGGCTGGCCTCGTGGCACTGGCGGATGGCCTTCGCCGGCGTGACGATCGGCAGGCCCTCGTAGCGCGTGACGTCGCCCTTATCGAGGTCTTCGTGGTGGAAGCGATAGGCCGCCGGCGCCTTGCGGCGGCGCAGGCGATAGCGCTTTGGAACCGTGATGTGGATCTTCGCCGGGTTGACGTCGCTGAGGTCGTAGAGGTCGAGCGCCGTCTCGTGGCTGAGCACGCCCTCGACGCCGTAAGGCCACATCGTCGCCTTGCGGTAGGCGTCCAGTTCGTGCGCGGGGTACGGGTCCAAGCGGTAGAGCCCCAGTCCCTCCCGGCGCAGCGACCCTCTGCGCGCCATCTCGGCAAGTCGTTGGGGACGAACGCCGGCCTGGCGGGCGTCATCGACGGTCAGGAAGCCATAGTTGTCCTCGGCGATCTCGTACAGCGTCTTGAAGTTGCGACCAGGCATAGGGACAGACTAACGCATTTTGCGTTATTTCGTCCAAGAACGTGTTGCAGTCGGCCGTTGTTATGGACGCCCATCTGTCGGCGGCTCACGCAACGCCTCGATCCCCGCCGGGGGCAAAGCCCGGGCGCCATCCCCGTCGCTCCCGCGACCTCCGATGCCTTGCAGACACCGCTACAGGCGCAGCACAGCGCGGCTCTGCATACGCCTAACGCGGCAGACCCGCGCGCGCCCGCTCGAAGCCGTTCAGCCGCGCGAGCACTTCGTCGGCGAGCGCGACGTAGTCGGCCGCGAGGTCGGGCCGATGGTCGAGGATCGAGACCGCCCGCTCCGCTGACTCGGCGTAGGCGATCGAGGCGCGGATCGCGGTGTCGAAGACCTTCTCGCCGAAGCGCTCGCGCAGCGAGGCGAGCGCCTCGCGCGAGTGCACGGTCCTGAGGTCGGCGAGGTTGAGCAGCACCCCGAGCAGCTGCAGGCCCGGGTTGAGCGAGTCGCGCGCGACCTCGAGCACCTCCATCGCCTGCTCGACCCCCTGCAGGGCGAAGTACTGCGCCTCGGCGGTGATGAGCGCCCAGTCGGCGGCGACGAGCGCGTTGACCGTGAGCAGGCCGAGCGAGGGCGGGCAGTCGAGCAGCACGATCTCGTAGCCCGGCGGAGCCTGCTGCAGCGCGCGGCGGAGCGTGAGCTCGCGGCCGATCTTGCCGCCGAGCGCGAGCTCCGTCTCGGCGAGGCTGAGGTTGGCGGGCACGACGTCGCTGCGGCCGCGCCCGGCGTCGGTGCGGTCACCTGTGTCGGCGCTGTGAATGGCGTCGGCGAGCCCCGCCTGCCCGGCGAGCACCTCGGCGGTCGTCGGCTGCGCGTCCGGCGGCACGTCGAAGTAGTCGGAGAGGTTGCCCTGGGGGTCGAGGTCGAGCGCGAGCACCTGCAGGCCGGCGCGCTTGAGCACGTCCGCGAGCGTTCTGACCGCCGTCGTCTTGCCGGTGCCGCCCTTCTGGGAGAGGATCGCGATCGTTATCGGCATCGCCGCCGATACTACGGCGAGGCGCGCGTCAGCGCCGGGCGTGAGCGTTTCACGGCCCGGCGTTGCGTTCTATTCTTCCAAGCTGCGTGCGCCGAGGTAGATACGGCGCGCCGTCTACGCCTGCAACGCCTCCGCGCCGCTCGCGGGCCCGCCGTAGCGCGCACCCGGCGCCTCGAGGAAGTGGAGCCTGTAGCGGCCGACGACGATCTCGTCGCCGTCTCGCAGCACCCGCCACTCGATCCGCTCGCCGTTGACGAACACGCCGTTGAGGCTGCGGTCGTCGAGCACGCGCACGCCGTCGGCGTGGCGAACGACGAGCGCGTGCCTGCGCGAGACGGTCGGGTCGTCGAAGCGCACGTCCGCGGTGAGGCTGCGCCCGATCCGCGTCCACTCGCGCGTCAGCGGCACGACCGTCAGCTCGCCGTCCTGCTCGTAGACGAGGTGCTCGCCGCCTGCGCCGTCGCCTTCGATCTGCGCGCGCGCTCGCGAGAGCACGGCCTCGCGCTCGATCTCCGGCTCGGGCTTGTAGAGGTCCGGGTCCTCGAGCCTGCGCCCGACCGCGAACAGCGACGCGCGCGCGAACCTCGAGCTGCCGCAGCTTGGGCAGTCCGTGAGCGAGTCCGAGGCGGCGAGGTTGAGCACGAAGCCGCACCGCTGGCACCGGAACGACCCGGCTCCGGCGATAGTGCCTGACGTCAGCGACTCCGTCTTGCTTGCGTCCATGGCAGCCACCCTTCTGATCGGTGATGCTCCCAGAGCTCCGGCCCCCCGGGTCTCGGGCTGATGATAACGGGCTCTACGAGCCTGTGGACGCACACGCAGCCGACGGTGCGCTCGAGGTCGGATTACCCAAGGCGGGGACTCGCGAAACGATCCATATAGACTGCGTCGCCGATGGCCGCCGTGAGCACATCGATCGTGATCGACGCCCCCCGCGAGCGCGTCTTTCGATACCTCGAGGACCTCGCGAACCACCCGCAGTTCACCGACCACTACCTCGTCGACTGGCGGCTGACGCGGGAGGACTCCGTCGGCCGCGGCGCGGGCGCGCGATTCAGGATCGCGGCGCCCGGCTTCAGGTTCGGCTGGGGCGACGTCACCTTCGCGGAGGTGCAGGCGCCGCGCAGGATCGTCGAGGTGGGCCGCAGCGGCAAGGGCAACCGGATCAGGACGCTCGGCGTCTACGAGCTCGCCGAAGGCGTGCACGGCACGACGCGGGTCCAGTTCACGCTCCAGACCGAGCCGGCGATGCCCTCGGACCGCATGATGGAGGCGCTTGGCGGTCGCGCGTGGCTGAAGCGCCAGAACGCGAAGGCGATGCGCCGGCTGCGCGACGTGATCGAGCGCGGGGCGGACGGTGGCCGCCGCGTCACCGTCGCCGGAAGGTAGACTGCGCGCTCGCATGAGCAGAGCCGCCTTCGAGCAGATCTCCGGCCGCGCGCGGGCGGGCGCACAGTCTCCGCGGAGTCTGTTCGCGATCGGGGCCGCGATCACCCGGCCACGCAAGCTGGCCGCGATCGGGGCCGCCGGGCTCGCCTCGATCGCCCTCGCCGCCTGCGGCGGCACCGACAAGCCGCAGAAGAACGGCACCTACGCGGGCGAGGGCGGCGCCGGCGCGCCCTACCTCGCCGTCGGCCCGCTCACCTACTCGGTCCAGATCTCGCGCAGCCTGAACCCGTATGACACCGAAGACTCGGCCTACCTGCAGGGCCTCAGCTCCAAGCAGCGCGAACTGCACCCAGGCGAAGAGTGGTTCGGCGTCTTCATGCAGGTCTACGACAAAACCGGCGCCTCGCACGAAGCCGCGCGCGAAATCACGGTCCACGACACCGAAGGCAACGTCTACAAGCCGGTCGAACCCAACCAGTACAACCTCTACACCTATCGCCCAGGCGCATCAGTGCCCGCGGAAGGGCAGCTGCCGCTGCCGAGCTCGACGGCCGCCTCCGGCCCCGTGAACGGGCTGCTGCTGCTCTACAAGCTGAAGCTGACCTCGTTGGAAAACCGGCCGCTGACGGTGAAGATCGTCTCGCCGACGGACCCGAGCCAGACCGCCAGCGCCGAGCTGGATTCCTAGACGACCGAGAGGTATCGGCCCGTCTAGCGCAGGCCCGCTTCGAGGACCTGTCTCGCGACCGGCGCGGCGGTGTCGCCGCCGAACCCGTCTCGCACGAGCAGCACGGCGACCGCGATGCGGGGGGCGATCGCGGGTGCGAACGCCGCGAACCAGGCGTCCGTGTCGGCGGGGTTCGACGCCGAGGGCTTGCACGCGCCGGCTTCGGCTTCCCCGGAGGCGCAGCCGGGCGGCGGGCCGAGTTCGGCGGTGCCCGTCTTGCCCGCGACCGTCACTCCTGGGATCGCGGCGGAGGTGCCCGTGCCTTCGCGCACGACGTCGATCATCATCGCCCGCACCTGGCGCGCGACCGCTACCGAGCTGACGCGCCTGCTCGCCGGCGGCCCGCCGAGCGCGAAGGTCGGCGTCGGCCGGCGCCCGCCGTCGCCGATCGTCGCCGCGACGACGCCCATCTGCAGCGGGCTCGCCTGCACCTGGTCCTGGCCGATCGCGGTCGAGCCGAGCGCCAGTTCGCCCTGGATTTCGCGCGCCGGCGGGATCGTGCTCTCCGCCGCGCCAGGGAGACCCGGACCGTGGTTGAAGCCGTAGCGTTCCGCGATCGCGACGAGATGCGCCGCGCCGAGCTTCACGCCGAGCGGCGCGAACACCGAGTTGCAGGAGACGGCGAAGGAGTGGACGAGGCTGCCCCCGCAGGACTCCGATTCGGAGTTGTGCAGCTGCACCCCGTCGAGCGTCGCGTAGGTCGCGTAGGGGAAGACGGTCTGAGGCGTCGCGACCCGGTACTGCAGCGCGCCCGTGACCGTCACCATCTTGAACGTCGACCCCGGCGGCTGCAGGTCGTCGAGCCCGATCCCGGCGACGCCGAGGATCTGCCCGGTCGAGGGCTGCAGCGCGACGACGCCGCCGTACTGCCCGCCGAGCGCCGTCGCGGCCGCTTCCTGAACCGGCGCGGAGATCGTCGTGCGCACGTCGCTGCCAGGCCGCGCGCTCGCGCGCGCGATCACGCGAGCGCCGGCGAGCAGCGTGCCGCCGGGTCGGCCCCGCAGCTGCGCGTCGAACGTCCGCTCGAGGCCCGTGCGACCGACGATCGCCTCGGCGGGCACGCCTTCTGCGATCAGCGTGCTCCGCTCTTCGGGCGGGATCGAGCCGACAGAGCCGACGATCGCGCTTGCGGCCGGTCCGAGCGGAGAGCCGCGTTCGCCGGCGGCGCTCGCGGGCCCGCCTGCGAGCAGCGAGCCGGTGCGGGTTAGCAGCGAGCCGCGCGGCGGCAGGTGCGTGCGGCGGCTGAGCCGCTCGCCCGCGCGCAGGCCGGGGAACTCGAGCGAGCGCGACCAGGCGATCCTCGCAGCCTGGCCGGAGCCCTCGAAGCGCAGCCTGAAGCTCGTGCGCAGGGTCCCGAAGATCCGCGTCCGCACCGTGACCGGGACGACGATCTCGCCTTCGGCGGCTTCGCGCGGCCTGCTCGCACGGCTGCTGATCACGGTCGCGAGCTGACTCGCTTCGCGATAGAGGGCTGCGAACGCGCCGGCGGAGACCGCTCGCCGCGAGGCGGCGTCGACGTCGGCGTACATCTGCGCATACTGCCCCCTCGTCCACGCCGCGACGAAGCCCGCCGCGAGCGTGCGCTGATACGGCGTGCCGCCCGAGCCGGCGATCGCGCCGACCGCGAACGCGGCGAGCGCGATTGCGAGCAGCGGCAGCGTCCTCGTCGCGTGGCCGCGCGGGCCGTGCGAGCGTGCGCCTCGGCCGAGGCGGCTGCGGCGGCGTCGCGGCGGCCCGGCCGTGAAGATGCCCGCGCGCCCGCGGCGCGCACCGGCCCCAGGCAGGAAGCCACCCTGACGCACAGTCCAGAACGGTAGAACATGTGTGATGACAGAGCTCGACTGGATCGTCGTCGCCTTCGCGCTCGCTCTCGCGTGGCTCGGCTACCGGCAGGGATTCATCGTCGGCGTGCTGGGATTCGCCGGCTTCGCGGCCGGCGCCTTCGTCGGCACGCGCGTCGGCCCGCTGCTGCTGCCACAGGGCGCCGCCTCCCCCTACGCGCCGGCGTTCGGCCTGCTCGGCGCGCTGCTCGCCGGCGCGATCCTCGCAAGCGGGCTCGAGGGCGTCGGTCGGCGGCTGCGGCGGGTGCTGCCGCTCCCCGGCCTGCGCACGGTCGACGGCGGGCTCGGCGCGCTGCTGAGCGCGGCGATCGCGCTCGGCGTCGTCTGGATCGTCGGCGCCGTAGTAGCTGACGTCCCGGGGCAGAACGCGCTGCGCGCCGACGTGCAGCGCTCGCTGATCCTCAGCACCCTCGACAGGATGCTGCCGCCGTCGGGCCCGGTGCTGAACGCGCTCGCGCGCCTCGACCCGCTGCCCTCGCTCGCCGGCCCGGCGCCCGACGTCGCCCCGCCGGCCCCGGCAATCGCGCGTTCGCCGGGCGTGAGGAGCGCCTCGCGCAGCGTCGTGCGCGTGCTCGGGACCGCGTGCGGGCTGGCGATCGAGGGCTCCGGCTGGATCGCGGCGCCGGAAGAGGTCGTGACGAACGCGCACGTGATCGCAGGCGAGCGCGACACGACCGTCGAGGTCGAAGGCGAAGCGCCGGGCCTGAGCGCGACGCCGATCGCCTTCGACGCGCGCGACGACGTCGCCGTGCTGCGCGTGCAAGGGCTGCGGGAGCCGCCGCTTGCGATCGCCTCCGAAGCGCCGGAAGGAACGTCGGGCGCGATCCTCGGCTATCCCGAAAACGGGCCGTTCGACGTGCGGGCCGGCCGGATCGGGCGCACCCAGCAGGTGCTCTCCCAGAACGCCTACGGCGAAGGCCCCGTGATGCGGCTGCTGACGCCGCTGCGCGGACTCGTGCGCCCAGGCAACTCCGGCGGCCCGGTCGTGAGCGCGGGCGGGCGCGTGCTCGGCACCGTGTTCGCGAGCACGACGGGCGGTGGCGTTCCTGGCGGCTATGGGGTCGCGAACGCGACGGTGACGAGCGTGCTGCGGCAGGCGCGTCGACCCGTCGGCACGGGCCGCTGCACGAGCGGGTGAGGCAGCCGCTACCCTGAACCGCCGTGTCGAAGACGCTCGTGATCGCGGAGAAGCCGTCCGTAGGGCGCGACCTCGCGCGCGTGCTGCCAGGGCCGTTCAAGAAGCAGGAGGGCTACCTCGAGTCCGAGCAGTGGGTGGTCGCCTGGGCGGTCGGGCACCTCGCGCAGCTCGCAGAGCCGGAGGAGTACGACGCGAAGTACAAGCGCTGGCGGATGGCCGACCTGCCGATCCTGCCGGAGCGCTTCAAGCTCGAGGTGAGGGACGAGCGCTCGCGCAAGCAGATGTCCGTGCTGAGCGCCCAGCTGAAGCGCGATGACATCGAGACGGTCGTGAACGCCTGCGACGCCGGTCGCGAGGGCGAGTTGATCTTCGCCTACGTCTACCAGATGGCGAAGGCGAAGAAGCCGGTGCGGCGGCTGTGGCTGAACTCGATGACGACCGCGGCGATGAAGGAGGCGTTCGCGACGCTGCGTCCGGCGGAGGAGTTCGCGCGCCTCGAGCAGGCCGCGCGCTCACGCTCGGAGGCCGACTGGATCGTCGGCATGAACGCGACGCGGGCGGCGACGATCCGCCTCAAATCCTCCTTCGACGGCGCCGTCTCGCTCGGGCGCGTGCAGACGCCGACGCTCGCGATCGTCGCGCGGCGGGAGGAGGAGATCAGGGCCTTCAAGCCCGAGCCCTACTGGCTGGTCGACGCGACCTTCGCCGCGCCGCCGCTGGACGGGGACGCCGAGCGCCGCTACGAGGGCCGCTACCACGCGGGCAGCAAGCCGCGGATCGCGACCGAGCAGGAGGCGGAGGCGATCGTCGCCGCCTGCCGCGAGATGCAGGGCACGATCACGAAGCTCGAGCGCAAGCAGCAGAAGGAGCGCTCGCCGCTGCTCTACGACCTCACCTCGCTGCAGCGGGACGCGAACACCCGCTTCGGCTTCTCCGCGCGCCGCACGCTCGCCGCCGCGCAGCGCCTCTACGAGGAGCACAAGGCGCTCACCTATCCGCGCACCAGCTCGCGCTGGCTGACGAAAGACATGATCGCCGAGCTGAAGCCGACCGCGGCGCTGCTCGGCGGCCACGCGGAGTACGCGAAGGCGGCCGCCTACGTGACGGGGCTCGACCTGCTGCCGCTCGGCAGGGTCGTGAACGACGCGAAGGTGAGCGACCACCACGCGATCATCCCGACGAAGGCGGAGCACGACGTGAAGCGCATGGACGAGGACGACCGCCGCGTCTACGACCTCGTCGCGCGGCGCTTCCTCGCGATCTTCCACCCGGAGGCGGTGTTCGAGAACACGCGCGTGGAGACCACCGTCGATCACCGATCCCCACCCGCCCCCCAGCACGTCTTCAGGACGCGCGGCAAGCTGTTGCTCGAGCCTGGCTGGCGCGGCGTCTACGGCGAGACGCCGGCGAGCCGCGACGGCGCAGCGCGGTCGCAGGGGGAGGGCGCCGAGGAGGACGAGGGCGCCGACCAGCAGCTGCCGCGCCTGAACGAGGGTGAGCGGGTGACGGTGCAGGAGATCGCGAGCGAGCGCAAGGAAACGAAGCCGCCGCGGCGCTACAGCGACGCCTCGCTGCTGGCGGCGATGGAGACCGCGGGCAAGCTCGTCGACGACGAGGAGCTGCGCGAGGCGATGAAGGACTCGGGGATCGGCACGCCCGCGACGCGAGCGGCGATCATCGAGCGGCTGATCCAGGTCGGCTACCTCGAGCGCGACGGCCGCGCGCTCGTCGCGACCGAGAAGGGCTGCAGCGTCGTCAGGCTGCTCGACGCGCACGCGCTCACCTCGCCCGAGATGACCGGCAGCTGGGAGCACCGGCTCGGCAGGATCGAGAGCGGCGAGGACTCGCGCGAGCGCTTCATGAGGGACATCGCGGGCTTCGCGACGCAGACCGTCGGCGAGCTCGACAGCAAGCTGAAAGACGTCCGCATCCCGCGCGCGCGGCTCGGTCCGTGTCCCGTCTGCGGACGCGAGATCGTCGAGAACCGCAAGGGCTACTCCTGCTGGAGCCGCGACGACCCGGGATGCGGGTTCGTGATCTGGAAGGACAAGGCGGGCAAGCGGCTGCCGGTCGCGGTCGCGAAGGAGCTGATCAAGACCGGATACACCGAGCGCGCCGTCTCCGGGTTCAGGGGCCGCAGCGGGCGCAGCTTCCGCGCACACCTCGCCCTGCACCAGACCCCGGAGGGCCGCTGGCGGCTCGAGTTCAACGAGCAGTGGGCGCGCGAAGGCGAGAAGCCGCCGGAGGCCGAGGCCGAGGCCGCGGCCCAGGGCGCCGATCGCGAGCGCGCGCGCAGCGCCGCTTAGGGAGGGCCAACCCGCCTCGCGCTGACGTCCGGCGCGGCAGCGACGATGGTCGGCCGTGCCGATCACGCTGATCACGGGTCCCGCGAACTCCGGCAAGGCGAGGGCGATCCTCGACGCGGTCGCGCGCGCGGTCGCACGCGGCGAGAGGCCGCTGCTCGTGCTGCCGACTGGCGCCGACGCCGACCGCTACCGGCGCGAGCTCGCACAGGAGGGGCCCGTCGTCGGAGTCGAGGTCTGCCTCTTCGGCGACCTGCTCGAGCGGGTCGCCGAGCGCGCGGCGGCGAGGGAGCCGGCGCTGG
>JBAIYK010000075.1:0-9056 GCA_037915935.1 Solirubrobacterales bacterium | reverse complement strand
GCGCGCGCTCGCCGCGGCGATCGCCTCAGGGTCTGGCCGCTGCACGATCACGCCGTTCACGCCGTCCTGCACGAGCTCGGTCGCGGCGTTGTCCTCGCCGGCGATCACGATGCTCGGCGTGCCGCGCGCGGCCGCCTCGACGACGATCAGGCCGTAGCCCTCGCGGCGCGAGGGCAGCAGCATGCAGAGCGCTTCGCCGAGAGCAGCCTCGACGCGCCCGGAGGCGACGAAGCCAGGCGCCTCGATGCGCCCGTCGACCATCGAGCTCGCGATCTGCGCGAGCACCTCCGCCCGCTCCGGCCCGTCGCCGAAGAAGATCCCGCGCAGCTCCGGGATCCGCTCGCAGGCGGCGGCGACGCCGGCGACGCCGAGGCCCGCCTGCTTCTCGGGGATCATCCGCCCCGCAAAGACGACGAGCGGCTGCGCCTGCCTCGCCTCCGGCGGCTGAAGCGATCCCGCGTACAACCCCCGAAGCACCGTGACCGGGCCGCGCAGGCCCTCCTGCCGCAGGCGCTCTGCGTGCAGGCGGGAGAAGCAGAACGCGCGTTGGCGCAGACGCACGCATGCGAGCTGGACCGCGTAGCCGATCGCGCCGCCGAGCGGGCCGAGGTACTCGCGCCAGTAGTCGCGGCTCCAGACCTCGTGCCAGTCGACCGTGAGCGCGAAGCGGCAGATGCGCCTCGCGGCGCCCGCCGCGAGCAGCGAGAAGTATGGGAAGGAGGCGGTGTGGACGACGTCGTAGCGACCTCGATGCCGCAGCAGGTGGGCGAGCACGCCGAGCCCGAACACGAGCGGCGGCAGGATGCGGCGGCGACCGCCGGTGGTGTAGAGAGCCATCTGCGGCCCGGCGAGCGCGACGTTCACGCGCCCGTCGATCTGAGGCCGCTCGCCGCGATCCCACTGCCGCAGCGTGAGATAGGTGACCTGATGGCCCTCCTCCGCGAGCCGCTGCGCGAGGTCCCTGTACCGCCGCTCGGCGCCGCCGACCGTGTGGGGGAACAGGCAGTCGTAGACGATGCAGATCCGCACGGCGGCAAAGCATGCCAGCGCGGGGGGCCGCTAGCGCTGCGGCGGCGGACCCCCGTTCGTCGCGCGCGAGACCGCCAGGACCGCGGATCCCTCCTCGTCGTCCTGTGGCGCAGCCGCGTCGCCGTCGCGATCGTCGGTCTCGTCCACCGCCGCCCCCTCGTCCAACTCCGCCGCCTGCTCGTCCTCCTCGGCGGCCGGGAAGCGCTCGGCGGCTGCGATCGCGAGCTGCCGCAGCTCCTCCGCTAGCGCGCGTGAGTCGTCGATGATGCGATGCCGCTCGGCCCAGATCCGGTCGGTGTCGGCGTCGAGCTCGTGCAGGCTCGCCTTCGCGCTCGCCGTGATCTCGTGGGCTTCCCTTCCCGCCCGCTGCAGCCGCTCGTCGGCCTCCTTGCGCGACCGGGCCGTCACCTGGTCTGCGGTCTCGTGCGCGCGGGCGAGTATGCCCGCGACCTCCTCGCCGACGCGCTCGAGCGCGCGCTGCACGGCGTCGGCGGGGGAGCGCGCCGCGCGCAGCTCGGCGACGAGGCGGCTCGTGCGCCTGACGTAGGCGTCGACCGCGTCGCGGTCGTAGCCGCGCAGCACGACGGGGAAGTCCGTCTCGACGACGGTCGCGATCAGCTTCTGCGTCTCCTCGGCCGGCAGCTTCGAGAGCTCCTTCGTCTCACTCGCAGGCGACGCGGGGCGCGCCTGCAGCTCGCGCGGCAGGGAGGAGAGATCCTGGGTGATCGCGTGCTCTGTGGCAGCGGTGCTTTGGTCGGGCATCCAGGGTCGTTACCCACAGTTTCCCGATCCAATGCCGGTTGCAGCCCCGATCGCATCCCGCCGCAGGTGCCTCTCGGGCACCGTCCGGACGTTATGACATTATTGCAGGGTGTCCGTTAGGGCCGCAAATATGGCATATGGGGGACTCGAGCCAAGCAGATCCGAGTCCTGGCCTGCCAGCTTGACCTCCGAGGAGTTCTCGCTTCGCTTTCCGCACGAGTCCGACACGATCGAGTTCAAGCAGGGTCTGTCGGCGACGGCGATCCAGGAGAGCATCGTTGCATTCTCGAACACGCTTGGCGGATTGATCCTTGCCGGCGTGCGTGACGACGGGTCGATTCACGGCCTCGACTGGACGTCCGCCGTCGAGGACAAGATTCGCGATGAGGCCGCAAACGCGCATTCAACGGCGCCCCTGTGCATCAGACCGCTCACGGTGGACGGGCGCTGCATCACGGTGATCGGCGTCGGTCAGCTGCGAGAAGGCTTTGCGCAGACTTCGAACGGTCGGGTGCTCGTCCGGCTCGGAACGCGCCGGGTGGCGTTGATAGGAGCGCAGCTCGTGCGCTTCATGCAGGAACGAATGTCGAGCACGTTCGAGTCGGTGCCGATGGACGTCGCGTTCGACGAGGCAGATCACGAGCTGGTAGCCGCAGTGGCGTCTGCGCTCGGCATATCCCAGGCACGGTCGATACAGGAGCGCCTCGCGGAGCGAGGGCTCGTGAGCATGGAGACCGCGCAACCGACGTTGACGGTGACCGGCGCCCTCTACATGCTGCGAAGGCCCGACCGAGTGCTCGGCAAGGCGTATGTCGAGGTGCGGAGATTCCCGGCGGAAGGGCAACAGTTCGATCGACGGGAGGAGATCTTCGGGCCCTTGCACGAGCAGGTGATCAGAGCTACGCGCGAGGTGATGAGAGAGGTGGGCAGCGATTCCGTCGTGATTGGCTTGCGCAGGCACGAGCTGCCCCGGCTGCCCGAACGAGTCGTGCGCGAGGCGGTCGCCAACGCAGTCGCGCATCGCAGCTATGAGCAGCGCGGCACCTCGGTCCGCATAGATGTGCATCGAGACCGGACCGAAATCGTCTCCCCAGGAGGGCTCGTCGCCCCAGTTACCGTCGAGACGATGCGCGACTCATATGCCGCTCGCAATGCGGACGTGATCCGCGTGCTGCGCGCATTTCGGCTGGCCGAGGACTCCGGCAAGGGCGTCGACATCATCGAGGACGTGATGCGAGACGAACTACTGGACCAACCGACGTTTTCCGCGACCGAGTCTTCGGTGAGCGTCACCCTTCCGGTGTTGAGCGGTACGCGACCAGAGGAGCGTGCCTGGCTGCAAGAGGTGGTGGAACGCGGCGCAATCGAGGATCGTGACCGCGTGCTGCTCGTCCATGCACGACGCGGGGAGGTCCTGAGCAACAATCGGGCACGGCAGTTGCTCGGCATAGGTCGCGACGGCGCAACGAGCGCCCTGCAGCGCCTTGTCGCCGCCGGCCTGCTGGAGCGGTCCGGCCGCCGCGGCGGAACTCGTTACCAGCTTGCCCGCCGTCTCGCTCCGCCGGCCGGATTGAGACTCGGCCGCGAAGAGCTGCTCGTGCTCGTGCTCGAGATGGCCCAAGCGCAGCCGGTGACCAATAGAGCGATCAGAGACCGCACAGGTCTCGACCGCCAGGATGTGCTCTCTTTGCTCGACGAGCTCGTGAGCTCGGGGCGCCTCGAGCGTGTCGGCAGCCGCAGGGGCACCCATTACGTACCTGCACGGGCCTAGCCCATTATGCCAAAATTGCCGGGACCTTACAAAGGCCGCAAATATGGCATAACTGCCCTTGCCCGGCGGTCGATCTCGGAGCCGCTCAGCACGATCTCTCCTCCAATGATGCAGCCTCTAGTACGAACCGATCCCATCCCTCCGCTAGCATCCGCAGCCGCACCGCGCGCGACACTTTCGGCTCGCTCGCGCGTTATAACGCATGATTCGACCGCTTCCTCCAAGCGCACGTCGGTCATCGAGACGATGAGCACCGTCGCGCCGACAACGCCCGCCGCCCCGACCGGCTCCGAGCGCACCTCCGCGCCGCTCGTCTCGGTCGTCATCCCCTGCCTCAACGAGGAGCAGAACATCGAGCGCTGCGTCACCGCCGCGAAGGCGGCGCTCGCGCGCATGGGCGTCGAGGGCGAGGTGCTCGTCGTCGACAACGACTCCGAGGACCGCTCCGCCGAGATCGCCGCAGCCGCCGGCGCGAGGGTCGTGCACGAACGCCGCCGCGGCTACGGCAGCGCCTACCTCGCCGGCTTCGCGGCCGCGCAGGGCGCCTACATCGTGATGGCCGACGCCGACCTCACCTACGACTTCGAGGAGATCCCGCGCTTCGTCGCCGAGCTGCAGGGCGGCGCAGAGCTCGTGATGGGCGACCGCATGGAGAACATCCACCCAGGGGCGATGCCCTGGCTGCACCGCTACGTCGGCAATCCGATCCTCACGGGCCTGCTGAACGCGCTCTTCAAGACGGGCGTGAACGACGCGCACTGCGGGATGCGGGCGCTGCGCGCCGAGGTGCTACCGCGGCTCGACCTCAGGACGACCGGGATGGAGTTCGCCTCCGAGATGGTGATCAGGGCCTCGAAGGAGAAACTGAGGATCGCCGAGTTCCCGATCGAATACCACCCGCGCGGCGGCGAGAGCAAGCTCTCGAGCTTCAAAGACGGCTGGCGGCACCTGCGCTTCCTGCTCGTGCACAGCCCGACGCACCTGTTCATCCTGCCGGGGCTGGCGATGGCGGCGCTCGGAGCGCTCGCGGTCGCACTCATCGGCGGGGGGCTCGACCTCTTCGGCCGCACCTGGGGCACCCATGCGTTGATCGGCGGCGCGCTGCTCATGATCGTCGGCACGCAGGTGCTCGCGCTCGGCCTCTGCGCGCACGCCTACGGCACCTACTTCATGGGCGAGCGCGAGCGCTGGTTCGACCGCGCGCGGGCGCGCTTCCGGCTCGAGCACGGCCTGCTGCTCGGCGGCCTATTCGTCCTCGTCGGCGTGACGATCGGCGCTGTCATCCTCGTCGAGTGGATCTCGAACGGGTTCGGCTCGCTCGCCTACGAACACCTCGCGATCATCGCGGCCTCGCTGCTCATCGTCGGCATCCAGATCTTCTTCTCCTCGTTCCTGCTGAGCGTGCTCGGGCTGCGGCGCGGCCGCTGAGCCGCGGCCGCCCGGACCGGCCGGCGAAGGCGCCGCCCTCGCGGGCGTGCTATGCGGACGCCGCCCGCTCGTCCTGCCGCAGCGAGGAGTGCAGCGCGAGCAGCGTGGCCACCGGGACGCCGAGCGCGACGAGCGCCGCGAGCGTCCAGATCAGCCACACGGGCACGAGCCCGTCCGTGAGCGCGGAGGCGCGTGCGAACAGCACATGCAGCTCGCTGAGCAGCGAGCGCCGCGGCCGCTCCGTGAACGCGAGCGCGACGTCGCCGACGACGGGCGCGCCTGCGACCGTCATCGCCGACCTGCTCACGGTGCGCGCTTCGTTGCTGCCGTCGAGCGCGACCGGCGCGCTGCCGCGGTCGACGAAGCAAGCGCTCGCGAGCACGGCGTGCGACGGCGGGTCGATCGCGACGGAGAGCTGCCGATAGCCGCGTCCGCCAGGGGCGAGGGCGCTCGCGGCGTAGCCTCGCGCGCGGAGCGTGAGCTCGACCGGCGGTCGCGGGGCCGCCGCAGACGCGGTCGCGGAAGACGGGCCGGAGGAGGGCGGAGACGACGCGGGCGAGGACGACGAGGGCGCGACCGCAGCAGGCCGCGCCGCGAACGTCGCGACGCGAGCGCCCGGCTCGACCGCGACCGAGGCCATGCAGGCGCGCTGCCCGGGCGCGAGCGCGTACTCCGCGACCGTGTAGAGCGGCGGCGGCGCGGGCACGCCGGCGGTGAAGGTCCGCTTGCGCAGCAGGTAGGGGACGAACACGGCGAGCGCGCCGGCGAGGATCAGCAGCGCCGCGAGCGCCGTCGCGCGACCTGCGACGCCCGCGCGCCCGGCGACGGATCCGAACCGCCGAGGGCGTGACGATCTGGAGCCGAGCCGCCGCCTAGCCATAGAACCGCACCGCCGTGATCGCTACGCCGGTGAGCGACAGCAGCACGCCCGCAGCGAGCACGCCCGCGCCCGCGAGCGAGCCGAGCCGGCGCGGCAGCGAGCCGATCGTGAACGCGATCGCGAGACCGAAGAGCGAGACGACCGGCAGCAGGTAGCGCCCGACGATCAGCGGATCGCTGCCGCCGTTGCCGAGCAGCGCGCGGAAGGAGACGTAGTGGAGGAAGAGCACGTTGACGAGCAGCAGGCAGAGCATCACTGTCACCTGCGGCCACCCGCCGCGCAGCGTCCGCCTGCGGATCGCGCAGGTGATCGCGAGCCAGAGCAGGCCGAGCCCCGAGGCGAGCTGCAGCACGTCGTAGATCCGCGGTTTGAACCTCACCTCGAGCCAGCCGAAGGCGCCGTAGAACGTTTCGATGAATACTTGCCTGTAGCCGAATTCGGGGCCAAGCCGCGCGCCCATGCCGGGCAGCTTCGGCAGGTAGAAGCGGTAGACGAATTCGAGGAAGCGGCCGACGCCGAACCCGGCGCCGCTGGTGAGCGAGTGGACCTGGCCGCCGTAGGCGGCGCCGGTGCCGGCGGCGGTGCCGAACAGCAGGTACAGCAGCGCCGCGCCGCCGAGCGTGCCCGCGGAGGCGGCGAGCTGCGCCGCGACCCGCGCGCGCGAAGGACGATGCCGGACCCAGGCGACGAGCAGCGCGACCGCGAGCACCGGCAGCGTCACGAGCCCGCGACCGTGGGTGAGCGATGTCGCGGCCGCGAGCACGCTCGCTGCGAGCACCCTGCGAAGCGTCGGCCCGCGCATCGTCAGGCGCAACGCACAGAGCAGGAAGGCGGTCGTGAGCGCGATCAGCAGGCTGTCGGCGTTGATCACGGCGCTCATGTAGGCGAGCTGCGGCAGCAGCGCGACAGCGCCCGCAGCGAGGACCTGCTTCCAGCGGACCCTTCCGAAGAGATCGCCGGCGATCGTCCAGGTGAGCGCGACCGTCGTCAGGTAGAGCAGCGCGTTGAAGAGGCGCAGCACGAAGAGGAGCTTCAGCAGCGGCAGTCCTGAGAAGACGATGTAGGGGATCGCCATCAGCGCGTAGTAGAGCGGGGGGTCGTTGCCGACCGCGTTCGGCCCCGAGCCGTCGGCGCGCGCGTTCGCCGGCATGCTCGCTTCGAGGCGGCGCATGAGCGCGAGATCGGCGGCGCTCCACGCCGGCCGCGCGGCGAGCACGCCCCGCAGCGGGAAGAGGTTGAGGTAGGTGAGCGCGTAGTGCTCCTGCGTGGACACCGGCGCGCCGTTGCCGGAGACGGCCGGAAGCTGTCCCGTCTCGGCGAGGTGCTGCACGTAGGCGAAGTGCGCGTCTTCGTCGGCGCCCTGGAAGGCGGGCAGCGCGAGGTTCCATGCGAGCGACTGCAGCGCCGCGACCGCGAGGATCAGCAGCAGCGCCCGCGGCGGGCGGCGCACCCGCGGCCGCGGTGCGGCGAGTGGGCGCAGGCTGGGGGCGGCGGTCTCGACGCTCGCGCTCATCGCGCAGGGCCTCGCTGCTCGGGGACCACAGGCGGTTCAGGCGGGGCCTTCGCAGCCCGCTCGGGCAAGGCCCGATCGGGTACGGCGGTCCGTGCGGGCGTACCGCCCTGCGCGAACGCGGCGGCGAGCGCCTGCCTCACGCCGGCCTGCACCTGCTCGACCGCGCGCCCCCAGCTGCGCCCCGCCGCCAGCGCCACGCCCTCGGCCGAGAGCCGCGCCCTCAGCGCGGGGTCGTCGAGCAGGCGCTCGATCGCCGCGCACAGCTTCAGCGGCTCGGGCTCGGCGAGCTGCAGCGGACCGTCCGGCGGGAAGCTCGCGGTCATCGACGCGCTCGCGAGCTCGACGCAGGGCAGTCCGCAGGACATCATCTCGAGGCCGATCAGCGATGGGTTCGTGAGCGAGAGGACGACGCCGACCGACGCGCGTGAGTACAGCTCCGCGAGCTCATGCTCCCTCAGCACGCCGAGCGAGGGAAAGGATGCGGCGCGCGCTGGCCCTCCGCTCCGCGCGGGCGGATCTTCCCCGAACAGCTCGACGTCGAGCGCCGGGCGGCGGGCGGCGAGCTCGCTGAGGGATGCGAGGCCGAGCGGCACCGCCCGGCGGGGCGTCGAGGCGCGCGCGTAGAAGACGACGAGATCGTCCCGGCGCTCCACGTCTCGGGGGCGGTAGACCTCGCGGTCGGCGCCGAGGTCGAAGTGCGTCGCGGAGGCGCCGTAGCGGTCGCGCAGCAGCTGCTCGAGCCACGGGCTCGCGGCGATGCAGTGCAGGCCGAGGCGGTAGGTCTGCGCCGCCCAGACCGCCTCCGCCGAGGCGGGATAGAAGTCGGGCTCGTGGTCCTGGACGAGGTAGGCGCGCGCGGCGACGCCGGGCAGCAGCAGCGCTCGCGCGACGGTCTGCCAGCCGGTCGCGAGCACGACGTCAGCGCCCTCGAAGCGCCGCAGGTCGCTCTGCAGCGTCAGCCCGCCGGCGTCGAAGAAGGCCGCGAAGCTCTGCCGCGTGCGCGCTCGCGGCTCCTGCGCGTGGCGGCCCTCGGGGTCCTCGAGCCAGATCGAGACCTCGTGGCCGAGCGCGCTCAGCCCCCGCAGCAGCCGCACGATCGTGCGGTGGCCGCCGCTGCCGCGGCGGAAGGAGGGCACGAGCGCCGCGATCCTCAGCGCGCCCTGCGGCGGAGCCTGCGGCCGCGCGAGCGGCGCCGGGCCGCGGCGCGGGGGTCCTCATCGCAGCCGGCGAGAGGCGCAGCCGCCGCCTCGCCGCTTCCCAGAGCTCGAACGGTCCGCGCGGCGCCATCAGCGAAGCAGCCGCCTCAGGCGGCGCATGAGGGGCCGTGCCGGACGTGCCGCCAGCCGCGCGAGGCGGTAACGGCGCAGCCGCAGCAGCGCGCGCGCGCCGCGGCTCGCGCGCAGGCGCCACACCCTGCGCTCGAGGCGCAGCGCCCGCTGCAGCAGCTCCGAGCGCTCGCGCCGCTCGCGCTCGTAGATCTCCAGCCCGCCGCGCAGGTCGGCGAGCATGCGCGCCGTCCCGGCCGGCCCTCCCGGCGCCGGCTCGCGGCGGATCTCGAGCAGCGCCGCCGCCATGAACTGGCTCGCCTGCTCCCAGGAGGGCCAGGCGCGCGCAGTCTGCAGGGCGTTGGTGCGCAGGAAGTGCAGCAGCCGCCGGTCGCGCGCGAGCAGGTC
>JBAIYK010000084.1:0-3469 GCA_037915935.1 Solirubrobacterales bacterium | reverse complement strand
TGCAGGCCGGCGTCGAGCAGCCGCTGCAGCGTCGTCGCGACGACGCTGACGAGCGTGACGCCTTCGTGCACAAGCGCGCGCAGCGCCCGCTGCGTCTCGAAGCGCTCGTGGATCACCGCCGTCGTCGCCTGGATCGCGCTGCGCACGAGGATCGAGAGCCCGCCGACGTGGCAGAGCGGCAGCGTGCAGAGCCAGCGCTCCTCTGGGTGGACGCCGAGCGCGACGCCCGAGCCGAGCGCGCTCCAGAGCAGGTTGCCGAACGTGAGCTCCACCCGCTTCGCCGTCGAGCTCGTGCCCGAGGTGTGGACGACGACCGCGGTCGCGTCGAGGTCGTGCGTCGCCGCGACTGCCTCGGCGCGAGCCGGGTCTGCCCGCAGCGGCTCCGCGAGCGTGAGCGCCGCGCCGTCGGCGACCTGCTCGCGCTCCGCGGTGGAGAGGCGCGTGTCGACCGGCACCGCGGCCGCGCCGGCGAGCCAGCAGGCGTGCAGCGCGACCGCGAAGGCCAGCCCGGGCGTCAGCGCGATCGCGACGCTCTCCCCCGCGCTCACGCCCCGCTCGCCCAGCTCCGCGGCGCCCGCGAGCGCGGCCGCGTGCAACTGCGCGTAGGAGAGGGCGCGCTCGCCGTCCTGCACCGCGATCGCCTGCGGCCGCGACTTCGCGGCGCGCGACAGCCAGGACTCGACGAGCATCGCGCACAGGCTAGCCTTCGCTGCGAAGGGCGATCCCGAAGGCACGCCCGAAGGGCATAACCGAAGGGCCACCCGTGAAGAGCTGCCCGCGAGGGCTGCCCGGCGGGGTGTGAGGCCATCGGACCGCAGAGCACGAGCAGACGACAGAGCACGAGCAGAGCCTGAGGAGGCGAGCGCAGACTTGTCCACGACGACCACCGCCTGGACCGCCGCCGGCGAGTTCACCGACATCCGCTACGAGAAGTCGACGGCAGAGAAAGCCGGGATCGCGAAGATCACGATCGACCGGCCCGAGGTGCGAAACGCGTTTCGCCCCCTGACCGTCGTCGAGATCTCGAAGGCGCTCGAGGACGCGCGCGAGGACCCTCAGGTCGGCGTGATCGTGCTGACCGGCGAGGGCCCGCTCGCGTTCTGCTCCGGCGGGGACCAGAACGTGCGCGGCGACTCCGGCTATCTCGCCGAGGACGACGCGGGCAAGGCCGGCATAGGCAGGTTCCACGTGACGGACCTGCACGTCCAGATGCGGCGGCTGCCGAAGCCGATCGTCGCGATGGTCGCGGGCTACGCGATCGGCGGCGGCCACGTCCTGCACCTCGTCTGCGACCTGACGATCGCCGCCGACAACGCGGTCTTCGGCCAGGTCGGCCCCCGTGTCGGCTCCTTCGACGGCGGCTTCGGCGCCGGCCTGCTCGCGAACGCGGTCGGAATCAAGAAGGCGAAGGAGATCTGGTTCCTCTGCCGTCGCTACAGCGCGCAGGACGCGCTCGCGATGGGGCTGGTGAACACGGTCGTGCCGCTCGACCACCTCGAAGCGGAGACGGTGAGCTGGTGCGAGGAGATGCTGAAGCTCTCCCCCTTCGCGCTGCGGCTGCTGAAGGCGAGCTTCAACGCCGCCGAGGACGGCCTTACGGGCATCCAGCAGCTCGCCCACGACGCGAACCTGCTCTTCTACGGCAGCGAGGAGGCGCAGGAGGGCCGGGACGCCTACCGCGAGAAGCGTGAGCCCGACTTCGGGCGCTTCCCGAGAAGGGCCTAGCCGGTGCGTGGCGAGCGGCAGGCGACGGGCGAAGCCGCCGTTCCGGCAGGGCGCAGAGAAGTTGGCGTCTCGGCGAGGAGGGCCTGAGTTGGACGTCCGTGCGGGCGAGCTGGTCGCGGGGCCGCGCAGCCCCGTCCACATCTGGGTGATGGCGGCGCGCCCGCGCACGCTGCCCGCATCGGTCGCGCCGGTGCTCGTCGGCACCTCGCTCGCGCTCGGAGCGGGCCATTTCCATCCGCTCGCATTCGCCGCAGCGCTGCTCGGCGCGGTGTTCATCCAGGTCGGCACGAACCTCTCGAACGACTACTCCGACGCGCGGCGCGGCGCGGACACCGAGGAGCGGCTCGGGCCGGTGCGCGTGACGGCGGGCGGGCTGGTGCCGCCCTCGCAGGTGCTGCTCGCGACGTATGCGACCTTCGGTCTCGCGGTGCTCTGCGGCGCCTACCTCGTCGCGGTCGCCGGCCCCGAGCTGATCGCCGTCGGCGCCGCCTCGATCCTCGCGGGCGTGCTCTACACCGGCGGCCCCCGCCCCTACGGCTACGAGGGGCTCGGCGAGCTGTTCGTGTTCCTGTTCTTCGGGATCGTCGCCGTCGCCGGCTCCTACTTCGTCCAAGTCCAGAGGCTGCCCTGGCAGGCGTTCGCGATCGCGGTGCCGGTCGGCCTGCTCGCGAGCGCGATCCTCGTCGTCAACAACGTCCGCGACCTCGAGACCGACCGCCGCGTCGGCAAGCGCACGCTCGCGGTGCGCCTCGGCCGCAAGCGCACGCGCGTCCTCTACGCGGCGATGCTGACGCTCGCGTTCGCCGCGCCGCCGCTGCTGTGGCTGGCCGGCGGGATGACGCCGTGGCTGCTGCTTGCGCTCTTGCCGCTGCCGCTCGCCTTCAAGCTGGTCGACGTGGTGCGCACGCGCGTCGACGGCCCCGCTCTCAATGCCGCGCTTGCGCGCACCGGCGCGCTGCAGCTGCTCTTCTGCCTGCTGCTCTCCGCCGGCCTGCTCGCGGGCGGCGGCGTGAGCTCGTAGCGGAGGCGGCGACTTGGATGTGAGCATCGAGCGGCAGACGCTGCGCCTCTCGCAGCCGTTCTCTACCTCATACGGCACGGTGAGCGAGCGCGAGATCCTGTGCGTGACGCTCACCGACGCGGACGGCGTGAGCGGTCTCGGCGAGGCGGCGCCGCTGCCCGCCTACGACGGCGTGAGCGCCGAGCGCGCGCTGCTCGCGCTCGAACGCCAGGCGCAGGCGCTGCGCGAGCGATCCGAGGGCAGTGGTTCGACGTTGCTCGACGCCTGCCGCGCCGCCGACCCCCTGCCGCAGGCGCTCGCGGCGATCGACCTCGCGCTCTGGGACCTCGCGGGCAGGCGCGAGGGCAAGCCGGTCGCATCGCTGCTGGTCGACGACCCCGCGCCGGCGGTGAGCGTGAACGCGACGCTCACCTCGACCGACAGGGCGAGCGCCGCGGCGCAGGCGGCGCAGGCGGCGGAGCGCGGCTTCGCCTGCGTGAAGCTGAAGGTCGGGCTCGGCGACGACGCCGGGCGCGTCGCCGCGGTGCGGGCCGCCGCCGGCCCGGAGGTCGCGCTGCGCCTCGACGCGAACGGCGCCTGGGACGTCGAGCAGGCGGTGAGGACGATCGAGGCGCTCGCGCCGGCGGGCCTCGAGCTCGTCGAGGAGCCGACGCACGGGATCGAGGCGGTGCGGCGGGTGCGCGAGCGCGTGCCGTCGCGGATCGCGATCGACGAGACCGCCGC
>JBAIYK010000147.1:0-13152 GCA_037915935.1 Solirubrobacterales bacterium | reverse complement strand
TCGCGCCGCGCCGCGCAGCGCGCTGACGTCGCGCTCGTCGTCTGCGACGCGAGCGACGGCGTGACCTCGCAGGACCTGCGCATCGCCGAGCTCGCGATGAGGGCGGGCTGCGCGACCGCGATCGTCTTGAACAAGTGGGACCTGCTCGACGGCTCCGACGCGGCCCACGAGCAGGACCTCGCGCACCAGCGCGCGCTCGTGGCCGAGAAGCTGCGCCTGCGCCCGAAGGCGCTGACCGTGAGCGCGAAGAGCGGCCGCAACGTCTCGCGCCTGCTGAGCGAGGCGATCGCGCTCGGCGAGCGCATGTGCGGCCGCATCCCGACCCCGCAGCTGAACCGCTTCCTGTCGGAGACGATCGCGGCGCGCCAGCCGCCGGTCGGCAGCAGGCGCGGCGCCGCCGGCCACCGCCTGAAGCTGCTCTACATGACCCAGGTGAGCCGCCGCCCGCCGCGGTTCGCGATCCAGGTCAACTCGCGCGCCCGCGTGACGCGCGATTACGCCTACTTCCTCGAGAACAGGCTGCGCTCGCGCTTCGGCATGGACGGCGTGCCGCTCGTGATCGACTTCGTCGAGCGCAAGGGCCGCCGCGCCCGCGGCCAGCCGGTGGGCGCGGCGGGCGATGCGACGTGACATAGGGCCGGGCGGGGACGGGATGTAAGGCGGAGGGGAGATGATGGACATACTTCGGCGGTGATGTAGCGCGATGTAGCCCGCCGCGGTGATGTAGCGCGATGTAGGCCCAGCTGCGATGGAACAGTGATGTGCGAGGCGTCCAGCGCCATTCGGCGTCCGGTATCCGCCCAGATACACTCCGCGCAACGACCAAGCGACGATGGAGTCGAAGCGAAGCCGATGAGCGAGCATTCCGACAGCGAGTTCCTGTTCACCTCCGAGTCGGTGACCGAGGGTCACCCGGACAAGATCGCCGACCAGATCTCCGACGGCGTGCTCGACGCCGTGCTGAGGGAAGACCCCTACGGCCGCGTCGCCTGCGAGACGCTCGTGAACACGGGCCTCGTCGTCGTCTCCGGCGAGATCTCGACGGACACCTACGTCGACATCCAGGAGATCGCGCGCAGCACGATCCGCAAGATCGGCTACACCGATGCAAGCTACGGCTTCGACTACGAGACATGCGCGGTGATCAACGCGATCGACAAGCAGTCGCCGGACATCGCCCAGGGCGTCAACTCCGCCTACGAGACCCGCCACGGCGCCGCCGGCCACGACGAGCTCGACGTCGCCGGCGCCGGCGACCAGGGGATGATGTTCGGCTACGCCTGCAACGAGACCGAGGAGCTGATGCCGCTGCCGATCGCGCTCGCGCACCGGCTCGCGAAGCGGCTCGCGGAGGTGCGAAAGGCGGAGGTCGTGCCCTACCTGCGCCCGGACGGCAAGACCCAGGTGACCGTGCGCTACAGCGACGGCAAGCCGGTCGCGATCGAGAAGATCCTGATCTCGACCCAGCACGCGGACGGCATCGACGCCGAGACGCTGATCAAGCCCGACCTGTTCGAGCACGTGCTGCACCCGGTGCTGCCGCAGCACCTCTACGACGAGGGACAGCTGATGCACAACTTCCTCGTCAACCCGACCGGACGCTTCGTGATCGGCGGCCCGATGGGCGACTGCGGCCTCACTGGGCGCAAGATCATCGTCGACACCTACGGCGGCATGGCCCGCCACGGCGGCGGCGCCTTCTCGGGCAAGGACCCCTCGAAGGTCGACCGCTCCGCCGCCTACGCGGCGCGCTGGGTGGCGAAGAACATCGTCGCCGCCGGGCTCGCCGACCGAGCGGAGGTGCAGGTCGCCTACGCGATCGGGGTCGCCCATCCGGTCTCCGTGATGGTGGAGACGTTCGGCACCGAGCGGATCTCCCGCGGCCGGATCGCCGCGATCGTCGCCGATCACTTCGACCTGCGCCCCGGCGCCTTCCGCGAGCGGCTCGACCTGCACCGGCCGATCTACCAGAAGACCGCCGCCTACGGCCACTTCGGACGCGACGACGCGGACTGCACCTGGGAGCGGACCGACAAGGCCGAGGATCTGCGCGAGGCCGCGGGCGTCGGCGCGTCTGCGGCGAGCGTCTAGGTCGCGCGTGCGAGGACGCGCGTACGGGTGATCCGCAGTCCATCGCCGGCGGCGCGTTGAGCGCCGCGATCGCCCAGGTCCAGCCGCTGAACAGCGCCCGCGCGCTGCGGGGCCCCTTCGACTACGCGCTGCCGTCCGAGCTGAGCGACGGCGTGCAGGTCGGCTCGCTGCTCGTCGTGCCCTTCGGGCGGCGCGAGGTGCTCGGCGTCGTCGTGCAGCTCGCCGAGCACAGCGAGATCGCGAAGGAGCGGCTGCTCGCGCCGGTGCGGGCGCTGGAGGCGGGCGTCCCACGCGAGCTCGTCGAGCTCGCGCAGTGGATCGCGGCGCAGTACTGCTCGACCGTCCCGCGCGCGTTGCGGCTCGTGCTGCCGCCGGGGCTGACGCGCGGGCAGCTGAGCGGCAGGGCGCGCCGCACGCGCGCGCGCCGGCCTGAGCACGTGCCGGTCGGGGTGCTGAGGGGCGCGCCGCCGGCGCTCACGAGGCCGCAGTCGCAGGCGCTCGCGCAGCTGACCGCCGCGCTGCAGGCCGACGCGCCACAGCCGCACCTGCTGCACGGCGTGACCGGATCGGGCAAGACCGAGATCTATCTGCGACTCGCCGCCGTCGCGCTGCAGCGCGGGCGGGGGACGATCGTGCTCGTGCCCGAGATAGCGCTGACCGCGCAGATCGTCGCCCGCTTCCTCGAGCGCTTCGGCGACACGGTCGCCGTGCTGCACTCGCGCCTGACCGCCCCCGAGCGGCGGGAGGAGTGGCGGCGGCTGCGCAGCGGGCAGGCGATGGTGTGCATCGGCCCGCGCTCGGCGGTGTTCGCGCCGATCGAGCACCTCGGCCTGATCGTGCTCGACGAGGAGCACGACGCCTCCTACAAGCATGAGGGCAACCCCCGCTACGACGCCCGCGACGTCGCCGAGCAGCGCGCCCTGCGCTGCGGCGCGCTCCTGCTCGCGGGCAGCGCGACGCCGCGCCCTGAGAGCGTGATGCGCATGCGGCGGATCGCGCTCTCGCGACGGGTCGACGGGCGGCCGCTGCCGCAAGTCGAGCTGCTCGACATGCGCGGCGTGGGCGCGGCGCTGCACCCGCGCAGCGCGCGGGCGCTCTCGCAGCTGCGAGAGCAGGGCGGCAAGGCGATCGTGCTGCTGAACCGGCGCGGCTGGTCGAACTTCCTCTCCTGCCGCGCCTGCGGCCACGTCTGGAGCTGCCCGAACTGCGACGTGACGCTCGTGATGCACCGGAGCGAGCGCGCGATCACATGTCACCACTGCGACCATCGCGAGCGGGTGCCAAGCGTCTGCGAGTGCGGGTCGAGCACGCTCGCGCGCCACGGCGCCGGCACCGAGCGCCTGCAGCACGAGCTTTCGCTCGCGCTTGGCGACGGCTCCTTTCCCGTGCTGAGGCTGGACGCCGACACCGCCGGCGAGGACGCGGGGCGGCTGCTCGCCGCCTTCGAGCGCGCGCCCGCGGGCGTGCTCGTCGGCACCCAGATGGTCGCGAAGGGCCACGACTTCGCCGACGTGACGCTCGGGCTCGTGCTCGACGCCGACGCGACGCTGCGCTTTCCAGACTTCAGGGCCGAGGAGCGCACGTTCTCGCTGATCGCCCAGCTCGCCGGTCGCGTCGGCAGGGGCGCCGAGGGGCAGGTGCTCGTGCAGACGATCACCCCGCAGGCGCGCAGCCTGCGCCACGCCGCCGCCCACGACAGCGACGGCTTCCTCGCGGAGGAGCTCGACCGCCGCCGCGCGCTCTCCTACCCGCCCTTCTCGCACCTGACGCGGATCGTCTGCTCCGCCGTCGAGGCCGAGCGGGCGCTCGCCGCCGCGCAGGCGCTGAGGCGGCTGCTGACCCCCCTGCGCGAGCAGGCGAGCGCGAGCGTGCTCGGCCCGGCCTCGCTGTTCAGGCTGCGCGGTCGCGAGCGGCAGGCGCTGATCGTGAAGGCGCCTGAGCGCGCGCCGGTCGTGTCTGCGATCGACGCGGCGGTCCAGCGGGTCTCCGCCGACCGCAGCCACGGAGGCGTGAGCTTCGCGGTGGACGTCGACCCGCAGTAGCGATGCCGCGTTTCGCGAACTGTTGCGATCCCCGAGATCGCCGTGTACGATGGCTGCATGCCTCCGGCCGAGCAGAGCTCGGGGCGCGTCGCTCTCGTGCTCGCGGGCGGCGGGGCTCGGGGCGCATATGAGATCGGCGCGCTCTCCGCGCTGCTGCCGGCGCTCGACGAAGACGAGCGGCCGCAGATCGTCGTCGGCACGAGCGTCGGCGCGATCAACGCCGCCTATCTCGCCGCGCATGCCGAGGAGCCTCCGGCGCAGCTCGCCGAAGGCGGGGTGCAGCTCTGGCGGCAGATCAGCTACGGACGCGTGCTCGAGCCGCTGCTGTCGGTCTCGGAGGGGGCCCGCCTGCTCTCCTACCTGCGCGAAGCGTTCGGCAGCCGACGCGCCCACACCGACAGCGTGCTCGATCCTGCGCCGCTCACCTCGACGCTGAAGGAACTGATCGCCTTCGATCAGATCCACGCGAACGTCGCCGCGAAACATCTCGCCGCCGCCGCGGTCGTCGCCACCGCGGGACGGACGAACATGAGCGTCGTCTTCCACGACGGCGGACGGTCCCCCGCGCTCGACGCGCACCGCGGGATCTCATACGTGCAGACGAAGCTGACCGAGGACCACGTGCGCGCCTCGGCGGCGATCCCACTGCTGTTCCCGGCCGTCCCGGTGGACGAAAGCGGCGAGCGACGCTGGTACTTCGATGGCGGCACGCGCCTCAACACCCCGATCAAGCCGGCGCTCGCGCTCGGCGCCGAACGCACGATCGTGATTGCGCTCAACTCGCTCGCGCCGACGCAGCCGAGCGGCCCGGACGCCCGTCCCGACGCGCTCGACGGCGCGACGCAGCTGATCCAAGCGGTGCTCGTCGACCCGCTCGTCAACGACGTGCACACGCTCGCGACCGTGAACGAACTGCTCACTGACTCAACCGCCGCGCAGGTGCAGGCACACGAACGCCGCACGCGCAGGCGCCGTGTCCCCTACATGCTGATCGCCCCGCAGGACCCTCTGGAGATCGGCAACATCGCCACCGAGGTCTACCGTCGCCATTACGGATCGGCCCGTGCCCTCGCGTGTTCGCCGAACCTGAGCTCGCTCGGCCATCTCGTGAGCGCCGGCAGGAGCGCGGTCCACGGCGAGCTCCTGAGCTACCTGCTCTTCGCGAAAGAGTTCATCGAGCGCCTGATCGAGCTCGGGCGCGGCGACGCCGAACGTTGGCTGGGCGAAGCGCACGACGACGGCCGCTGGCAGGTGGGGCGCCTCTAGGAGGCTTGGCGAAGGCCCTCGCCAACCCCTCTCAGCTGCAGCCGCGGCGCCCCTGCCGCAGCCCGGAACTTTTATGGCCGCCGATGAGAAGCTTTAGATCCGCTTCATCGCGCTCGCTCATCCTGCAGATCAGATGAAGCGGCTCTTCTTCGTCCCGTTGCTCTCCGCGTTGATCGGCGCCGGCGTAGTCGTCGGCGTGCTCGCCGCCGCCGGCGACCTCGGCAAAGGCAGCACGAAGACGGTCGTGACCGAAGTGCAGCAGCCTGCGGCGCCCTCGAACGCCTCCGACCAGGGCTCCGCGCTCACCCCGCATCAGATCTACCAGCGCGCGGCGCCAGGCGTCGTCTACGTGAGCTCGACGGTCGTGCGCCAGGTCGAATCGCCGTTCAACCCGTTCGGCGAAACCCAGCGCGGGATCGCGAGCGGCTCCGGCATCGTGATCAGCGGCAGCGGCCTCATCCTCACGAACTGGCACGTCGTCGAGAACGCGGTGAAGGTGACCGTCAGCTTCAAAGAAGACGGCGCCGCGGTCGAAGCGAAGGTGATCGGCAAGAACCCCTCCGACGACCTCGCGCTGCTGAGGGTCCCGACCGCCGGCCTCACGCTGCACCCGCTGAAGCTCGGCGACTCGAGCGCCGTCCAGGTGGGCGACCCCGTGCTCGCGATCGGCAACCCGTTCAACCTCGAGAAGACGCTGACGACCGGCGTCGTCTCGGCGCTGCAGCGCCACATCCAGGCGCCGAACGGCTTCACGATCGACAACGTGATCCAGACCGACGCGCCGATCAACCCGGGCAACTCCGGCGGCCCGCTGCTCAACGGCAAGGGCGAAGTGATCGGCATCAACTCTCAGATCGAGACGAGCGGCAACGGCGGCGGCAACATCGGCATCGGCTTCGCGGTCCCGATCAACACCGCGAAGCAGCAGCTGCCACAGCTCGAAAAGGGCGGCACGACGAGCGGCGCTTACCTCGGCGTCGAAACCGTGACGATCAACGGCCAGCTCTCCGCGCTCAACCTGCCGGTGAAGGAAGGCGCGCTCGTGACGAAAGTCCAGCAGGGTACGCCGGCCGCGAAGGCGGGCATCAAGGGCGGCGACGTCGAAGCGCAGACGCAGGCGGGCGCGATCCCGCTCGGCGGCGACATCATCGTCGGCGTCGACGGCAAGAAGGTGACGAGCGCCGAAAAGCTCGGCGAGCTGATTGGCGAGAAGAAGCCGGGCGACAAAGCGAAGATCGAACTGCTGCGCCCGAGCGGCGAAGGCAAATACGCCCCGAAGACCGTCGAAGCGACGCTGGTCCAGCGGCCGAACTCGAACCCGAGCGCAGGCGCGAGCCCCGAAGAAGGCTGAGAGCGCCGGTGGCGGCGCTGCCGCTACCGTTGCCTGATGGCCGACGAGCCAGAGACGAAGGTGAAGGTCTGCGGCGTCACCCGCCTTGGTGACGCCGAGCTCGCGGTGTCGCTCGGCGCCTGGGCGATCGGGACGATCTTCTACGAGGGCAGCCCCCGCCGCTGCTCGCTCGAGCAGGCCGAGGCGATCTCGCGCGCGCTGCGGCGCAAGACGCAGATCGCCGGCGTGTTCGTGAACGAGTCGCTGCCGCGGATCGCCGAGATCGCCGAGCGGCTGCAGCTCGCGATCGTCCAACTGCACGGCGATGAGGGCCCGTCGTTCTGCGCCGAGGTCGCGCGCCGGACCGGCGCGAAGGTCTGCAAGGCCGTCCAGGTCTCCGCCGCCGGCGATCTGAGGGAGCTCGAGCGCTTCCACGTCGACCTCCACCTCGCCGACGCGAAGGGCGCCCACGGCGAGCGCGGCGGCACGGGCGCGACTTTCGACTGGACGCTGCTCGCCGGCAGGCGCTCGCACGTGCCGCTGATCCTGAGCGGCGGCCTGAGCGCCGAGAACGTCGCGGAGGCGATCGCGACCGCGAGGCCGTTCGCGGTCGACGTCGCAAGCGGCGTCGAGGCGGCGCCTGGGCACAAGGACGAGGCGAAGCTGAGGGCGTTCTTCGAGGCCGTGAGGTCGGCTGACGTGAAGGCGGCCGCGTGAGCACGGTCGAGCGCCACTTCGGCCAATACGGCGGGCAGTTCGTGCCGGAGACGCTGATGCCCGCGCTCGCGGAACTGGAGCAGGCGTGGGCTGAGGCCAGGGAGGACCCCACATACCAGGGCGAGCTGCGCGCGCTGCTGCGCGACTATGCCGGCCGCCCGACCCCCCTCTACATGGCGAGCCGGCTCTCGCAGCGGGTCGGGCACCCCGTCTACCTGAAGCGCGAGGACCTGAACCACACCGGCTCGCACAAGCTGAACAACGCGCTCGGCCAGGCGCTGCTCGCAAGGCGAATGGGCAAGGACCGGATCATCGCCGAGACCGGCGCCGGACAGCACGGCGTCGCGACCGCAACCGTCTGCGCGCTGCTCGGCCTGCGCTGCGTCATCTACATGGGGCAGGAGGACACGCGACGGCAGCGCCCGAACGTGCAGCGGATGGAGCTGCTCGGAGCGGAGGTGCGGCCCGTGAGCGCAGGCGCGATGACGCTGAAGGAGGCGACCTCCGCAGCGATCAGGGACTGGGTGAGCAACGTGCAGGACACCCACTACGTGATCGGCTCGGTCGTCGGCCCCGCGCCCTACCCCGCGCTCGTGCGCGACCTGCAGCGCGTGATCGGCGAGGAGGCGAAGACGCAGGTCCTCGGCCAGGCCGGCAGGCTGCCGGACCGGGTGATCGCCTGCGTCGGCGGCGGCTCGAACGCGCTCGGCATCTTCGCCGCCTTCCTGCAGGACGAGCAGGTGGAGCTGATCGGCGTCGAGGCGGGCGGCGAGGGGCTGGACACCCCCCGCCACGGCGCGCCGCTGACCGTCGGCGGACGACCGGGGATCCTGCACGGCGCGCGCTCGGCGGTGATGCAGGACGAGGAGGGCCAGATCGTCGAGGCGCACTCGATCTCCGCCGGGCTCGACTATCCGGGCACCGGCCCGCAGCACGCCTTCCTGCGCGACAGCGGCCGCGCGCGCTACGTCGCGGTGACCGACGCTGAGGCGCTCGACGCGTTCAGGACGCTGACGCGCCTCGAGGGCATCATCCCCGCGCTCGAGACCGCCCACGCGGTCGCGTGGGCGCTCGCCAACGGCGACGGTGAGCTCGATCTGATCTGTCTCTCGGGGCGCGGCGACAAGGACCTCGCGGAGGTGCTCTCGCTTGGATGAGCTGGTGAAGGAGCGCCTGAGCGGCGTCGAGCGCCTGACAGCGTCCTTTGATCGCCCTGGCCGCCGCGCGGCGCTGATGCCCTACGTGATGGCCGGCTTCCCGAGCCTCGAGGAGTCGCTTCGGATCGGCCTCGCCTGCGTCGAGGCGGGCGCGGACGTGATCGAGCTCGGCGTGCCCTACTCGGACCCGCTCGCCGACGGGCCCGTGATCCACGAGGCGGCGACGAAGGCGCTCGCCGCGGGCGCGAGCCTCGCGGGCGTGCTCGAGGTGCTGCGGGCGCTCTCGGCGGAGGTCCCGGTCGTGCCGATGTGCTACGCGAACATGGTCTTCGCGCCCGGCGTCGACGCGTTCGTGCAGCGGCTCGCGCGCGCGGGCGCGAGCGGGCTGATCGTGCCCGACCTGCCGCTGGAGGAGGCTGCGCCCGTGCGGGCTGCGTGCGAGGCGCAGGGGATCGCGCTCGTGCCGCTCGTCGCGCCGACGAGCAGCCCCGAGCGCATGCGGGCGATCGGCGCCCTCGCCTCCGGATTCCTCTACACCGTCTCGGTGATCGGCACGACCGGCGAGCGCACGGCGCTCTCGGAGCGCTTCGCGGAGATCGTCGCGCGTGCGAAGGAGAGCACGTCCGTCCCGGTCGCGATCGGCTTCGGGATCTCGACCGCGGAGCAGGCGGCGCAGGCCGCGGACGCGGGCGCCGACGGCGTGATCGTCGGCACGCGCCTCGTGCGGGCCGCGGCGGAGGCGGACGAGCCGGCCGAGGCGGTCGGCGCGCTCGTCGCCGAGCTCGCCGCGGCGCTGCGCGGGTAGCTCGCTGCTCATCGCCGGCACGCTGTTCGGCATCGCCCGACTTGCTCTGGCAGGAACTCAGCTTCGTTGGCGTGAGCCCCACTGCGCGCGTCTGCGGCGCATCGGCCCGACGCGATGCGGGTCCGTGATGATCTGCAGGGTGCTTTCTGGCAGCGTGGCAAAGCCGCTGTCCGTTGTGGCGACGAGCGACGTTTCGGTGAGGATCGCGGTTGCGGCATGTACGGCATCGTGTGAGCGCATACCGCACCGACGCATCAGCTCCGGCACCTGGTCGGCGACTTCGCCGACCTCAATCACGACGGTGTCGCTCGTCTCGAGCAGATCCTTCCACTCTTCGCGATAGACACCGAGCAGTCTTGACGCGCGGGCGCGGGTCCGGCCGTCGTATCGCTTGGGCCCATGCGCGGCGCCCTTGCCCCAGCGTTCTCTCAAGGCGATGTTGAACAGCGCATCATAGAGCTCGGTCTCAACCAGGCGGTTGAAGATGAGCGATGTGCTGTGCTCGGCGCATGTCGTAAAGAACAGACGCCAGTGCTCGTGCGCACGCTGGGACGGCAGCAGAAACTCCACAACGGCGCTCGTGTCGAGCACGACTGCATCGGGCGGCGTCCAAGCGTCCGAGCCGAGATCGATCACTCCTCGCGGCAGGCGTGGCCGTCCCCCGCCGCGCCGGCTGCTCATCGACGGCTACCAGCGGCCGCCGCGGTAGAAGCTGCGGTCGACGATCACGTCTGTCTTGATGCTGCCCGCGATGCGTTCGGTCGCCGCCACGCGCTCCTCGGGCGTCTTGAGCTTGGACTCGCGTATGGGGATCCTTCTGCCGTCACGGAGCTTCAGCGTTCGCTGGCGGGATGCGCGGCTACGTGTCTTCTGCTCGGCCATGCCCTCATCATAACTGGCGCCCCGGCCACAGACCTCGAGGGAGCTGGCGGGTCCTCGCGAGACCAAGTCCCTATCGACGCGCATCTATCAGCAGCTCACCCCATACCTCGATCTCCCCCGGATCATGGGACGTGGCCCGACAAGGACGCCATTGGCATCTGGGACGAGAGCGTCGCAGGCATCGGCAGACGCTCGCTCCGGATGACCTGCGAGAGCGCTGACCGAAGGCTGGCACACGCCCGCTTGCACCGCGCATTCCAGCACCGGCTTGTTGAACGCTGAGTTCGGGCAGAGCGCTAGAAGGCGACGGTGGGGCGGCCGGCACGTGATAGGTCACGTCGGTGTCCTGCACCTCTGGCGCCTCATAAAGCTCGTGCAGCCGCCGGCGGGCGGCGACCACCTTCTCGCCACGAATAGCCACCCACTGCCCGCGGTACGCAAACACCTCCGCCGGCACCGGGGAGGCGGCCTCGAGGCGCTCTGGGTCAGCGGGAGTGCTTCCCAGCGGACGTGCAAAGAGGTCCAATGACATGCTGAGCTCCAGCGTACCGTCGCCCCACGCTGCTGCTTGCGCGTGATGGGAGTCCGCAGCCCTGTGCGCACAGCGCGGCTGCGCGGCGTCTGTCCGCCGCCAGCGCGCAAGCCGGTTTGCGCCGCCGCAGCCCGCGAGACCGGCGTATAGGATGCAGCGGCGATGGGACTCCTGCTCACCGTCACAGCGGCGCTCGTGATCTGGATCGTCGTCTGGGCGCTCGGCAACTCCGGGCTCGACGCGGGCCTGCTCGCGCTCGCGATCATCGTGCTCGGCGCGGCGATGCGCCTGCTCGCCGGCTATCTGCCCGGGCGCCGCAGCTGAGCGCCCGTGGTGCGGGCGCGCTGGCTGCTGCTCACCGCCGCCTGTCTGACGCCGCTGCTGAGCGGATGCGGCGGGATCGCGAGCTCCGACGAGCCGAGCTCGATCGGCAAGCACCTCGCGGTCTACTCGAGCCTGCCCCTGCACGGCCCGCTCTCCGAAGAGGCGACGCAGACGCTCGACGGCGAGCGGCTCGCGCTCGCGGACGCGCGGCGGCGCGTCGGGCGCTTCCGCATCGAGCTGATCCCGCTCGACGACGCCGGCGGCAAGGGCGTCTGGGAACCTGGCGTGACCGCGACGAACGCGCGGATCGCGGACAGGGACCGCAGGACGATCGCCTACATCGGCGAGTACGACTCTGGCGCGACAGCCGTATCGCTGCCCGCGAACAACCTCGCGGGCATCCTCCAGGTGACGCCGACGAGCCCCTACGTTGGCCTCACCTCCTCCTTCGAAGCCGGCCAGGGCGACCCCGAACGCTTCTACCCGACGGGCAGGCGCAACTTCGTGCGGCTGCTGCCAGGGGACACGGTCGAGGCCGCGGCGCAGGTGAGCCTGATGCGCAGGCTGGGCGTGCACTCGCTCTACGTGCTGAACGACGGCGAACCGTTCGGCGCGCCGCTTGCTGGCATCCTCGCCTCCGACGCGAAGCTCGCGGGGATCGAAGTGAAGGGCGAGCAGAGCGTCGAACTCGCGGGCGCGGGGCCGCAGAGCAGGTTCGCGGGCGTCGTCGAACAGGTGAGCGAGAGCGGCGCCGAAGCGGTGTTCCTCGACGGCGAAGCGGGGGCCGGCGCGGCGGCGCTCTGGCAGCAGCTGCACGCCGCCGACCGACGCCTGCTGCTGCTCGGCGGCAGCGACCTCGCGAACCCCTCCTTCACCGCCGCAATCGGCCCGGCCGCGGCGAGGACATATCTCACCTCGCCCGCGCTGCCGCCGCGCAGCTACCCGGCCGCATCCCACGTCTTCGCGCAGCTGCAGCAGCGCTACGCCCTGGCCCCGAGCGCCTACGCGCTCTACGGCTACGCGGCGATGGACCTCGTGCTCTCCGCGGTGAAGCGCGCCCGCCGGCACGGCGACAACCGCGCCGCGGTCGTCGCGGCGGCGTTCGCGCTCCACGACGAGCAGTCGGTGCTTGGACGCTACTCGGTGCTGAGCGACGGCGAAACGACGATCACCCGCTACGGCGTCGACCGCGTGCGGGGCGGCCTGCCGGTGTTCTGGCGCGAGCTGAGCGTGAGCGGCGGCGCCCCCTGGGAGCAGCACGTGCCCTGATCCTCAGCCGAGCGCCGACTGCAGCGCCTCGTCGAGGTGCGGGTAGCGGAACTCGTAGCCGAGCACGAGCGCCTTCGCGGGCAGCACCCGCTGGCCGGTCGTGACGATCTCCGCCATCTCGCCGTAGAGCAGGCGCAGCGCGAAGCCGGGGACGGGCAGCATCGCGGGGCGGTGCAGCGCCCTGCCGAGCGCCTTCGAGAGCTCGCGGTTGCTCACCGGCTCCGGTGCGGTCGCGTTGACGGGGCCGCTCCACCGCTCGTCTTCGATCGCGGCGCGGAAGAGCCCCGCGAGGTCGTCGAGGTGGATCCAGGAGACGTACTGCCACCCGCCCGCGACCGGGCCGCCAAGCCCGAGCTTGAACGGCGGCAGCATCTTCGCGAGCGCGCCGCCGTGCGCGTCGAGCACGACGCCGGTGCGCATGAGCACGACGCGCACGCCGAGCGCTGCCGCCTGCATCGCCTCGCGCTCCCAGGCGATGCAGGTCTCGGCGAGGAAGTCCTCGCCGAGCGGGGCGTCCTCGTCGAGCGGCTCCTCATGGCGGGCGCCGTAGATGCCGATCGCCGAGGAGCAGATAAGCGTCGCCGGCCGCGGGTCTGCGGCGGCGAGACCCTGCACGAGGTTGCGCGTGCCGAGCACCCTGCTCTCGCGGATCGCGCGCCGCCCGCGCGCGCTCCAGCGCTGCGCGACCGGCGCGCCGGCTAGGTGCACGACCGCGTCGCGCCCGGCGAGCGCGGCGG
>JBAIYK010000009.1:0-10080 GCA_037915935.1 Solirubrobacterales bacterium | reverse complement strand
AGGTCCACCTCTCCGACGTGCGCAGGCGCGAGCCCTGGCGCCGCGTCTCGATCTTCGAGGGGCTCTGCCTCGAGCAGATCAGCGGCAAGGGGCCAGACGGCTACAGGCTCGCGCTGCAGCGCCTGCATGAGGCGCTCTCAGATGGCAGCTCGCGGTGAGCGGCGCATAGCGCTGCTTTCGCAGGCGCTCGCGGAGCGCGACGTGCAGCGCCTGATCGTCAGCGCGCCCGCGAACGTGCGCTACCTCACCGGCTACAGCGGCTCGAACGGGATCGCCGTGATCGCCGCAGGAGCGGGGAGCGCAGGCGCGGGCGACGAAGAGGGGGTGGATCAGGATACGGGGGACACGGGCGCGCGGGGCACTGGCGCTGCGGCGGCGACGGCGCCTTCGCACCTGTTCCTCACCGACTTCCGCTACGAGACCCAGGCCGCCGAGGAGGTGGGGGCGCATGCGCCGTGCTGCGAGCGCGTGATCGTCACCGGAGACCTCGTCGAGGAGGCCGGCAAGCTGATCGCGGAGGCGGCAGGCGATCCGCCGGCCGGCGAAGGACGCGCGGCCAGCGGACCGCAGCGGATCGGCTTTGACGAGCGCCACCTCACCGTCGCCCGCCACGAGCGCCTGTCCGAGCGCCTGTCCGAGCATCTCGGCGAGCGCTTCGAGCTCGTCCACTGCGCAGGGCTGGTCGAGCGCCTGCGCGAGGTGAAGGAGCCGCAGGAGCAGCAGGCGATCGCGGCCGCCGCGAAGCTCGCGGACGAGGCGCTTCTCCGGGTGCTCGAAGACGGGCTTGCCGGCAGGAGCGAGCTGCAGGTCGCGCTCGCGCTCGAGGCGCAGATGCGAGACCTCGGCGCGCAGGGCGCGAGCTTTCCGACGATCGTCGCCTCCGGGCCGCACGCCGCGCTGCCGCACGCGCAGCCGCGCAGGCAGCAGATCGACCGGGGGACGCTCGTCACGATCGACTGGGGCTGCGTGCTCGACGGCTACTGCTCGGACTGCACGCGGACCTACGCGGCAGGGGAGGTCGACGGCGAGGCGAAGGAGGTCTACGAGCTCGTGCTGTCCGCCCAGCAGGCCGGCCTCGACGCCCTGAAGCCGGGACTCAGCGGCAAGGAGGTCGACGCGGTCGCGCGCGAGGTGATCGAGCAGGCCGGCTACGGCGAGCGCTTCGGCCACGGGCTCGGACACGGCGTCGGCGTCGAGGTGCACGAGGGCCCGCGGCTCTCGCGCACCGCGGGCGAGGAGCCGCTGCGTCAGGGCAACGTCGTCACGGTCGAGCCCGGCGTCTACCTGCCCGGGCGGCTCGGCGTGCGGATCGAGGACCTCGTCGTGCTCGCCGCCGAGGGCGCGCGCGTGCTCAGCTCGCTGCCGAAGGAGCTGACGATCGTGGATTGATGGTCCCGTTCTTCCGTCTTTGCGATGTAGGGCGCCCTCTCAGTTGGCACTACCCCGCCGAATGCGTCACGATAATGGTCGCTATGTGGACCGAATGGCTTGGCGTCGGCGCGGACGGATGCTCCTCCGAGGAGCTCGAGCGCAGCATGGAACACGAAATCGAGGGGATGCTCGAGCTCGACGGGCTCGAGCTGTCGGCTGGGTTCTCACCGCCGCAGCTCCCGACTGAGCTCGCGATCCTCGAAGACACCGCCGCGCCGTTGAGCGCGGATCGCCGCGCGGCGCGGCACAAGCAGCTGCACTGAGCGCGGCGGCGGTCACTCTCAGTCGGACCGTCGTGCCCGCCCGTCGCCCGCGGGCCTCTGCGACGATCCGCGTTCCTCGCGACGACTTTCGGCCCGCTCGCGCGTCTTCATCGTGAGCGGCCGCTCGCGCCGCAGCCCACTACCGAAGGAGCGTTGCGATGAGGAAGGTGATCGTCTCCGAGTTTCTCAGCCTCGACGGGGTGATGGAGGACCCTGGCGGCGGCGAGAGCTTCGAGCATGGCGGCTGGTCGATGAAGTACAACGAGCCCGAGGGGATGCGCTTCAAGCTCGACGAGCTGATGGCGTGCGAGGCGATGCTGCTCGGCCGCATCACCTACGAAGCGTTCGCGCGCGCCTGGCCGACGATGAAAGACGGAGCGGGCTTCGCCGAGAAGATGAACGGGATGCCGAAGCACGTCGTCTCGAGCACGCTGCAGGAGGCAAGCTGGAGCAACTCGACGGTGCTCCGCGGCGATCTGCGCGAGGAGGTCGAGAGGCTGAAGGCGCAGGAGGGCGGGGACATCCTCGTCGCGGGCAGCGCGATGCTCGTGCAGGGGCTGCTTGCGGAGGACCTCGTCGACGAGCTGCGCCTCATGGTGCATCCGATCCTGCTCGGCAGCGGCAAGCGGCTGTTCGGGGCGCTCGATCGGCCGGCGAGCTTCGACCTCGTGCAGGCGCGGCCGCTGCCGTCGGGCTCGGTGATCCTCGTCCACCGGCTGCGGGAGTCGAGCGGCGTCTAGGCGGGTGGCGCTGGGCACAGATCGCGGCGGCCGCGAGCCGGCTGGGTTTCGCGATCTGCGCGTGTCACCTGGCCGAAGACGCGGCTCGCGAGCTATGGGTCCGCCGGCTCCGAGATGCGGGCGCCTGTCTCAGCGAATGCCGGTGTCGTAGGTGATCGTGACGATGGCGAAGCGGCCTTTCGGAACCTGGACGCGGAACGGCGAGGGGGGACGCGGCAGGAATGAGCTCGATACGGGCAGCGCCCGCACGACGTAGGCGCCGGGGGCGAGGCTGACGCGGAAGCGGCCATCGCGTCGTGAGCGGATGCTCTTTGCCGGCCTTCGGCTGCCGACGCGTCGGATGCGCAGCGTCGCGATGAGCGGCCGGGGGGCGCAGCGAGGTTCTGGCGGCACCCGTTCGACCGGGCAGGTCGGGCCCTCGAGCACGCGGCCCGCAAGCCCCGAGCTCGGCGCCCTGGCGAACGCTCCGTCGCCTGCGGCGAGCACGAGCAGCATCACGAGCAGCGCGAAGCCTGTGCGCATGCGGGGCAGCATATCCCGGCAGGCCTCCCACGGCGAAATCCTGCATCGAGCCCGATCCCAGCTTCGAGGGCCGTATGCGCTACTACGCTCGCGATGTCGGCCCCAGCCGCTGGCTGCTCGTGGTCGTAAGCTATGAGCAAGAGCCGGCACGGGTGATCTCCGTGTTCGCCACGAGGAAGGATCCCAAGACATGGAGCGCGTGAACATCCAGATCGGTCCCTTGAGTTTCGAGCACGCCGACTATGACGCCGAGAACGACGTGCTGTACCTGCATGTTGGTGAGCCGCAGATGGGCGAGGGGGAGGAGACGCCGGAGGGTCACGTCATCCGCTATGCGCCGGGGACGAACAGGATCGTTGGTCTGACGATGATGGGTCCGCGGCGCATCCTCGAGCGCGACGGGCATCTGGTCGTCACGGTTCCCGAGGCGGTTGAGACGACGGCTCGAGAGCTCGCGCCCGCGCTCGCAGCTGTCTAGCTCGTCTGATCACACGACGGCGTGCGCCGTCGCTTGCTGCTGTCGCCGGGACGGCCCGAGGGCCGGTGATCGCTATCGTGATCGAGCCCTGGTCAAGCGATCAAGGTCCGCAATCACACCGAGGTTTGGCTCTAGGAAGGGCTGATCGGCCATCATCAGCACAAACCAGTTCCGCAACGGCAACCACATCGAAGTCGACGGCGCCGTCTTCAAGATCCTCGAGTTTCAGCACGTGAAGCCCGGCAAGGGCGGCGCGTTCGTGCGCACGAAGCTGCGCAGGGCCTCCGACGGCGCCGTGATCGACAGGACCTTCAAAGCGGGCGAGAAGTTCAGGTCCGTCCACACCGAGTCGCGCAAGATGCAGTTCCTCTACGCCGACGGCGCGCAGGCGCACTTCATGGACGTCTCCTCCTACGAACAGATCGCGGTCCCGGAGGCGACGGTGAGCGAGGCGCTGCGCTTCACGCCGCCGAGCGCCGAGGTCGACATGCTCTTCATCGACGGGCAGCCCGCCGACGTGCAGCTGCCGAGCGCGGTCGACCTCGAAGTCGCGGAGACCGAGCCGGGTCTGCGCGGCGACACCGCCTCCGGCGGCGGCAGCAAGCCGGCGAAGCTGCAGACCGGCGCCCAGATCTACGTGCCGCTGTTCATCGAAGCGGGCGAGCGCGTGCGCGTCGACACGCGCACCGGCGACTACGTCTCGCGGGCCTGAGGGGCGCAGGCCGGTGCGGCGCGCCGATCAGCGCAGGGCGGCGGTGATCGCGCTCTACCAGCACGACCTCACCGGGCGCGAGCTGCACGAGACGCTGCCCCCGGCGGCCTCGCCGTTCACGCGCAGCCTCGCGCACGCCGCCGCCGATCTCGCCCCGCAGCTCGATCAGGTGATCGAAGCGCACGCGCGCGGCTGGAGCGTCGGGCGTCTGCAGCCGCTCGAGCGCAGCATCATGCGCGTCGCGCTCGTCGAGATGCTGCACCCTGACGCGGTCCCCGCGGAGGAGCCGATCCCGCCGGAGGGCGCGATCGAGGAGGCGGTGCAGAGCGCGAAGCTGTTCTGCGGCAGCGAGGCGCCCGCGTTCGTCAACGGCGTGCTCGCGGCGGCGCTGCGCGAGGTGCGCGAGAATGCCGTTGCCAGCGGCAAAGGAGAACGCACCAGATGAGCATCGAGCAGCTCGACGAGCTGATAGCGAGGTTGGAGCGGGCGGCCGAGCAGCTGCGCTCGGGCGAGATATCGAACGACGCGGCCGCGAGCCTCGTCGAGGACTGCGCGGCGATCGCGAGCGAGGCGAGCGCGGAGCTCGACCGCCGCGCGCGCAGCGCCGCCTCGGCGCCGCCGCCGGGGCAGGACTCGCTGCTGTGAGGCGGCGCTGCGCAGCGTGAACGCGCAGGAACATGAAACGTCCTCCGCCGCGCACAACGGCCGCTCCGCGCTGCCGCAGACCGCGCGCTACCCCGAGCACCTGCGGCTCGAGGTCGAGCGCCATCTACAGGGCCTGCGCTTCGCGCAGGAGCCGCTGACGGAGGGGCTCGAGCGGGCGATGCGCTACTCGCTGCTCGCCGGCGGCAAGCGGATCAGGCCGGTGCTCACGCTCGCGACCGCGGAGGCGGTCGGCATGCCGCGCGAGGAGGCGATGCCGCTCGCGGGCGCGATCGAGCTCATCCACACCTACTCGCTCATCCACGACGACCTGCCGGCGATGGACGACGACGAGCTGCGCCGCGGGCAGCCGACCTGCCACGTCGCCTTCGGCGAGGGCGTCGCGATCCTCGCCGGCGACGGCCTCTACGCGGAGGCGTTCAGGCACCTGCTGAGCGAACGCCGCTGCCCGCCTGAGCGGCTGCTCTCCGCGGCGCTCGAGCTTGCGGACGCGACGGGTGTGAACGGGATGGTCGGCGGGCAGTACGTCGACGTCGCGAGGGCCGCGCCGGAGGGTCCGGCGGGGCTCAGACGACTGCACGAGCTGAAGACCGGCCGCCTGATCGGCGCGGCAGTGCTGTGCGTGCTGATGCTCGCGGGAGTCGACGGACGTGCGAGAATGTGCTTTCGGCGCTTTGCCGCGGAGCTTGGGGTGCTGTTCCAGATCGTCGACGACATATTGGACGTGACCGGCACAGACGACGCGCTCGGCAAGCCGAGCGGCAGCGACGCGCGCCAGGGCAGGCGCACGTACGTGAGCGAGTTCGGCGTGCGGCGTGCAAGGGAGCTTGCAGCCGAGTCGCACCGCACCGCGAGGGCCGCGCTGAGCGAGGCGATGTCCGTGCTGCCGGGCCAGCGCACCGCGACGCATCTCGAGCAGATCACCGACTTCATCTACACGAGGACCTCATGAGCATCCTGCAGCGCATCGACGGCCCCGAGGACATCAAGGCGCTCTCCGAGGATGAGCTCGTCACGCTCGCGCAGGAGGTGCGCCAGCACATCATCGACACGGTCGGGGAGATCGGCGGGCACTTCGGCGCGAACCTAGGCACCTGCGAGCTCGCGGTCGCGCTGCACTCGCTGCTTCGCTCCCCGCAGGACAAGATCCTCTGGGACGTCGGCCACCAGGCCTATCCGCACAAGGTCCTCACCGGACGCCGCGACGCCCTGCACACGATCCGCCAGTACGAAGGGCTCGCGCCGTTCTGCTCGATCGCCGAGTCGCAGCACGACATCATGGGCGCAGGCCACGCCTCGACCTCCGTCGGCTACGCGGTCGGCATCAGGGAGGGCATGAGGATGGCCGGTCAGGAGGGCAGGGTCGTCGCGGTCATCGGCGACGGCGCGATGACCGGCGGCGTCGCCTTCGAGGCGATCAGCCAGGCGGGCGGCCTCGGCACCCCGATCGTCGTCGTGCTCAACGACAACGGCATGTCGATCGCGCCGAACGTCGGCGCGATCTCGCGCTACTTCAACAGAGTGCGCCTCAACCCGAAGCTCTGGCACGCGCGCGAGGACATCGAAGGCGGGCTGACGAAACTGCCGGGCGGGATCGGCGCCGCCTTCGAGCGGCTCGGGCCGCAGCTGAAGGAGTCGATCAAGGCGTTCTGGGCGCCGGGGCTGTGGTGGGAGGAGCTCGACTTCGCCTACACGGGCGTGATAGACGGCCACGACGTGAGAGCGCTGCGCTCGGCGATCGGCGGGGCGCTCGCGGCGCAGCGGCCGGTCGTCGTGCACATCGCGACCGTGAAGGGCAAGGGCTTCGCGCCCGCCGAGGACGGCGGCCTCGAGGGGATGGAGAAGTGGCACGCGGCGAAGCCGAAGTCGATCGTGAACGGCTCGCCCGCAAGCGCGGGAGCCGCAAGCGGCAACGGCGGCGCCGCGCCGCCGCCTCCGCAGTACACGACGGTCTTCGGGCAGGCGCTGCTGCGCGAATGCGAACGCGACGAGCGGGTGGTCGGCATCACCGCCGCGATGAACTCGGGCACGGGCCTCAACATCCTCCAGAAGGCGATGCCAGAGCGCTACTTCGACGTCGGCATCGCCGAGCAGCAGGCGGTCCTGTTCGCGGCCGGGCTCTCGCTGCAGGGCCTCAAGCCCGTCGCCGCGATCTACTCGACCTTCCTGCAGCGCGCCTACGACCAGATCGTGCACGACGTCTGCCTGCAGAAGCTCAACGTCGTCTTCGCGATGGACAGGGCGGGTCTCGTCGGCGACGACGGCCCAACCCACCACGGCGCCTTCGACATCGCCTACCTGCGCTGCCTGCCGAACATCGTGCTGATGGCGCCGCGGGACGAGGCGATGCTCGTGCACATGCTGCACACCGCCCTCGCCTACGACGACGGCCCGATCGCGCTGCGCTACCCGCGCGGAGAGGCGGAGGGCGTGCCCCTGCCCGCGCAGCCGAAGGCGATCAAGATCGGCACCGGCGAGGTGCTGGTCGAGGCGGGCGAGGGCGGCGATCGCGAGGACGCGCAGGCGGGCCGGCGGGTCGCGCTGCTCGGCTACGGCGCCGGCGTCGGCAAGGCGCTGCAGGCGGCCGAGCTGCTGACCGCGGAGGGGATTCCCGTCACGGTCGCGGACGCGCGCTTCGCGAAGCCGCTCGACGCGGGCCTGATCGCGCAGCTCGCAGCAGAGCACGACCTGCTCGTCACCGTCGAGGAGGGCGTGCTTGCCGGCGGCTTCGGCTCGGCGGTGTGGGAGACCCTCAACGACGCCGGCGCGGGCGCCGCCGCGGTGAGGATCCTGCGCGTCGGGCTGCCTGACCGCTACGTGACGCACGGCAAGCCCGCGCTGCTGCATCAGGAGGTCGGCTTCACCGGCGAGCAGATCGCGCAGCGAGTGCGGGCCGCGATCCTCGATCGCGAGTCGGCGGGCGTCGTCTGACGGGCTGGTGCCGCAGCGGGACCGTGCTTCGCCGCGTGGCGCAGCCGGGCCGCGCGTCTCGGCGGGCCTTTCTGCCCTCACGCTCGCCGAAGGTTGAGCGGCGGCAGGCGCCGGTGGATGCGCATCGGCGTCGCTGCCGACGCCGGGCTCCGCACACAAAAAAGCGGCCCGCTTGGGGGGCGGGCCGCTTTGAGGGGAGGAGGGGTGCTGCTGTGTGCTTCGGGTCGAGTACATATTGCCCGACGGCGAACGGTTGTTCTGTGACGTTGAACACACATGGTCCTTCTGTGTATAAGCGGGGTGGTGGCGTGTCGTCCCTAACTACTGGTCTTTGGGCCGGTCTGCCGGCAGTGCGAAGGGCCCAAAGCCGTTCGTGTTCTCGTCGGATGATCCGGCCAAAGCTCGGCGTGGTTGCTGGCTTTGTGCTGGCGATATTCGATTTGTTCGGACGCGCGCGCGCGTTCCGTCCGGTAGGGCTACCATCCTCCATGACGCAACGTTTCGTGACAAGCGTGAGGAGGCGCGAGGTCGCGAGAAGGCGCATCATGCGCCGTGTAGAAGCCCCCAAGCAGCATCAACGAACGCACAGGCACCGACTAACGCGGTGTGGTGAGGCTGTCGAGCCCGACGGCAGCCATGTTTGTAGCGACGAGCCGATGACGACTACTTCCCCCCAAGAAACGGGAGCCGCCCCAACCCTGCTTGCTAGGCGTTTGGGAATGGGTCGAGGCGGCTCCGGTACGGCCGAGTGGCCGCAGAAGGATGTCAGCGGCGGCGGACACCAATCCGCCGCCGCTGACCATCGCCAGCTAGGCCGCGTTGACGGCCTCTCCGGGTTCGTCCTCTCGGATGAACCAGAGCAGAGAGTCGCCCTCAACCTCAACGAGCGGAAGGCGTTCGCCTCGCTTGACCGAGACCACGCGGCCCTGTGGCTCGCCGTAATGCGCGACGAGCCTGTATCTCCCGTCCCACGGAGCACTATCTCCGGGGGCGAGTCGGTAAATCACCATCGGAATTGCCTCCGACTGGTTTGCTGCTGATCGGTTCCCGGGTCGTCGCGTTTTCGCCGTGACGGCCCGGGGCCGTCAGGAAGACGGCCAGCCTAGCTTTTACTCCCCGCCTCGGACAGCGCCGCTACTACTACTAGTAGTAGCCTCAAAAGTCATGGCAGGCGAGCAACGCGAACAAGAGAAGCCCACTCAGGCAATTCCAGCAAGGGACGGCGATCTGGAGATTCCGGTGCCGTCGCGTAAGGACTTTTTGAGTGTGGTCAGGAAGGTTGCTGGCCGAGGGCTTCGTAGACGGCCTGGCGAGACACCCGCGCCTCCTGAGCGATCCGGCTCGGACTGACGCCCGCGGCGTGGGCTTGCTGGATGCGCTTGCGCAGCTCGGCTGCGGCGGCGTGCCGCTCCTGATCGGCGGCTTCTCGCCGTTCGGCTGCGCGGCGTAGCGCTTGGAGTGCTTGCTTCTCGGTCATGGCGTAAGGCTACTTGACATCCGTCCGGTCTGTCAAGTAGCCTTACACTATGCCTCCGGTAGACCGCAACGCGCCGAAGCGAGCGGGCTCGTCCGAGTCCACGTATTCGCTGGTGGAGTTCCTGCGGGAGTTCCCTGACGATGCGGCGTGCCTTGAGCATCTGTGGCGCGTCCGCTATGCGCCCGATGGCGAGCACGCGATCTGTCCGAAGTGTGAGCAGGAGCGCGTCTTCCGGCGCTACAAGACGGCGCAGGGCCGCCAGTCGTGGACCTGCACTGGCTGCGGGCATCATGTCCATCCGACCGCGGGCACGATCTTCGCGAAGTCCTCGACCTCGCTGCACCTGTGGTTCTACGCGATGTATCTGGTGACGAGCACTCGCTGCGGCATCTCGGCTAAGCAGCTAGAGCGAGCGCTCGGGGTCTCCTACCGGACGGCTTGGCGGATGCTTAACAAGATCCGAAACGAGCTGATGGCCGACGACGGGCAGCCGCTGCGAGGCGCGTCGAGGCGGATGAGACCTCCGTGGACGGCAAGCCACGCAAGCCGCACGGCTACAACCGCTACCTCTCGACCCCCGACCGGCGCTCGGAGGCGATGAAGCTCCGGGAACGTAGTAGAGCGACGGTGTTCGCCGCCGTCGAACGCGGCGGCCGCGTCAAGGCAACCGTGCTGCCCTCACGTCGCGGGCCGCGGCTGAAGCAGACGCTGATCGAGTGGGTGCAGCCCGAGTCGATGGTCGCGTCTCGTGATCCGGGGGATTTGATGCGGGCGTAGCCTCCGCTTTGACCTGCAAGTCGAAGCGTTGGAGGTACGCCCGCAATGAGGAAGGTAGCCCCGAGCGAGAGGTTTCGCTGCGAGCT
>JBAIYK010000112.1:0-9368 GCA_037915935.1 Solirubrobacterales bacterium | reverse complement strand
CCTGGTCCGGGCTTCTGGCTGCATCCACGCGGCGTCGTGCCTGCGGCGGCGTGGGCGTACCAGCGAGTCCACGGCCGGCGGTGGTATCGCCGCCACGCCGTCGGCCGCCCGGCGGAGCACCGCTCGCTCGCGGAGCTGACCGGCGGCCCGACCTAGCGGCCTGGCGGCTCCGAGCATGGTCAGACGCGCGGACGGCGAGCGCGGTGCGGATCGGCCGCGACGCAGCCTGCGCGACGGTCGGCGAGACGGCCTGCCAGCCACGCGCCGTCGCGCTTGATTTTCATAGGATTACTGTGCAAAGCTGGGTGGCGTGCTCGACTTCCAATCCGCGCCCGATCCCAAGGACGCGCTCGCACAGGCCACCAGAGCGCGCTTGTTCGAGCTGCTGGGCGAGCTGAAGCGTCCGGCCGGCACCGTGGAGCTTGCCGAGCATCTTGGGCTTCACCCGAACGGCGTGCGCATGCACCTCGAGCGGCTGGCGCAGGCTCGCCTGGTCGAACGGTCCCGCGCGCACACGGAGCGCGGGCGTCCGCCGGACGCCTGGAGGATCGCAGCGGACGCCCGCCCGGGCGGCGAGCCGCCCCGCGCCTACCACGACCTCGGCCGCTGGCTCGCGCGCGCGATGCGCGCACGGCGCGGCGGGACACGCGGCGTGGAAGCGACCGGGCGCGAGATCGGCAGGGAGCTCGCGCCGGCCGACGCCACGGACGCCGGCGAGGCATTCCAGACTGCGCTCGCCGCGCTCGGGTTCGAGCCCTCAGTGGACGAGCATGCCGGCGGCCGGCTGACCTGCCGCCTCGGGAACTGCCCCTACCGCGATGCGGTACGCGAGAACCAGCCCGCCATCTGTGCGCTTCACCGCGGCATCACGCGCGGCCTGCTCGACGTGCTCGAGCGCCACGCGCGGATCGCCGCTTTCGTGCCGCACGACCCCGATGAGGCAGGATGCGTGATCGAGTTGCGCGGCATTGGCGCTCGCTGGTGAGCGGGTTCCCTGCTTCGACAGGCGCGTCTGCGGGGAAGCACGGAACGCGAGCGCGGCAGGAGTCGGATGCGTCGCCGCGCGCGTGCTGCGAAGCTCGCGGGAGTTGGCCTGCAAGTCAGAGGATCGACGATGAGCAGACATGCCACCACAGCGCTGCGCGAGGAGCATGAGCACCTCCTCGTTCACATCGAGCACCTCAAGGCGGCCGCCGCCGAGTTGCCGGCGCTGTCGATCGAGGAGCGCCGGACGCTGCTCACGCGCGTGCTGGAGTTCCTGCGCGGCACGCTGCTGCCGCACGCACAGGCCGAGGAGCGGGTGCTCTACCCGGCGGTCGCCGGGCTCTACGGCCACCCGGACGCGACCGCCACGATGTCCTACGACCACCGCGCGATCGGCGAGCAGATCGACGCGCTCGCGGCCGCCGATCCCGCCGACACCGCGACGGTCCAGCGGCTGCTCTACGGACTCTACGCGCTGATCCTCGTCCACTTCCGCAAGGAGGAGGAGGTCTACCTGCCGCTGCTCGAGGCGCGACCGGACGCGGAGATCGAGGCGCTCCTCGCCGGGCTGCACGAGCCGCACGCGCAGAGTCCCCCAGAGCGTTGAGGTCGGCGATCGCTCGCCGGAGACGCGCCGTGGGCCGTGCCGGTCGCCTACCTCGGCTCCGGCGCGACGGAGCGCTCGACGGTCGCGGTCGGTGTCGTGACGATGGCGCTCATGCTCGTGGTCACGGGCGAACCTGGGAGTAGTGGGCGGCGTTCTTGGCTATGTAGTGCTGCCACTCCTGCGGGACCTGGTCCTCGGCGAAGATCGCGTCGACCGGGCACGCCTCCACGCAGGCGTCGCAGTCGATGCACTCCGCCGGGTCGATGTAGAGCATCTCGGCGTCGTCGTACCCGGGCTCGTCGGGCGTAGGGTGGATGCAATCGACGGGGCAAACCTCGACGCAGGAGGTGTCCTTCGTGCCGATGCAGGGCTCCGTGATCACGTAGGTCATCTGGCTGCTCCCTTTCGATTGGTTATTACATCACCACTGGAAGAAAGCGTATCACGCGCCCTCGGGCTCGACCGCGAGGATCGCGCGTGGAGCGCCGTGCGTCGGCGTCAGCCGCTCGTCAGCACGCCGAGCAGTGGATCTATTGTTCCCCAGATGCCGGCGCTGTGGTACGGCCTCAGGCGGATGAACGCGGATTCGTGGTGGAAGGACCGCGCACGATCGCGGCGTACCGCGCGCATGTGCGCGCCGGCCGCGCGATGCGCGTAGGCGTGCATCTCTGCTGCGCTCCGCCACAGCGAGAACGTCGAGACGAGGTGGGGAGGATGTGCGAGGCCGGTTGCTGCGATGAGGCCCGCGCGGCGCTCCAAGTCGGCTTCGGCGGCCGCCGCGGCGCGCAGGAACGGCAGCAGGCGCAGCCTTCGCACCCTGCCGAGCGTCAGTACGGCGACGGGCTCGTCCTGCTCGGCCTCGATGGGGCTCGCCGGCAGTCCCGGCATCGCTCGCCAGGCGCCGACGACTCGCAGCGGTCGCATCCGTACATGCCACCCTTCCGCGAACGTGCCCGCGAGTTTCGCGTCGGCGAGGAACCGATCGAGGTCAGCGTCATCCCGCCAGGCGGCGAGCAGTCCAACCTCGGCGAGCTTCGGTCGCGGCAGCAGGCGCCGGTCGAGCGGAGCCGTCAGGAGCGTCTGGGCGTAGGTCAGCCCCTCGATCGCGCGCGGCTCTGGAGGCGCGCGAAATGCGCGAAGAGCTCGGCCTGGTCCGGGCGCGCAGATGTGTACCGATGCGATCACGTCGGCCTCCTCGTCTCGAGCTAACCTAGTGCACACTAGGTTAGCCTAAGGTTGTTGCAAGGTTGCAAGCAGAGACAATGGCCTCCGTGAGCACGAGCAAGAGCACATCCGAGCGCCGGCGCCTGAGCGCGAGCACGCCCCCACGCCGGCGCCTGAGCGCGCCAGAGCGGCGTGCTCGGATCGAAGCGGCCGCGACGACGCTGATCGGCCAGCGAGGATACGGCGTCGCCTCGATTGACGCGATCGCGGCAGCGGCGGGGATCACCGCGCCCGTCCTCTACGAACACTTCCCGTCGAAGCCGGCGCTGTACGAGGCTGTGCTGCAATCTCACTTCGCCAATCTGAGGGCGATCTGGCGCACGCGGATCGGCGATCGCCTAGCGGCGTCCTCGGTGGCGGATTCCGTCGACGCCTGGTTCTCCTACGTCGAGGAGAACCCGGACGCCGCACGCCTCCTCTTCCGCGAGCCCGCTCCCGGCGAGGCGGCCGCGATCCATCGAGCAGTGTCTGCCGAGAGCCGTGAGCTCGTCCTCGGCGTGCTGACGGCAACCCTCGAGGGCAGGCGGCTCGCCTCGACTCCAGAGAACCTCGAAATGACCTGGGTCGTGCTGCGCGGCGTGCTGCAGGGACTCGCGCTCTGGTGGGTCGATCATCCCCCGGTCAGCCGGGATCGTGTGGTCGCCGTCGCGATGAGCGCTCTGGCGCACTGATCCCGGGCACGTTCGTTGGGCCGATGAACGGGGTCCGGTCAGGATCGCTCAGTCTCGATGCTAATTGCCCAGTAGTCGTGCTAAGCGGCACGTAAATTAGCATGATTATTGGGTGGTTGGCCCGGTTTGTCGCAGCAGCCGCCGGTTGCACGGTCGGCCTGCGCCTCACGTCATACGCTCCGTCGATGCTCGAAACCGAACGGCTGCTGTTGCGTCCGCTCACGGTGTCCGACCTCGACGAGTTCCTTGGCCTGCACCGCGATCCCGAGGTGGTCCGGTTCGTGCGAGCGCTGGACCGGGCGCAGGCGGAGCAGCGGTTGCAGGCGAACGAGCAGGAATGGGCCGTGCGCGGTCACGGGATGCTCGCAGTGATTGAGCGAGCGAGCGGCCGGCTGCTCGGCCGCGTCGGCCTGAAGCACTGGCCGCAGTTCGGTGAGACGGAGGCCGGTTGGTTGCTGCGTCGGGACGCATGGGGGCACGGGTATGCGACGGAGGCCAGTCGGGCAGTCCTCGACTGGGGCTTCGAGACGCTGCCCCTCGCGTACGTCACGGCGATGATTGCGCCTGCGAACGAGCGCTCGATACAGGTCGCGCGGCGACTCGGATTCAGGCCGACCCGCGAGGACGTGCTGCTCGGCGATCCGGTGGTTGTCCATGCGATCGAGCACGTGGATTGGACAGATCTCCCGGTGGCACAGACCAGCCTCGAAGCTGAGTCGCAACGCTGCCTACGACGATAAATTTTGACGCCATGCCGGACCAGTGCTCGGAGCAGTGTGCCTGATCGTCGGCGAGCGTCATGCGGATGTCGCCTCTGGGGCCTGCCTCCTTCGAAGCGCTGAAGCAGCTCGCGGGAAGCTGACGCGGCCAAGGCGCGCGGGTAGAGCCCGCCGTGTGAAGCTCCGCCGCCGATATACGCGGCGGAGCTCGACGCGGCACATCGCGGTGCGCGTCGACCGCTTATCGGTCATCCAGTGGCGCTGCCACCAAGCTGACGGTGGCGGGATATGTGCGTGAACAGGCCGTCTTTGGTCTCTACTCCGCCTATATACGCCGATCGGTACTGAAAAACAGGCGATTCATGGGCATTTCTCTGGTATAGGGCAGAGACTTCAAACGGCTTGCCGTTGTCATCGATCGTCTCGGTGGTGATCTGCTCGCCGTAGAGGACCTTCATCAAAAATGTGTAACGACAATAGTGGCGGCTCGTAACCGCGACAAGGTCGATTACCTCATGTTCGCCAGGCGATAGAGAGATGGTCTCGGTTTCGAAATAGGGTTCTTGGGATACGTAGGACCCGGTCGCCTTCATGGCAACTGGATCTGCGGAGTCCAGGTCAAACCCCATCCTGGCGACAGGGTTCGCGCCGGCTGTCGGCGAGGAGAAGATCGTGCCATCAAGCGGCTGGCGGCATTGCGCCTTCGCCTGAATCCCAAGGATCTCAACGGAGCTGCTCCTGTTGCCTTCGACTATGACTCTGGTGAGTGCAAGATCGGACGAGACTCCGCCGTGGGCGACGGCCCATCGATCAAAAGGCGTCCATTCCCCAGAGCGCCCATGTTGGCGTTCCCACCTAAGTGGTCGATTGATGCTGTTGAGTTCAGCAGTGCTCAAGTCCAGTGCGTTGGCGAAAAGCCAAGTATCACCCTGCTCATCGGAGTCGTGCTCGTCGATCACTCGGTTGATCTTTACGGGAAGACCGGCGTAGTGCTGTCGTGAGATGGAGGATGTGATCAGCCAGACGATCACGCCGGAGATCACAGCGACCACGATGCTGCTCATGAGCTTCTGGAAGCCTGTCAGCCGAGCAAAAGGTTGCCTCGATAGGGCGCGCTTTCTCGGCGTACCGGCTGCGTGCTGGCCTGGTGGCGAGCGCTTCGTAGGTGGCTTATTGCGTCCTGAGGTGCCAGTCACAGCTTCCTCCTCGGTTTAGGTGCCTCTTCGAGTGTCGACCCACAAACCCTTCTCGTACCGGCACTGGTCCACTTCATGAACATGACCAGGACGGCGACCGCATGGGGCTCACGGGCTGCCGCTACCGAGCCTGCCTGCTCGCCGCGTCGTCCTCCCTCCGCGAGTTCGAGGACCACCTCGCCTCGGCCCTCGTCTGCGCGAAGCGCACAGGCCGCTGAGGACGAAGCGATGAAACCTCAGCCAGAAGTGGTCAGCGCTTCCGATTCTGCCATCTGTTGAGAAACGATCGGCACTCCTTTGGGCGGAGTGAACGCATCCGACGCAACCCCGGGCTTTACGTGCAGCAAACGATATGAGTCGAGGGGGTAGCTGCCGTACGTCAGATAGCCATCGTGCGTGCTCATGCAGACGGTGTCGGTGTGAGATGGCTCCAGGCGGTCACGGCCGCTGGCGCAATGTGAGACCTGGCCGGCGAACGACTGGGAGTTGCTGGATTCGAAGCTAAAGAGTGCCTTAGAGATGTCATACTGGCCCAGCGGATTCAGGTACTGAGCAGCCAGCGCTTCCAATGCGTGGGTGGCTTTGCTGCTCTAGGCATCTGCCTTGGTGATCATGACGCACTTGGCCAAGTGTCCGCCGACGCTTGCGGTCGAGCCGCCGCAGATGTACGACATGCTCTCAGTCTCGATAATTGCCGGCATGCCGTTGATGTAAGGACCCACTTGCTCTGTTCGAGATAGATTGTACGCGCGTGCTCTGTGATCCCTGCTGTTGCAGGTAATAGAGCGTCTTTCCGCTCACTGGGACTGGTCGAGCGCTGAGCGGTTGACGAACCACATGCGGATAGTGCGGCCGCGGTAGCGATCGTGATGTGGGCAAGGAGTCCGAACCTCAAAGCGTGGCGACGCTACCAGATCACGGGGCACGAGCGGAGCGGTGAATGCGGGAAGCCAGGGAAAGTCCAGATCGCGCGCTAGTAGCTATGGTCATGCGCGCTGATCACCACGCATGCTGCCGTGCCCGATGGCTACCGACTTCTTACAAGGCCGTGGGTTGGAATCAGGAGACTATGATGGAGCTAGCCGGGCTCGAACCGGCGGCCTTCTGGCTGCCAGCCAGACGCTCTCCCAACTGAGCTATAGCCCCAGGCACATAGATTCTACCCGAGATTCGCGGCGCTGGACCGATGTGGCGCGCCGGAGCCCGCCGCGATCCGCTCGAAGACGCGCCGCAGCTCGTAGTCAGCGGCCCAGTTGACCCGCTCGGCCTGGTTGTTCCGCGTCGCGTCGAGGCGCAGATAGACGCTCGTGCGACCTGCAAGCTCGCGAGCGGGGATCACGTGGCAGCAGCGCAGCTCCGGCGCGTACGTCGCCACGGCATCGATCTCCTCGGGCGTGTAGGCGGTCGAGACGTATCCCTGCGGCGTATAGCGATTCGTCCTCGCGTTGACGACGAGTACGTCGCCGCGGCGGTGGGCGAGCTTGCACTGGACGCGGAGCAGCTTTGGCTCGAGGTCTACGACGAGGTCGTACCGGCGGCCCTCGCAGAGCGGCCTGAGGACGGTGAAGCCAAGCTCGATCGTCGCCGCGGCGACGGCGGCCTCGGCGATCGCGCCGCGCTGACTTGGGTTGAGTCGCCTCGTTGATGACATCTCGTGCATGAGCCGTGTGCACACTAGCCCTTGGTCCCGGACGGAACGCACGATCCGGCGTGCTCGTGGGACCTGCGCTCGTGCGCGTCGAGATAGACGTCCTCGCCGCCCGCTCCCTGCCAGTCGATCGGCCGCCGCTCTCGCCCGCGCCACCCCATCCCGTCCCACCCCGCCCGATAACCTCCGCCCAATGGGCGAGACCCGCTACGACCCGGCCGAGATCGAGCCGCGCTGGCAGCGCGTGTGGGCTGCCGAGCGCACCTGGGAGGTGCTGAACGAGAGCGCTTTCCACGGCCGCGCGGGCGGCGCCTCCAAGGGCCGCGCCGGCGACGCCCCCCGCGCGCGCGGGGGTGACGGCGGCCCCGCGAGCACACGCGCCGAGAGCCAGCCCCCGAAGTCCTACGTCCTGGAGATGCTGCCCTACCCGAGCGGCGAGCCGCACATCGGGCACCTGAAGAAATACGCGGTCGGCGACGCGATCGCGCATTTCCACCGCCGCACGGGGCACAGGGTGCTGCACCCGATGGGCTACGACGCCTTCGGTCTGCCCGCCGAGAACCACGCGATCAAGACGGGCGAGCACCCGCGCGACTCGACCGCTTCCTCGATCGCCTCCTTCCAGGAGCAGTTCCGCTCCTGGGGCATCTCGATCGACTGGTCGCGCGAGATCGCGACCCACGAACCGAGCTACTACCGCTGGACGCAGTGGATCTTCCTCGAGCTGCTGAGGGCCGGCCTCGCCTACCGCAAGCAGGCGGCGGTGAAGTGGTGCCCGAACGACCAGACGGTGCTCGCGAACGAGCAGGTGCAGGACGGCCGCTGCGAGCGCTGCGGCGCGCAGGTCGAGGTGCGCCAGCTCGAGCAGTGGTTCCTGCGGATCACCGACTACGCCGAGCGGCTGCTGCGCGACCTCGACGGGATTCAGTGGCCGGAGCACGTGAAGACGATGCAGCGCAACTGGATCGGCCGCTCCGAGGGGGCGGAGGTCAACTTCCGCTGCGAGGAGCTGAGCGTCGACTACCCCGTCTTCACGACCCGCCCCGACACGCTCTTCGGCGCGACCTTCTTCGTGCTCGCGCCCGAGCACCCGGACGTGATGAGGCTCGTGCAGGGCACCGAGCGCGAGCGGGAGGTGCGCGAGTACGTCAACCACGCGCTGACGGAGAGCAGCGAGGACCGCGGCGCGGCGGAGAAGCCGAAGACGGGCGTGCCGCTCGGGCGCACCGTCGTCAACCCCGTCAACGGCGAGCGGATCCCGATGTACGTCGCCGACTACGTGCTGATGGAGTACGGCACCGGCGCGATCATGGCCGTGCCCGGGCACGACGAGCGCGACCACGCCTTCGCGAAGGTGCACGGCCTGCCGATCAGGCGGGTGATCGAAGGCGCCCCAGACGACGCCGGCGACGAGCACGGCCTGCCCTACGTGGGCGACGGCCCGCTGACCAACTCGCACCCCGCCTTCGACGGCATGCACAACAGGCAGGCGCTGACCGAGATCGTGCGCTGGCTCGACCGCGAGGGCAAGGGCCACGCCTCGGTCAACTACAGGCTGCGCGACTGGCTGATCTCGCGCCAGCGCTACTGGGGCTGCCCGATCCCCGTCGTCTACTGCGAGACCTGCGGGCTCGTGCCGCTGCCCGACGAGCAGCTGCCGGTGAAGCTGCCCGACATCGAGGACTACGCGCCGAAGGGCCGCTCACCGCTCGCGAGCGCGGAGGAGTGGGTGAAAACGAGCTGCCCCTCCTGCGACGGCCCCGCGCGCAGGGAGACGGACACGATGGACACGTTCGTCGACTCCTCCTGGTACTTCATGCGCTACTGCGACCCGCACAACGACGACGCGGCCTGGGACCGCAGGGCGCTGCGCGAGTGGATGCCCGTCGACCAGTACATCGGCGGCGTCGAGCACGCGATCCTGCACCTGATGTACGCGCGCTTCTTCTGCAAGGCGCTCGCCGACCTCGGGCACCTCGACTTCGAGGAGCCCTTCAGGGCGCTCTTCACGCAGGGGATGATCACGAAGGACGGCGCGAAGATGAGCAAGTCGAAGGGCAACGTCGTCTCGCCCGCGGCGATCGTGAAGAGCCACGGCGCGGACACCGCGCGCTGCTACATCCTCTTCATCGGCCCGCCCGACCAGGACGCCGACTGGTCCGACGAGGGCGTCGAGGGCGTGCACCGCTTCCTCGCGCGGCTGTGGCGGCTCGCCTGCGAGACGGCCGACAGGTCATCGGCTCTTGGAGAGCCCCCGCCGCATGCGGCGGGGGCAGCCGGGCCGCATGCGGCCCGGCACCGGACGGCGCATGCGCCGTC
>JBAIYK010000035.1:0-5359 GCA_037915935.1 Solirubrobacterales bacterium | reverse complement strand
GAGCTGCCGCGCCGTGCCGCGCAGGTCGTCCCAGTCGGCGATCAGGCCGTTGAAGCCGTGCTCGACGTACTCCTCATGGCCCATGACGGGGGTGACGAGGCAGGTCGCGCCGCAGTGGAAGCCCTCGAGCGGCGGGCCGAACATGCCCTCGACGCTCGAGAGCTTCAGCACGACGTCGCTGCGCGCGTACGCCTTCGCCATCTCGCGGTGGCTGAGCGGGCCGATCACCTCGTCGGCGTCCGCTCCGGCGAGCGCGGCGCGATCGTTCGTCACGACCGTGAGGTGGCGCGGCTCGCGCATCGCCCCGACCGCCTCGATCGCCTCCGGGACGTGCTTGAACCAGGCGCTCGGCGAGCCCTCGACGAGTACGCGCAGCGGCCCCGCGACGCGCGACTGCACCCGCTGCGGCGGCGCGAACACCCGCTTGTCGATCCCGTTGCGCACGAGGTGGCAGCTCGCATCGGGCCGCAGCGCCGAGAGCGTGTCCGCGATCCAGCGCGCCTCGGTGACGAACGCGACCGGCAGGTCGAGGGTGAGGCCCGCTCCGAGCCGCTCGACCTGCTCAGGGCGGTAGAAGCGGTCCTCGAGGCTCTGCACGAAGTAGGCGTAGCGGTGCGCGCTCAGCTCGAACAGGCTGAAGGCGGTCTCCCACCATGTCGCGAGCGCGACGTCGTAGCGCTCGGCGAGCGCCTGCTCGCGCGTGCGCAGGTGCAGGCTTGGCAGATGCTCGTAGCCTCGCCAGCTCGCCTCCTCCTGCTCGCGCGCGAGCACGAGCGTCACGTCGAAGCCGTCGATCGCTGCGAGCAGGCGGGCATGCTGGAGCACGACGCCGACGCCGCCGGAGAGCTGGAGGTCGTTGACGAGGAACGCGACCCTCACCGTGGCGGCTCGTCCTCGCTGCCGGAGAGCGGGCGGCCGAGCTCGTGCTCGAGCTCGTGGATGTAGGCTCGCCAGCGTTTGAACTCGGCGATCTGATGGCTCACGCGCTCCTCCGCAAGCGCGAGGTTGCTCTCGCGTTCGCGCTCCCAACGTCGCATGGCGAGCGTATCCGTCTGAGCGACGAGCGCACGGGCGGAGAGCTGGTCGTGCAGCGGGCCGAAGGCGGCGAGGAAGTGCGTGGCGACGGCGTCCTCACCGCCGGCGAGCGCGGCGAGCTCGTGCCGCTGTGGAGCGCCCTCGAAGCCGACCACCGCGGAGCCCGCGAGCGCAACCTGCCGCAGCAGCGTCCGCTGCGCAGGCAGCAGGCGCGTCAGCTCCGCGAAGGCGCCCTCGCCCCAGACCGTGCGGTGATGCGGGTTCTCGATCGACCAGAAGGCGTCGTTCGGCACGCTGATCACGAACGTCGTCTGCTCCTGCTGCGCGAGCCTCGTCGACCACTCGAGCAGCGGCACGAAGCTCGGAAGGTGCTCGAGCACCTCGAAGCAGGTGACGATCCGCGGCCCGGGGCGCGACAGCAGCGCGGCCTGGGCCTGCTCGAGCACGGCGAGCTCGCTCAGATCGCCGCAGACCGTGCTCGCGCCTGAGAGACCGAGCTCGGCGACCGCGCGCGCGACCGTCTCGGCGTCGAGATCGAGCAGCACGGCATGCGCTGGACGGTGCTCGCCGAGCGCTGCGGCGGCGGCGATGCCGTTGCCGCAGCCGAGATCCGCCCAGGTGTCGCAGCGGCGGATCAGCGGCGCAGCGAGCTCATAGCGAAGCTGGTGCTCGACTCTGATCGCCGGGGCCGTCTCGCGCGTGATTCGCTCTTGCCAGTCGGACATGCGGAGGTCGGCCGGAGAAGGTCTTTCGAAGACCCTGAGAGGCGCAGCTATCGTACCGATGCCGATGAGCAGCGACCTCGCGACCAGGGCCGCCTCCGACCTGCGGCGGCGCGACGGCTGCGCGCGGGTCGCGTTCCTCGGCGCGCAATGGTCGCTCGGCGTCCATGCGCCCGCCGACGTCTCGGGCTCGAGCGTAGGACGCTTCGAGGCGCCCGTCGACGGGCTCGCGCAGACGCTTGCCGGGCTGGAGGAGTTCGCCGCCGACGCGGTGGTCGTGATCGACCCGGCCGCGCTTCCGGCGCAGGCGCTCGAGGAGCTGCGCTCGCTGCGCGCCCTCACCCTCGGCGTGCTCGTGGGCGGCATGCCGGAACCCGTCGCTGCCGCGCGCGTCGGAGCGCTCGACAGGGTGGTCTGCTTCGACCCGGCGCTGACGGGGAGGGCCCTTGGGAGGAGCGCGGTCTGGCGCGCCGTCACGCCGCCGGTGAGCGACGCGCTGTTCGGCGAAGTCCGCCCGCTGCGCCGCGCGCCGCGGGCGATGTCGATCGGCCGCTCGAGCCCGCACCGCGAGCAGGTGCTCTTGCCGAGCAAGCACCACCACGACCTGCTGCAGGTGATCCACGGCGTCAGCGGCCCAGAGCTCGCGGAGCTGCTGCGCGAATGCGAGGTGGGCGTCCACGTCGCCGCGCAGCCGGGCGGCGGCTTCGGCGTGCAGGCGGCGATCCACCTCGCAGCCGGACATCTGCTGCTCGCCGAGCGCCTGCAGCCTGCACACGGGCTCGAGCTCGGCATCGACTATCTGCAGATCGACTCTCCCGGCGACCTCGAGTGGACGCTGCGACGCCTTGCGCGCTTCCCTGAGATGTACGAGCGCCTGCGGGTGCGCGGGCGCATGAAGGCCGAGCAGTTCCGCGCCTCGCGGGTCTTCGCCCGCCTGCTCCACGACCTCGCCGCCGACGTGGCCGCGTTCGGGCGCGGCGGCCCGCAGCCCACACCCGAGCGCGCGCACGGCGCGAGCGCTAGCGGCGGCGTGCGCAGGCGTGGGCTTCGAAGCCGGCGAGCCTCGCGCTGACGATCTTCCCGTTCACGTACCGCGCGCTGCCGTGCACGCGAACCGTGACGCGCGCAAGCCCGCCGCCGGCCATCGCACGCGGCAGCAGCCGTACTTCGATCTGCCGCGTCTGCTGCGCGGCGAGGCGGCCGCGCACGGTCTGCCCCGCGCCGGCGCTGACGACGTACGGCCAGCTGCCGGGGAACGTCGGGCCGTTGTAGGTGACCGGGGCGATCAGCTGAAAGCTCGCGCAACGCGCGCCGCCGGCGAGGGCGTCCCGGTAGACGGTCGCGATCGCGGGCCCGCGAGGGGACATGAAGCCTTCCGGGGAGGTCCCGCTCAGCGACCACTGCAACCGTGCGGGCTGCGAGAGCCGCACGAGGCTGAGCGGCAGTACGGGGTCGTTCGCCACCGGCGTCGCAACGAAGCCATAGGGGTTCATGTCCTGGCGCGAAAGCAGCAGGTAGCGCGGCACCGGGGGCGTGTGGCCGGCTTCGGTCGTTGTCTGGGGGACGATGCTCAGCCGCCCGCTTGGGCTCTGCACCGCGAGCAGGCGCCCTTCGGCGCCGAAGGGGACGGGCGGAACTTCCCACGGCCGGAACGCGACTCCCTCGTCGATCGCCGTGTTCCAGAACTCCGTCGTATGCCAAATCGGCACGTATTCGTGACCCGCGCCGAGGCCGATCCCGACCGCCGCGACGCGCGTCCCGGGCCTCACCACCCGCTCGAGCCAGGAGCGCGCCTCCGGTTCCGCGCCGTCCGCGATCGCCGCCGGGCCGGTCGTGAACTTCTGCAGCGAGTAGACGAGCTCGGTCGCGCACAGCAGCAGCGTCGCCGCGGCGGCGAGGACGGCTGCCGGCCGCGTCATGCGCCGCACGATCCCGGCGAGCAGCCAGGCGACCGCCGCGACCGCGACCACCACGACCAGGAACGCGGACGCGCCCACGTGGACCGACGCGAGCCTCGTCCCGACCGCGCGCGCGTAGAACGTCGCCGCCGGATAGGCGAAGAAGTCGTATTCGGCTTCGGCGGGAGGCCAGCTTACGTCCGCGAGCACTGCGATCGCGAACGCCGCCGCGAGGCCGAGGCCGAGCGCCCTCGCGAGCGCCGCCCGCCTTCCGGGCGCCGGCGACCGCCGCCACTGCGCCTGCAGCTCCGCGGCGAAGGCGAGCGCGATCGGCGCCGCGCCGTAGAGCACGTATCGCTCGTCCTGACCGGCCTGCACGAGCGAGAGCAGCACGACGCCGACGCCGAGCACGCAGACGGCCGCGAGCGCATGGCCGCCGCCCTCACGCGGCCTGACCAGCGCGCGCAGCGCCCAGGCGAGGCCGAGCGGCAGCGCGATCACGCCCGTGCCGAGCGCCATCCGCGAGAGGTAGTAGGCGTAGCGACCGAGCAGGCCGGAGAGCGCCGACCGCTGGGGCAGCCCGTAGCTGCCGGTGAGCGCGCCGAGCCCGCCGCCTGGCATCAGATTGGTGAGGCTCAGCAGCAGCGCCGCTAGGCCGAGCAGCGCGATCGCGGTCACGATCGGCGCCCGCGACCACAGCGCCCTCGGCAGCGCCGCGATGCGAGCCCGCCAGCGCAGTCCGCGGAGCTCCCACCGCCACTGCTGCCAGAGCACCGCGAGCGGCAGGATCGGCGCGATGCCGAGCAGCGCCGTGCGCGAGAAGGCGGCCGCCGCGAGCGCGAGGAGCGCGAGGAGCTCGCGGCGACGGGTCGGCCCGCGGGCTGCCAGCCAGGTCGTGTAGAGGACCCACGCGTAGGCCGGATAGGCCGCGCCCTCGGCTAGGAAGGAGGTGCTCACGATCGCCCAGGGCGCGAGCAGCACGATCGCCGCCGCGAGAGCCCGCGCCCACCTCGAGAGGCCCGCCGCCCGCGCAAGCAGCCACACCGGGATCGCCGCGCTCGCATACAGCAGCGCCTGGATCACGTGCGCGGCTTCGTAGACGCTCGCGCCGCGCAGCAGCGCGAACGGCGCCGCGAGCACGAGCTGGTCGATCCGCTGGATGCCGCGCCAGTAGATGCCTTCCTGCCACAGGCCGGCAGGGAAGTGGCCGGCGATGTAGCGCGCGAGTTCCATGTAGTACCACTCGTCCGGCTGGAAGCTGCCGATCTTCAGCGCGTAGAACGTGTAGAGGCAGGTCGCGGCCACCACGAGCGCGCCGAGCAGCGCCGCGTCGAGCAGCGACGGGCGCACACTCAGAGCTCGCCGGCGGCGCGCCGGCCCAGCGCCGGGCGGGCGGCTGCTCTGCGGCGCGGTGGCGGTCGCCTGTGGCGTGGGCGAGCTCATCCGACCCCCTCTGCGGAGCCGGCGGCCGCCTCCGTATCCGCGGATGCCTGCTCGGAGCGCGCCATCGGCCGCGCTTCGCCCACCGCGCGGGGCGCCTCCACGTCGCCGAGCGCAGCCGCGATCAGCTCCGGGTAGACGCGTGAGGCCCTGAAGCGCTCCGCCTGGCGGCGGCCCTCCGCCTGGACGTCGAGGTGCGCCCGCGGATCGGCGGCGAGCTCCGCGACAATCTCGCGCAGCCGCTCGGGCGTCGCCGCCGCGAGG